>CAYVKW010000056.1:1342-1668 GCA_964452285.1 uncultured Pseudomonadales bacterium | reverse complement strand
TTATCGTTTCAGTGGTAGTATCGACAGCTATTGGGCTGATTTTCGGGGCTTATCCGGCTAAAAAAGCGGCAAAGCTGGATCCAGTAGAAGCACTAAGAAGAGATTAAAAGAGGGAACAAAAGTTTTGGAGAAGGGAAAGAAATGATTGGCGACTTTAGTTAATGGTGATGGAATAAGAAAAAACGAATTGCGCTGACGGCGGTAAGGCAAGCATCCCTTCACGTTGAGTAAAATCGCCGTTATAATGGACAAAATCTCCATGGCCGTGCCACGGCTCAAGGCAAACAAAGTCGCCTTTGCTCCAAAGACCGAACCAAGGGCAACCT
>CAYVKW010000056.1:0-1332 GCA_964452285.1 uncultured Pseudomonadales bacterium | reverse complement strand
GAAGACGAACCCAAGAAGAAGCAAGATTTTCAAAAACTAAAGCATCTTGAGAAAAAAGCTGATGAGTTAAAGGAATGGTTTTGACATTTTGGCCAAAAGATGAGCGTTGTACCTGAAAAGAACTGTCAGGATTCATTTGCAGGCGAGAAAGATTTTCTATGCGTTCAAAAACAATTTGATAATCGCTAAATTTCTCATCAACTAAAAGTGGACACTTGAAAGCTGGATGAGCGCCAATGGAAAAAGGAAGGTTTTGCTCATCAAGATTTAAAACAGTGAGAGTAATAAGTAAAGAGTTGTCTTGAAGTTGATAGTGATTGGTCAAACGAAAACGAAAGGGGTAAACGGCAAAAGTGGCAGGCGAATTTTCTAAGCTCAAAGTCAAGCTGGTGGAAGTGTAATCGATTAAAGAAAATTCGCTATGACGAGCAAAACCATGATTACCCAAGGAAAATTGTTTCTTGCCAAGATTGTAATGTTCTTGCCAGACTTTGCCAACGATAGGAAAAAGAGTTGGATTACGACCAGCCCAAACATTAGGATCACCTGACCAAGCAAATTCAAGACCGGATTTTTTATCAAATAAGCTGGTAAATTCGGCGGCAGAGAGTTTGAAATCAAGGCTAAGAAAATCGTTTTCTAAATGAAGTGGAAGAGAAGTTCCTGACAACACAATTAAAATCCAAATTCTTTTTGCCAATTAATAAAAATTTGCGCTTGATCGTCACCGTAGCCTTCTAACTCAGCAATGATGTCAGCGGGATCGTCTTCTTGCCACAAGGTTGCATCGCGTTTGCTAAAAAATAAATCGGCGTAAGTGATAATTCTTTCGGCTAAAGAAGTGGGGATAAAGTCTTGAGCAGGCAAAGGTAGCTGACGTCCAACAATTTCTTTTTTGGTCAGACCGACACCGACATGCCTTTCTGCGACAAAAGCATGCTGAGGCAAATTCTCTTGACGGAGAATTTGCGCGCCGGCGACGCCGTGAGCGATATAAGGCAATTTCCCAGTACAATCCATCTTGGGACTATTGACTTTAAAAACACCAATATCGTGAAGCATGGCTGCTTCTTCAATAAAATCTTGTTCTGCTCGACTCAGTTGAAGATGACGCGCGATTTGAAGGGCTTTATTGGTTACCAAAACAGCGTGAATAAGAAAAATTTTATAGGTACGAGTCCCTAAATGATAATATTTATTAATTAAGCTAAGATAATCAATCATAATGATATTATAACAAATTTTTTCTGCTATAATGAGGACATATGAAAGGCCGACAAGAAAAGCCAAACAAACAAAAATACTTGGTTAGTATTGTTTTTATCATCTTGA
>CAYVKW010000055.1:0-1709 GCA_964452285.1 uncultured Pseudomonadales bacterium | reverse complement strand
ATCTTTATGTTACAGATCATTGTGAAGCGATTGACTTGATTCTGCATAAGGGCAAAATTGGCGAGACTTACTGTGTCGGCGGTGACTCAGAAAAGAATGGTTTGGAAGTGGCTGACACAATACTAAAATTGTTAGGCAAGCCGGAATCACTCAAAACTTATGTCGAGGACAGGAAGGGTCATGATATGCGATATGCCATGGATCACTCAAAAATTACAAACGAGCTTGGCTGGAATCCTTCCGTTACCTTTGATGAGGGAATTGAAAAGACGATTAAATGGTATAAGGAAAATGAAGGATGGTGGAAACGGATTGTTTCAGGCGAGTATCTGGATTCGCAACGCAAGTTTGCGAATAGTGGGGAGTAAGGAGAAAGGAGCAAGGAGAATTTTTATAAAACACTCTGTCTCCTTAATAAAAAATATTATGATAAATAAAAAACTCCCTACACCCAACCCCCTGCGCCATACCATTTTACTTGGACTGACTACTACTCCCGGCTCTGACTGGCGAGAGAAGATAAAGGAAATTGACCGATTCGGCACTAAAGAAATTGCATTATTTCCCACTTATTTGCAACACAAAGACCGACAAGAGCTTTATGATCGGTTAGAGAAAACCGGCTTGGAGACAATTGTCTTTACTCACCTCAGAGAAGAAGACATGAAGCCGGAGGAAATAAACTATTTAATAGAACGATATCATTGCAAGCTTTTTAATATTCATCCTTATAGATTTGGGACATTGCCGCCAGAGTGCTTGGATCAGTTTAGAGACAAAATCTACATCGAAAACGCCGGTCCAATCGATAAGCTGGAAGAAATTGCGGAAAAATATGCCGGATTGTGTGTGGACTTTGCTCACTTTGAAGCAGGTAATATTATGGGAGAAAACGACTATAAAAATTTCGAGAAGATGATTGAAAAATTTAAAGTGGGATTCGCCCACATTTCAGCAGTCAGAGAAGAGCCGGTTTTTGTAAGTTGGGATAAAGAGCACAAGCCACATTATGATCTACACACATTAGACGACCTTAATCAGCTTGATTATTTGAAAAAATATAAAGAATATTTGCCGGAAATACTTGGGATTGAGTTAGAAAACTCTTTTGATGAGCAGATAAAAATAAAAGCTTATTTGGAGAAAATGATAAATGAGTAAAATTTTGGTTACCGGCGCCAAAGGCCAGCTGGGCAAAAAAATAATTGAGCTCTTAGGCAATGAATATGAGCTTGTTTTAACTGATTCTGAAGAAATGGATATTACGGACAAAGATAAAGTATTTGAAGTGATCGGGAAAGAAAAACCGGACTTCATCATTCATGGAGCAGCATACACAAAAGTTGATGACGCAGAGGAAAAAGCCGATCTTTGCCGGAAAATAAATGCCGATGGATCGAAAAATGTGGCGATGGCGGCAAAAGAGAATAATACAACAATGTTGTATGTTTCGACTGATTTTGTGTTTGACGGAAGCAAAAATACCCCATTTAGCGAGGAAGATGTGCCAAATCCGGAATCTGTTTACGCAAAAACCAAACTCGAAGGAGAAAACTTTGTGAGAGAAATTTGTCCCAAATACTACATCCTACGAACTGCTTGGTTGTTTGGTGAGCTGCCAGAAGGGCACCCTGGAACAAATTTTGTTGAAGCCATGCTCAAGCTCTCCAAAGAGCGGGATTCTTTAAGTGTCGTCAGCGATCAAATTG
>CAYVKW010000054.1:0-1774 GCA_964452285.1 uncultured Pseudomonadales bacterium | reverse complement strand
GGCGAGGGTCATGGTAGTGTAGCTGAATGGAGGCTTCAGAAGCCTTATCACTAGTGTACTGCATAATTACATGGTCATGCTTACGCTTATCAGTGCCAGTGGGGAACTGCTGCAAACTACCAGACATGCCTAGGTGAATAATTAACGCCTTAGTTTTTGGCAGGGTTGTAACGGCTTCATTGGTGTTAGGCTGCTGATCTTGCTTAAATTGCAAAATCAAATATTTGGCTCGGCGCTGAATGTTATCCAGTACATACCCTTGCAGGCTATCAATGTCCTCAGGAACCTGCCAACGTAGTTTTGGCTGAAAGACCTCAACTGCTTCTACTTTCTTATTAAGTAGAGGCTTGAGACTGGTCTTAGTGGTTTCAACTTCAGGTAACTCAGGCATAATTAAACGGCTCTTCTAGCATGTAAGATACCAGGCTGCTGCTCAAGCTTGGCCAGTAATTTTGAAAGTTGCGATAGACCAGTCACCTCAAGACGGAATTTAAGGTGTGCCACATTGTCATCATCACTATTGGTATCTACTCCGCGGATATTGACATTTTCTTTGTCGATAACTTGGGTTAGGTCACGAAGTAGGCCTCTTCTATCATAAGCTTCAATAATGATTTCAACAGGCTGATAACTGGTTTGCTGTGATACCCAAGATGCAGAAATCTCGCGTTCAGGCTCGCGCTCAATTAAGCGATTGTACTCTGCACAGCCTCGATTATGGATAGAGACCCCGCTACTTTGAGTAATAAAGCCGGCGATAGGCTCACCGTAGACTGGCTGACAGCAGTTGGCAAATCGGGTTTCTATATTATCTAGGCCATCTACATTAATCTTATAAGCATCGAGTTTGCCGGTGACCTTAGGATGCACGCTTGGGGTGTAGTCCTGCTCTTCCTTATCGGTCACTAGGTCAAGCTCTCGTGAGATATGCCCAGTCAGCTGATGAAGGCCAATTTCACCGGTAACTAGGCCCACTAAGATATCGTCGGCAGAGTTGACATTAAAATGTTTGACGTAGTCTTTTAAACTAATGCTATTAGGATGAACCGACAAACGGCCCAACTCTTTTGTTAGCATTTGTCTGCCAATCTCTAAGTTCTTGTCACGGTCTTGCTTATTAAACCACTGACGTAGCTTTGAGCGGGCACGTGAGGTTTGAATATAGCCCAATGAAGGCACCAACCAGTCTCGGTTTGGTTCACGCGAAGACTTAGTGATAATTTCGACCTGTTCACCTGTCTTTAGCTGATAGGTGAGGGGAACATAACGCTGGTTTACCCGAGCGGCTTGGGCACGGTTACCCACTTGAGTATGCACATAGTAGGCGAAATCTAAAACCGTTGCGCCTTTAGGCAGTTCGGTAATATCTCCATCACGGCTAAACACGTAGATGTGTTCTAGCTCACCGAAATCTACCAGTTGTTCTTCGTCTTCCTCTAAGTCAAACTCATCAATAATGCCATCGGGAGACAGGTTCTTATTTGTGCTATCACTACCTGCTAATAATAACTGACGTAACGAGTTAATCTTCTGATTGAGGTAAGTGTCCTGTTTGTTTTTGCCGCCTTCTTTGTAGTTGACGTGGGCACACATACCCAGCTCAGCTTCAAAGTGCATCTGATGGGTACGAATCTGAATTTCTAAAGATCTGTTTTCAGCGATAACTGCGGTATGTAGCGAGCGGTAACCGTTGGCCTTAGGATTGGTGATATAGTCATCAAACTGCTCTGGAATGTGGCGCCACATTCCATGAACGATACCTAAGGTGTGATAA
>CAYVKW010000053.1:0-1810 GCA_964452285.1 uncultured Pseudomonadales bacterium | reverse complement strand
ATGTTTGATTTGGTGCACCAAATGCGAACGCGTATTATTAAAAGTCCCGTTTTTAGCAGTGAATATATTTTGGGGGCAATTTTATTTAAAGACACGATGAATCGAACCATTGACGGACAATTGACGGCTGACTATTTGTGGCGGGTAAAAGGGATCGTGCCATTTTTGAAAGTAGATGAGGGTTTAACGGAATTAAGTGAAGGCGTGCAGCTAATGAAACCGTTCACAAATTTTGAAAGTTTGTTGGCGGAGGCGGGAGAGCGGCGCATTTTTGGCACAAAAATGCGCTCGGTAATTAAAGCAGCCAATCCTGAAGGCATTAAAAAAGTAGTGGCACAACAATTTGAACTAGCTAAAAAAATTGCGGCGGCTGGTTTGGTACCAATAATTGAACCTGAAGTTGATATTAACATTATCGATAAAGAAGCAGCGGAAAATTTATTAAAAGAAGAAATTGCGGCGCAACTGAAAGAATTGGCTGACGACGTAAAAATTATGCTGAAATTATCAATTCCAACTAAAGATAATTTTTACGTCGATTTAACTGCTGATCCGCACGTAGTTAGAGTCGTGGCCTTGTCTGGCGGTTATGAGCAAAACGAGGCGAATGAAAAACTGGCTCATAATCACCAAGTGATTGCCAGTTTTTCCCGAGCCTTACTAACAGGCTTGCGCGTCGATCAAAGTGAAACTGAATTTGACAAAATTTTAGGTCAATCAATTACAGCAATTTACGAAGCGTCGGTAATAAAAAAGTAAAGTAAAGTTTTTTCAATCATTGTGTTATTATAGCCAGAATTGCAAATGAGATCATTAGCGATTGAATTTTGCAGGTTCTTTAATAAGAAAATACTTTTTCTTAGCAGCAAACAGTGATGATTTTTAGCTTTCTATATTAATAATTATTGTTTGCTGCTAAGAATTAATGCAAAAAAAAGCAGCAAAAATTGTGAAGGAGTTGACTGTTTAATGGACGCGAGCGGGAAAAACTATTTTTTAGACACCAATGTTTTACTCAAAGCTCCTGATTGTCTCACTGATGCCACCTTTACCGATGGAAACATTTTTATTCCCGAAGTAGTGCTCACAGAACTGGAAAAGTTCAAGAAGGAAGATAGCGCGCGTGGTCATGCTTCGAGAAAGGTTGGCCGAATCTTACGAGAGCTTGGTAAAAAAGGCGACTTAAAGACTGGCATTATCAATGACTTCGGTCACACCATTAGAATCATGCCTAAATTAGGCAATGGCGAGGCTTTGCTGGAAGGTTGGGATATTAATGATCCTGATCATCTAATTCTCAAAACAGCTTATCATTTCCAAGAACAGGAAAAAGTTGCGGTAGTATTTGTGACTAGCGATGTCTACTTGGCGATTAAAGCTGATCAAGTGGGCTTGGAGACATTAGAACCAAGCTCTTCTGATCAAAGTGATGACTATACTGGACAAAGAACTGTTTATTGTAAACAAGAGGTTTTTGCTCAGATTGCTTCAACGACGAAGATTGATTGGTCCCTTTCGGTGATGGACGTCTATCTTTACAATGAGGAAAAAGGAGCTTCTGAACCAATTTCAGGCTTAGTCACGAATGAATTTCTCATCATTGTCAACGAAGCGAATCCTCAAGCTGCCAGACTGGGTCGTTTTAATGGTCGAGAGATTGTCTCTTTAAAACATGAAAGTGAACGACCCTGTAAGGTTATTCCGCGCGGAGCAACTCAACGCTTTCTTCAAGAGGCTTTGATAACTGAAGAAGGAGAAAGTAGATTAGTCATTCTTGAAGGGCCGGCGGGCACAGCTAAAACCTTTTACA
>CAYVKW010000052.1:0-2010 GCA_964452285.1 uncultured Pseudomonadales bacterium | reverse complement strand
TCCCGGCTGTGATGGCAGCTGCGAAAATGCCACCGATAACGGCAAGGGTAGGGTAGGCGAGAGTAATTCCGTCATAAATTTTTTCTTGCATTACTAATCCAGTTTCATCTAATAATGTTAATTTTACCTTAGTTTCTTGATATATCGGCCACCATTTCTCATTTTTGAGGTAAATTTTTGCCTCAGTTTTTTGCCACGGCATCAGTTTAATTACCGTTTCTTCTGACACGATCTCGACTTTATCTCCATTCATCAGTTGTGTTTTCAGCAACCAATTATTCTTCTCTTCTCCACCTTGATTATAAATCGCGATTTTCAATCTCCCGGGCAAAGGCAAAAACCACCAATTATCTAGATTGACTTGCATTTTTGGCGTCGCTTGATTTTGTTTCAACACTTCCTCCGCAATCGCATCAACAAAAAAGTCTTGCCATTCATTTTTTATCGCTTCAGGTAAATTTTCTTTTAATTGATATCTTTCGTCTACTTCTTTCATCACAGCATAACCAGACGCCGACACCTTAATTTCTCGCCAAGGTTTAATTAAATAAAACAATTGCCACTCTTGACCTGATACCTGATAATGATCTGGCATCGGTGTCAAAAAAGCATAAATAAAGGTGCGCTTTTCATCATTTACTGGTAAATTTAACTGCATATAAGTTGTCGCATTACTTTTATTTTCCAAAATTTTTTCCCACCTAAATTGCGAAGTTTGCACCTCTCCATATTGCACCAGCACTTCTTTCCCTCCGGATACATCAAAAGTATAAACTACTTGGCCAGCTTTATTATTCACCCTAATTGGTTCGGGAGAAATTTTGCTTGCTTCTCCAAAACTAGTCGGCACTGTTAATTTCGCTATATATTTATCCGCCGCTTTTGCCGCTTCTATTGCCAGTATTCTCACAATTACATTTTTGCCTCTTACTGTCACTAGATCTGTATCATCATATTCCAAAGCAAACTCTCTCGCTTTTCCCTGTCCCACCACTTCATTCCGAAATTTCAAATCAAAAATTTGCCACTCTCCTTCTGTAGTTACAGTCTTGTCAATTTCTTCTTTCTTTGGTTGTAACACCACCGCCGATACCCCGTCCGTCGGAATTTTTAATTGATAACTTTCTACAAAAGTTGTCGGTGAAGTATTAGTTAGTTTGAAATCAACTTTTACCTTTGCTGCAGCGCTGGCGGCAATCACATAATCAGCCTGTACTTCCACCCGCAAATCTTCTGCCGCCAGCGCTGTCGACGTTTTTCCTAAATTAAGCAAACCAATTATCAATAGTCCAATAATTCCTATTCTTAGCCCTTTTTTCCAATTCATAGATATTTCGCTTTATTATCATTATGCTCTTCCACTGTTACCGCATAATGAATGCGCCCTTGATCATCATGTAAATAAAAATAATAATCGTTTTCCGCCGGCTGCAAAGCCGCTTTCACTGCCTGAATGCTCACACTTGAAATCGGTGTCGGTGGCAAACCTTTATATTGATAAGTATTATACGGTGAATCAAATTGTGTATCTGCCAACGACGGCGCCTCCCACCAACTCCCAGTTTGCTTATTTTTGCCCACTGCGTATTGCGCCGTCGCGCACAATTGCAACGGATAATTATCATCCAAGCGTCGATAAATAATGGCCGCAATATTGCGCATTTGTTCTTCATCTCTCGCTTCCCTTTGCAAAAGCGATGCTACTGTCAGAATTTCGGTCCAACTTCTCTCGCTTCGCGCCAGCAGAGCTCTAACTTCTTCATTGTCTTCAATATCAACCACATATTGTTGATGTAAAAGTTCCACTATTGATTTTGTAGTCGTATTAGGAAAAATCCGATAAGTTTCTGCCATCAATTGCCCTTCTAAGCCTTTAGTTAAAACCAAGAATTCTTCTTCATCAAAATTAGTTAAACCCAAATTGCCCAAATAAGCAGCAATTTCTTCTCTTCTCCAACCAGGCAAAATTGTCACTGTTAACTCTTCTGGTCTACCTTTGAGAGTCGTCAA
>CAYVKW010000051.1:0-2094 GCA_964452285.1 uncultured Pseudomonadales bacterium | reverse complement strand
CAATAAACAAAATCTCCTGAATCATAAGTAGCGTTCTGAGCTAAAGAAACCATTTGGGTGCGAGCAGCAACACTCTCGGTGCGATCCTGCTTTTGCTCAGCAAAGGTTTGTAGAAATTGAGCGTTTAAAGTAGCAGGATCGCTGTAATTAGTGATTGGATCAAAAGACGGCAAATCTTCATAAACAATACACTTTTCTGGGTACTGAGGATTATCTTGGTCGCAATAGTTTTTATTAGTGGCTAGATCAGGAAATTTGAAAGGATAAACTCTAATTCTATCAGGAACGATTGACCATTCGCAATTATTATAGTCCCAAACTGGATCCCCGCAATCTCCTGTTTTGCGCACGGGACAAATTTTTATTGCTTGAACAATATAGCCGGTACGATAAATTGTTGGCAAGAAAAGGGGAAATTTTTCTAGGCCATCTTTAATCATTAAATCGTTTGCCGCGGTAGACTTAAGCAAGTTTTGACAATAAGTAGTAACGCTAATTATCTCATTCTTTCTTTTAAGAAGATATTGTTGATCATTTCTTAAACGGTTAGCTTTAAAATTTGAGATAAAGCTTGGTAACAAATTAACTTTTTTTTCTTGTAAATCCATCCAGATCTTTTTAGTGTAAAAAGTGCTATCCATATGAATGTGAAGTTTCATGCAGCGCTCTTTGGCAAGGCTGAGACATTCTTTTTCTTCATTGTTTTTTGGTGCATACGGATCTGGAGAGCCAATTAAATAGGGAGGTTTAATACAAGCGGCAATGGCAACATTAAGACATTTTTGATATTCATAACTTAAATAAAGTTGATTGTAAACTTTCATCGTACAACGAGTTTCGGCGTTGAGAGTTTTTCCAAGCCAAGAAGTCTCGGTAAGCAAATTAGCTTCACTAGTAATGCCTTTATTTTGCATATCAGCAATATAACCATAATAAGTTTCGGCTGAGTTACGGCGAAACGGTTGGTAATTACTGTTGCGCATTAAGGGGATAGTGGCGTTTGTTAGATCTAATTCCATCGCTTTATACTTTGAATGAGTAAAGCCACTCAGAATAGTAGCTGGAGCAGCACAATAAGCTTGGTTGCCGTCATAAACAAGTTGAGCAATAAATCTATTTAAATCTTGCCATGAGGCAAAAATGTTGTTTTTCACATAAACGTTGCTTAAGTCCCAATGATCACCTGCGCTAGAATCTATGCTATTAGCAACAACTAAACATTTATTTTGCGAAAAATTTGTCAAAATGTCGGTGGGATCAATTAAGTTAATGGGTTTTTTACCAATAAATTTTTGCCGACAATAATTGGCGTCAGCGCCGACTGTTTCTCCTGGAGTTGGATACCAAAATTGAGAAAAGTCAGCATCGCTGCGCACCTCAAAATGCAGTTGACCGCAATTTTTACTTGTTCCCAATGATTGACCGGCTGAAATTGAGTCACCGCTTTGCACAGAAAAGCTGTTTGGGTCAAGTCCTCCATAAAGATAAAAAATTCCATCGTCTTCAATAATTAAAGCAGAAGCTTGACCACCAACTCTTAAACCAGCAGTAGCAGAACAAGTAGAATAATTGCCAATAACTTGATAGACAACTCCGGTGGTGGCAGCAATAATTTCTTGATTACCACTGGTCAGATCAATATCCACTCCGGGGTGACAGCTATTGCCGTTTTCCTGAGCGGAACCAAAATTATTAAGCGACGTGAATTGCGTATTATTAGCAACAGGAAAATAACAGTTGATCGAAGGAACGACATTAGTTAAATCAGTTTGTCCTTGCAGAGCGGCGGCTTCTCTACCGTCGCAATCACTAGTGTTTGCCCAAAGTCCGTTTTGACTTAAACATTGGCTTTGCTTGTATTCTTCGACGTCGCATTGATCGTTTATCCAACAAGAACCGCAAACTTCAGAGTCGTCATAAAAAACACCATCGCAGTCGTCTGTTTCAGCATCATCTTCTAGCTGGACGCAGCTATTGTCACTTTTGAGACAAGAGACAGCTTGAATGTGACTAAAAAAAACAAAAATAAAACTCAAAAAAAAGAAAGCTAAAAAAACTTTTGTTTTAATTCTGATCATAAATTAATATTTAATT
>CAYVKW010000050.1:0-2196 GCA_964452285.1 uncultured Pseudomonadales bacterium | reverse complement strand
AAGCCAAGAAAATCCGCTCCGACATCAAAAAGAACCGCGGTAAAGTGGATTAAAAGATACATCGCCAATAACGACTATTTGCTTTATTCCAAGGCGATATATCCTCGCTAATCGTTCAAAATTATTCCCCAAAAGTTCAAAACCAACATTTTCATAATATACTTTATCAGGAAATAAATTTTCTGTTGATAACTCTCCCATTGAATTAAAAAAAAGCGATGCATTCAATCATAATTCGAGAATAGTTCTCCCACCACAAAGTATATTATCATTTAGATGTAAAAGTTTTATTTACATGCAATAATGTTTTTATTACGGGAAAGTCAATACTATTTTATTTTAAGCTTTTCAATTTATTATATCATGAATTTAGTACTCAGTCTTACAGAACAATGCAATCTCCGTTGCACTTATTGCTATTACAACGTTAGTCATGTCGAACGTAAATTAGTCATGTCCGATGAGGTTCTCGAAAAGTCGATTAGCCTTGCACTGGATCGTACCATTGAGCTGAACCAAGATTTTTTTAACATCACTTTTTTTGGCGGAGAACCGCTGCTCCGTTTTGATTCAATCCGCAAAGGCGTAAAGATTGCAAAGGCTTTGGTAAAAGAACGCCGCAGTGAACTATCAAAATATTTCAATTTGCATTTTGTAATCAACACCAACGGTACTTTACTAAATGACAAGATTGTGTCATTCTTGAAACGAGAAAAATTCAAGGTATACCTTTCACTTGATGGACCCGAACGAAGTCACAACATTGCACGAAGGCAGCAAAATGGCAAGGGAAGTTTTAGACTTATTCTACCACACATCCAAACGCTCGTAGATTTAGACGCTACAGTACTTTCCGTGGTAACGCCGGCCCACGTCAAGGGACTTGCAAAATCTGTTGAGTGGATTTTCAAGCAGGGCTTTAGGCAAATGACTACAGCTGTCGACTTTGACGGCAACTGGACAACAGAAGACTTTGACAAACTATCCCAAGAATACCAAAAAATGGCGCTGTTCTGGATAAAAAACATGCAACAGGGTAACAAGATCTACCTTGGCACCATCTACGACAAGATCTTCATAGAGAGCACGGGTTTTCGCAAAAGGGGGCTCACCTGTCATATTCTAAAAGGCGGGATCAGTGTTTCCACCAACGGAAATGTTTTCCCCTGCACCCGTTTTATTTCTAGCAAAGACAACGCAAAATACATGCTTGGTAATGTTTTAGACAACAAACCAAAAATCTTTACCAACGCCGTGGCAAAAAACATCTACACGTTTCTAGATCGAGATAAGCATCAATGCAAGAGCTGCCCCATCAGATATCGCTGTATCGCCCATGAGTGCGCCTGCACCGCCTTTTATACCACCGGAACAATTGAAGGGATATCCCCCGAAGTTTGCATCCATGAAAAAATTCTCGCCGCCATCTGCGACGACACCTTTTCAAAACTTTCACAAAACAAACCATAACTCAAAAGGAGAACAAAATGGCTACAACAAAAAAGACCAAGACCAACGCAAAATCAAAGATCGTCACCACAATAGGACAGCGGAACGAGCTACTAATTAGCAAAAAGGTGACTAGCCTCCTCAACACCTACAAGAATCGCCAAATCGCAGCCCTTAAAAAGAAGATTATCATTATCGATGGCACTTGCGGTGGTATAGTTTTGGACGATTTAATGAAATCTTTCAATGCCTTGGCAGCTAAATTGAAGAAATTTCCTAATGAGCTTGCGGGTATTCCAGCGATCGACAACTATCAGGCAATCTTCACTAGCAACCTTAAAAAATTCCGTTCGAAGAACTCCAAAATTATCAACAGCAACAAGCTTATCCTTAAAGAAATTGCAGTTTTAGAAAACAGTAACTTCATCAATAATGTAGCGAATCTCGCTATCAAAAATTTCAGTAAGCAAAAGATTTCCTCGGCAAGTGCTATCAAAGCAACTGCTGTGGAAGCCCATGCAAAAGCTTATGTCAAAAAGCAAATGAAGGCAAAGTAAGTCGTAACATTTTCTTTCTTATAGAGCAAGGCGCATCTCGAAAGGGATACGCTTTTTTATTGTTTCTGGTTATCAAGTATGAGCGGTTATTGGATAGACTATTTTTGAAAATTCAGCATAAAGGTTATATCATCAGTCTTTGATCTATACTTCTTTATGCGTATCGCATTTTCGATCTCATTTATATTTA
>CAYVKW010000049.1:0-2440 GCA_964452285.1 uncultured Pseudomonadales bacterium | reverse complement strand
TACAAGCAAGAAGAAGATGCTCATGGCGAACTCGAAAATGGTTGGATTAAAGGATTCATTAAGGATTTAAAAAACTTAGTGGAAGAAGAGCCGTTGTATTATGTAATGAATAACCATAATAGAGTGATGTTAGGCAGAATGATGGATGGTAAAACGATTACTGAAGCAGACCCTTTCAAACTCGAAGATATGTATGAAGGTGAAAAGAAATCGCACCGTTTAACCGAACAAGAAATCAAAGACTATGACGAAAGATATTGGGCATTTAGAAAGCCGGTAGAGGAGTTGGAAGAATGATTAATGAAATAATTTGTCCATATTGTAACGAAGAACAAGAATATCAAGGCGGGCGGTATCATTCGGAAGTGTTCTTCTCTGAAGGTAACCATAAACTTGAATGCTACCAGTGTGGAGAGGTTTTTCGAGTAAATACAGAAACAAGGTATGTATATGAAGTAGAGGAGTTGGAAGAATGAAGGTCAAAACAATAGTAACAGGAAATGATTTAACAGAAGGTATTAGATTTTATGGTGATACAGATTATGATAATGAATCAATGAAGCGACTTAAAGAGCTTGCAGTATTGCTGGAAGATGTGTTCTCTGATTTGGAAAGTCTTGAGCGTCAGGTTAAGGATAGAAACGAAGGTTCAGCAAAAGATATTAAATGTCAATTAGAGATAATGCGAAACGATTTATTGTGGATTTCTTTTGGCGAAGAGATAGCAGAAGATGTTATTAAGCTATTGGAGGTGACGGAATGAAGAGTAGCGTGAAAGATTATTTCAAAATGTATGGAATATTACTCCTATCGGTTATCGCTTTGGGTGTGGCGGTTGAATTAAATAATGAGCGTACCGAATATGAAGAATCGAAAGATAAGTACGTGTTATACGACACTATACAAATCGGAGATGATAAAGAGCCCTCGGAATTTTATGTTTACCGAAATATTGATGATGGGTCTTTTGAGTTTGTTGAGGTGGAGGTGACGGAATGAAGCATCTATTTTGGGTAATCCCTTTTCTGATTTCTGTATGGGTGGGGGCTATCGCAAAGCGACAGGAGGACGATGTTGGTCTTGGTGTAATGATGGGTATATCGTGTTTTCTCATTTGTGGGTTCATTTCAATGGTGGCGATTGGTGTGATACATAATACGGCTTATACCGATAAAGTCAAATTCATTAAGTTGAATGAAATCCCCTATGTGGTTAAAATCACAGAACCTGACGATGGTTGGCAGAAGGATTTACTTAATTTGACTGATAGTTATGAATTTATTGAGGTGGCAGAATGAGAGAGTACACAATACTAGCGAACGATATAAATACTGATGTGGAATTAAAAATAGTGGAGGAACGAGAATAGAGAAATTAATCAAATCGAGGTAGTGATACATCTACAAAAAGAATATGAAAGAAATTTTATTCGATGACTTAAAATAAATTACAGGACGTGAAAAAATTAATGGTACGAAATAGTGCAGTAGAAGAATTTATGGAAAACAAATCAATTCAGGGATTGTCAGCTTGGACAGTACAGTTCTCAGATAATGGAGAATGGGTTAAGAAAACAAAACTATCAGCTCATAAGCAACGTTATTATGACAGTTTGTACTGGGCATTATATGAAGAGCTAGACTGTCCTAAACGCAAGAAGAACATTGGTTTTATATCTAAGGATAGTGATAATGAGATTATAGTAACTCATTCACAATATAGTAATCAAATGATTATCACTTTAAAGAAAATTAAGCAAGACATTAAAGATTTTGTCGATACTTTTAGTGACTAAGGAATATAAAAAACTTGACAGATAGGAGTTGATGTAGTATAATGGATATTAAGAAGTTGAAGAAAGAATTGCAGTCTTATTTAAGAGAGTTAAATCAATTAGAAGAGACTGATTTTTTAAAAGGTCAGAAATTACTTATCAATAAAATTACCAAGATGGATGATTTAAGCGAAATAAAAGAATTTTTTCAAGGTAACTTAGGCAAGATTGAGAAATCTGTTTTTGATGACAATACTGGCAATGCGGTAATGAGGGGGTATCTAATAGGTATGTATAAAATTGGTATGCTCATACAGACAGGGAAAGGAGTTAGCTGATGAAGGATTTAGCGAAAGAAACATATCAAAAGGGAGATATGATTGTTGTAGACCTTGGCTATGATAGTATAGGTAATGAAAAGAATGGTAGAAGACCTTGCGTGGTACTATCAAATAGTGTTATGGGTCATAAAAGTAATAATGTTATTATTGCACCTATGACAAATGCTGATAATAAAAAAGACAGTTCAAATCACATCAATCTTCTACCAACACATGTATTCATGAGCAGTAAGTATTATCGTTCACTAGATACAGATTCAGTATTACAGTTGGAAGATATACGTTCAATTAGCAAACAAAGAATTGTAAAATATATAGGATATGT
>CAYVKW010000048.1:0-2487 GCA_964452285.1 uncultured Pseudomonadales bacterium | reverse complement strand
TTGGATTCTTAGCTCAGTTGGTTAGAGCGTTGCATTGACATTGCAAAGGTCAGAGGTTCGAGTCCTCTAGAGTCCACTCTCAATCACTCTTAATATCGGATTACCACTGTTTGAATACCAGACCTCAAGCCTTCATTTTTATCGCTACTTATATTCAAATCCGCCAAAATTTTTTCATCAGTAAAAGCTGCATTCAACTGACCATTTTCTATAAACAAAATTACTTTATCCTCTTGATTATCAAGATATTGAGCATATTTATCAATATTTCTTTTAAAATCGTCCATCGTTACCAGTGTCAGCGCTGCATTGTCGGCCGTTTTCAACCAAAAACGCTCTACTGCCACATTATTCGCCAAATTTACCAGCATTTGCCGGAACATCTCCGCCGCTGTAATATTAAACTTTGCCAATAATTCTTGATTTGTCGCCACTCTTTGTGCCTCCAAATTTACATTCACGCTATACATATTATAAGTTTTTTGAGTCTTGTCTGTCCTCGAAGTCGCCGCTTCTTTCATACTTAATGACAAAATTTGCCCATCAACCTCACTGGTCAATTTATTTGCATAAAGAAAAGTTTCAATCCCAGTTAAATCGGCTTGATTGATAAAATTTTGGTTTTGATTTTTGAAATCTGCTATTACTAATTCTGGCAGGTTCTTAAATGTCACTTGTTTTAGAGTATATTGTGGTTGACACTTTGTCCCCTCTCTATTACATTCTTGGACTTCATGATCAGTAATAATGACATAATCTCCCAAAAAATAAGTTTTCTTTTCTTTTTCACTTTCTCGTTGTGGATCCATTACTTGTGCATTTTCAGCTCTTGCTCTACCAGCATTGGTCGTAACTCCGCCAAAAGCTTCATCTGTTGCGACTTTGTTCATTTCCACTCTCTGGATTTCTTTTATCTTTGCGTTTTGATTCTCGCTTTGATCTTTATTTTTATTTACCCATAAATAGCCAATTCCAGCTAGCAATAACACAGAAACCCCAGCTGTAACTATTGCTACTATCATCCAGACGTTATTTTTTTTCTTTTCTGGACTTTCTGTTACCACTGGCGCCGGTGCCTGATTTTCCATATTTATATTTTCCACTCTATTTATGTTTTCCGCGCTCACTGTATTCTCAGTCATTTTTACTTTCTTTTTATCCAAAAAAGACCACTAATATTGTAGCATTAAATTATTATCTTATCCACACATTCAAATCCACATTGCCTTTTACACCTTCCACTTCACCCGTCGCCGAAAATTGCCAGATTTGATAAACTCCGTCATAATCAGTTTCCGTTACATAATGCGCCAACCACACTGGATAATTATGCCTATTCCACCAGACTTTTTTCAGTGGCAACTTACTCCCATAAAGCATTCCTTGATAGCCAGACGTTTTTACAGTAGTCAGAAATTCCTCCGCCACTTGATTTACCGTATAATAACTCAAATCCAAATCATTCCAATAAGTCCAAGCCTCCCAATCAAAAACTACTGGTAATTCAATCTTTTGACCTCGCAAAGTTTCCACTACTAAAGCAGCTTGCGCTCGTGCTTCTTCTACCGTTTGCGCTAGTGAATAGAAATAGACACCCACTTCTAGACCCGCCGCTTGCGCTCCAATTAGATTTTTTTCAAAGTAAGGGTCGATCGTCGGTTCGCCGTCAAACTTCTTTTGCGATCCTAGCCGCAAAATTGCAAATTCTACCCCATCTGCTTTTACCGCTTGCCAATCAATTTCTTCTTGCCAACGTGACACGTCGATGCCTATTTTTGCGCCCGGTTTTTGCTCTTTCATTTTTGTCAAAGTGAGCGGTGGTGTTTCACTGACTTCGTATTCTTCCACCACTACCAAAGTCAGAGGATTATCGCCGACGTTACCGCTCTCATCTTTCGTCCTCACTGTCAATTCATATACCCCCGCTTCATCAGGATCATAATCTCCGATTAATTCGCACTTTGGTCGGGGATCGGCATTGTCACCGCAAGGAATTTTTGCTATTAGATCATCGTTTTCTCCCACCATCATCGTATATTTATCGTAAAGAATTGTCGGTGCTACCGTGTCTATCACTGTGATGACAAAACTTGCGTGGCACAGGCGATTTTTTGCGTCCTGATAAGCAAAAGTCACTGTTTGCTCTCCCAAGCTCCCCGTCTCAATTTGCTTATCTTCCAAAGATTGACCTGTAAACTCTGCCAAAAAATCGCTTATCTTCACATTTTCACTGGCAAACTCCACGGTCAACTCATCCTCCAACCGTATTTCTGACACCGTGCCCATTCTCAGATCCACGACTTTCGTCGTTTGCCAGCGCTGATACAACCACCAGCTCATCAAACCAATCGTCACCAATAAACCTAAAACCACCGCTAAAACCATCGTTCTTTTCATCTTCTCGTCCATTGTAACACTAATTACACCCCGTGTTCGAGTGTAACTTTCTGGCATATTGGTTACTTTCTATTTTCCAATATGTATCGT
>CAYVKW010000047.1:0-2722 GCA_964452285.1 uncultured Pseudomonadales bacterium | reverse complement strand
ATTAAAAAACCAGATAATTAACGAAGACTAAAATATGAAATTTTTACAAAAAATCATTCTAACTACTTGTTTGCTAACAATCTTTTTCGTCAGGCCAACAATAACAAAAGCTTTAGAAATCAGTGTTTTTCCAGAGAATTCAAGATTGTCTTTTCGAGGCGCTTTAACGACGGGAAATTTAGCTGGAACATCACTAATCACAATTAAAGAGGCGACTGATTCAGCAAACCATATTTATTCAATAAATTCGGATCAATTAATGAACGGAGATGCAATTACAGTAGGTAGTGTTGATTATGTTGTGGCAACAACAAGCGCAAAATTAAGAAACAATGAGATTGCTTTGTCAGGAGTATTGACCGCAGACAATGACGATGAAAACGCACCGGTAATTTACCAAGCAACTGGAAGAATAAAATTGTTGGTTAGTGGAACAATTGCCGCTGCTGATAAAATTAATTTTCTTTTACCAGTCGGAGAGAGAACGGCGACAGAATACAATGATAGCTTGCCCGATGATGATGGCTTTGACTTTAATGCTAGTGCCACCGTTACTTGTCCAGCTGGTTTAACAGCAGAAACGCCAACGCCGGCGACATCTGAATTAGCTTATCATACTTTCACTTGTACCAATGAAGGAACCGAGATTACTTTAGCTGATGCGGAATTTTATATTAATAATTTAATTACTGGAGTTGATAATGAAGCGAGCATCTTGAAAATTTTAGTACAACAAGCAAATAATCTCGACACTGTTTTGACCACAGAAATGGCCAACATTGGTTTTGTAGGAGCAGTAAAAATGATGGTGAGAGTGGCGCCACAGCTGACTTTTAAAATTGCTGGAATTGCTAATAGTCAGACAGCTTGCGGAGGAACAACGAGTGTGACTACGACTGGGAATTTAATCGCTTTTGGCACAATTGATGCGGTAACACCAAAGGATGCAGCACAAAAAATTACAGTAACCACTAATGCAGCTGGAGGATATGTAATTTCTGCCTTAAGCAGTGATCAGATGAGCTTAGACGGAGCTGGATGCTCTGGAGACGGATTAAATAATACTGCTTGTATTCCAGGACATAGCAGTGCAGGCACACCTTTACCTTGGGCCAATCAATTGGGAGGAAGATTTGGATTCACTATGAATGTCATTTCAGGAGATACCTATCAAAATGATGATGTTCCTAATGTTCTAGCTGCTTTTTCTTACAATGGCACTCAGGCAGCAGATACAACTGCGGGCTGGAGCAGTTTTGTTGATGCTGAAGCAAGTGGCAGCGCTCTACCGATCATTACAAATCTAAAATCTACAAACGGTGATGAAGTTGATGTCTGTTATAGAATTTTATCTGCTTCAGATACTGAGCCAGGAGACTATCAAACTTCAATTACTTATACAATTACGGCCTCATTTTAATAAAAAATAAAGAAGAATGGAAAGAAAAAATATGAATAATATAAGCAAGTTAAAAAATATAGTGTCTCTTGTCGTAATAATATTTTTAACCATAGCTAAAACTCAGTTTGTTGCCGCTCAGGAAGCGACAATTAAAGCCCTTGACTCAGAGACAGTGACTAATCCAAGTGAAATTACTTTAACAGCAGTTCCTCCAAGACTAGGAGACGATTATAGTTTGGTAGTGAAACCAGGTGAAAAGTTGCAAACAACGATCGAAGTCAGAAATCCTTCTGATTATCCAGCTACCGTAGAAACTTTTGCTCGTGATTTTATTATTGGAGAAGATGGAGAAACGCCAATCGCCGTAGAAGATGACGTAAGCAGCAAGTGGAGTTTGGCTAAATGGATTACTATCACTCCAAACAATGTAGTTTTAAAAGCTAGAGGTTCGGCGACGATTTTAGTAAATATTGAAGTACCAGCTGAAGCTCTACCAGGTGGACGTTATGCGATGATCTTACATAAGCCAGTGACCGGGGCTGAGAATGGTGAGACGACAGGAGCAAAAGTAACTGCGCAAGTAGGAACTTTGTTATATTTGCTTGTTGACGGACCAACTACGGAAAACGCCGTTATAAACACCTTTAACTTTGATAAGTTCAGCGAATTTGGGCCAATTGCTTATAAATTTTCTATCAAAAACAACTCCAGTCTGCATATTCGACCAAGTGCTGAGATAAAAATTAAAAATATGTTTGGGAAAGAGTTAATAAATTTAACTAGTGATCAAAAAAATATTTTTCCTGATAGCAGTAGAGAATTTACGGGAGAATGGAGTACTCACTGGGGTTTTGGGAGATACACTGCTGTTTTAACTGGAGCATACGGCACAAATTCAGATAAGATTTTAGCGGCAGAGGCTAGTTTTTGGATTATTCCGGTTAGAGCTGTATTAGCAATAATTTTAATTATCGCCTTAATTGTGATGATTATTATGACAACCAGAAAAAAGTATAAAAAAATGCTTGATATGGAAGCGGAAAAAGTGCGTAAATTAGATGAAAAACTAAAAAACGCCCAGCAAGAAGAATGAGAAAAAGTCGAAGCCAAAATTACTTTGGCTTAGTAATCAAAACCACAAAAAATCATGAGGCAGATTTGATAGTCACTTTATTGATTGGAGAACTAGGTAAAGTGAAAGTAGTGGCAAAAGGAGCTTGTAAATTAAATTCAACTAAAAAGGCCAGCTTGGAAGCGGGAAACTTAGTCCAAGTGCAGCTAATAGAAACTAAAAGCTGGCCTATTTTAACCCAAGTAAAG
>CAYVKW010000046.1:0-3183 GCA_964452285.1 uncultured Pseudomonadales bacterium | reverse complement strand
AATTCTTGGATTTTTTGATCGCCACTAATCACGACTTTGATACCGTTTTCTTCAATGGTAGTTAGCTGGCCAGACAATTCTTTCTGGATAGCCATGGCTTGTTTACGTAATTTCATTACGTCGCCAGCTTGCTGGAAAAGATTCATAATTTACCTTTCTGAATTTTTAGAATACTAACCCTTATTATACCGAAAAAAATCTAAATTGTGACTAGAAAAGTATTTAAGAATAAAATTGAGGTAAAGAAATTTATAAAAGGTTAAAATTGCTGTTGAAAAAGAAGGAAATTGAGTGTAAAATGATTAAGTTATGTTTCAAAAAAGGATAACGAGAAACAGGTTTATCATAACGAGTGTTTTTTTGTGGATTGTTTTGGCAGGGGTAGCGTTTTTTTCTTCCTTTAATCAAGTTCAAGCTTTGGTTTATAATACTTCAACTGCAAATGCTTGGTGCACTTCAAGTTTAAAAGCAAAACTAAATTCAACCAATAGCGTTGGTTGGTATTGGATAATGAGCGATAAAGATCGCTATTTTTTGGAGAGCGATGACTGCGGTTTTGGTAAAGTAACTCTGATTAATAATTCTGAGTGGACTACAATTAAAGAAACTTATAAAACGGCTATTGGTACGAGCAGTTATGCTGACTCTAGAGTAACTAAATTTTGGACGAGTACTCCAGTAGGATTGAATACTAATGCTTATGCCGTAACCGCAAGCACTGGCGCTGCGGCTAGTACTAGCGTGACCACAACTACTGGTTTATCAGCGCTGCCAGTCTTAATGTTCCAACCGCAAATAATTTCGACTAGTATTGGAACTGGTGCGGTGACTAATCCTTATGAATTAATATTGTATGGTAGACCGCTTAATAGTGAAAGCACCAGTGGTTATGATTGGTGTAATTCGACGCTGCTGGCAAATTTAAATGATAATGCTGGAGCTTATTTGAAACTTTTTGGTGATAAACAAAAGTTTTTGCAAAATACAGTGTGTGGAAATAAAAAAATTGATTTGATTGATACAACAACTTGGTCAGCAGCGAAAGCAACTTATAAAACTGCAGTGACGGAGCAATCTGGAAGTAATTACGCGGTGCCTTACATGAAAACTTTTTGGACAAAAACTCAAAGTGGGACTCAGGCTTATTATATTAATAGCACGACTGGAGATGCCAGTTTAAATAGTGATTTAATCGCGCATGGAGTTTTACCGGTGATCCAAACCGGAAATGGTATTACAACTACCGGAGCAGGAGTAATCGGCAATCCTTATGAAGTTTTATTGCAAGGAAGATCTTGGTATACTGGTACAAATGATTATACTCAAAGTTGGTGTAATTCTACTTTGTTGACGAGTCTAAATAGCACTAGTGGCGGTTATATTAAATTGTTTGGGAGTTTTAGTTCTTGGTTATTAGCACAAAGTGATTGTAACAGCAAGATAACTTTATTAGCTTCTGATGAGTGGACAAGTGGAGTGAAAACTGCTTATAGGACTGGAATTAATGGTAGCGATACCGGTCGTTATACGATAGAAACAGTAGGTAATTTTTGGACGAAAACAAGAGTGGGAAAATATGCTTATTGGATTGCTTCATTGGATGGAAGCTTGGCACAAAAAGCGCAAACGGTAACGATGGATGTATTGCCAGTTGTTCAATTAACAACTTGTCTACAAACTACCAGCGCAGGCGCTGGTACAATCGGTAATCCTTATGAGCTGGAAAGCGGATGCGGAGGTGATTCAACGGCACCAACAGGTGGCAGTGTGACTTTTTCTAATGCAACAAAAAAACATAGTAATGAAACAGTGACTTTGACTGTTAGTGATGGCACAGATAGCGGTTTAGGCATTAATACATCGAGCCGAGCGCTATTGTGGCGAAAAGCAAAATTAACTGATGACACTTGTGGCAGCTATGGTGATTGGTCGGGAACTGTCTATAACGGAACTTATCCGACTATTACGGTCACCAATTGGGAAGTCGATAGATGTTATCAATTTGCTTGGCAGGTGGCAGATAAAGCTGGTAATGTAGCAATGTATACAAATACTAGTAATGTGATTAAAACCTTAGCAGAAAACACTTTCTCTATTAGCTCAGTATCTGTGGGCACAGTAATCAAAATTAATGAAATTAAATTTGTAAAAGTGAATGCTGCTGGTCTATTTATGGCTTTGGATAGTTACAATTAAAGATAGAGCCAGTGTTTTTTCAATTGACATAGAGTATAATGAGTAATAGATGAAGGTAATTTTAACAAAACACGCACAGGAAAGAATTAAGCAGCGAAGAATGACCGCTTTGGGAGTAGAACAAACTGTACTCAATCCTGATAGAAAAGTGCCACTGGAAAACGGAGAAACTAAATTTATTAAAAAACAGGGACAAAGACTATATCAAGCAGTGGGAGTATATGAAAATAAGCAAAAAGCATGGATAGTGTTGTCGGCTTGGGTACGCGGAGAGAATGATAAACCAGAGTTGCTGTGGCGAATCATTGTTTGGCCATGGCAAATGTTGTGGAAATTAATGAAATTTCTAGTGAGAGCATTTTTTACTTGGCAATGAGATTACAGGTGATTATGATAGGGTGTAGAAGAGAAAGTAAGAAAGAGTATTTTTTTAGCGCAAAAAGTGCTGGAATTATATAGTCTTATAAGAGTTTTTTTTTCACTCAAGGGGTGGAGTTATTGACCGTTAAAGCATGGTTTTTTGGTCCTTGTAAATAATGGTTGCGTCGGTTACTATATGTCTTGCCCGGTGAGGGAAAACACTGCGATTATCCTTGAATTATCGTTGATAATTCAAAATTGGTTACCGCGGTGTTTTATTTTAAAAGAGCTTTTGACTAAAGAATACAGGGCAAAAAAGTTAAAGTGGACTAAAAAAAATTATTGATGAAATTAATTATAAGGAATTTATTTTTTACCTAAAAGTTGAAACATTTTTTTCTTGTAAACTTCTACTCCTGGCTGATCAAAAGGATTGACGCCAGCAAGATAAGCGCTGAGAGCACAAGAAAACTCAAAGAAATAAAAGAGATAGCCCAGTTGCCAAGGATTCATTTCTGGTAAAGTAATAATCAAATTGGGAACACCGCCGCTAGTGTGAGCGGCGACAGTGGCACGAAAAGCCTGCTGATTAATAAAATTCAAATCTTGATGACTAAGGAAGTTGAG
>CAYVKW010000045.1:1801-3789 GCA_964452285.1 uncultured Pseudomonadales bacterium | reverse complement strand
CTAATTAATCTTTTCTAAACAGCATGATAAAAATGATTTAAATTTTACTCAAAAATTCTTACTATTATTTTAGCATAGTTCGCCACCATTAAGACGAAGAGATGGCAGGAAATTAATACAGCTTGTTATTTATGTTCTAATAGTTTATCAATAATTTTTAGGCAAATTAGTGTTAAATAAAAAATTTAAATTTTAATTTAAAAAATGAATTATGGAAGAAACTATATAGATTTGCTATTTTTGAGTATAAAAGACTTAATAAATATGAAAGTAAATACTTGCAAAATTAACTGCATGAATTAGGATAAAAGTGTAGTAAAATGTGGATTGTAAATGCAGAAAACTTGGCAATTCAAAAAAAAGGAAAAAGTAGAAACTTGGGCGGATTTCGTGGCAACGGTGCTTGAAAACCGAAACCTAACGGCGGCGGAAATTGAAGAGAAAGTGGAGGCGCGCGCGCTGGTGAAAAAGATAACACCGGAAAAAGTCGGGATAGCTGTCAAGGACTGCGACAAGGTCTACAAATATCTGGAGCGCGCGCGTGACAAAAACGAAGACGTAGTCATTTTCGGCGATTATGATGTGGATGGAAATTGCGCCACGGCCATTATGTGGCAGGGTTTGAAAGAAATCGGTTTAGTCGCAGTACCATTTATTCCACATCGCTTGCGGCATGGATATGGTATCAGAATCTCAGCGTTAAAAGAAATCATGGAAACCAAAAAACCTGATTTGATTATTACCGTGGACAATGGCATTACCGCCAAAGAAGCTTTGGAATACTGCCAAAAGGAAGAAGTGAAAGTGATTGTAACTGATCATCATCTGCGAGATGAAAGTGTAAATAAGACCAAATTTCCGGCTCTAGCAGTAATACAGACGACACAATTGTGCGGAGCGGGCGTCGCTTGGTTAATGATAAAAGAATTATGGAAAAAGATGAACGTCAGTAACTGGGAAGAAAAGACAGTTGAGTTGCTCGATTTGGTGTGTTTGGCCACGATCGCCGATCAAGTGCCACTGACAAATTATAACCGCCAACTGGCGATCGTGGGACTAAAGCAATTGCGCCAGACAAAAAGAGCGGGTCTGAGAGAATTAATGGGAATTTCGAGGCTAGAGAGAGAAAAGCTAGATGCTGACAGCGTCGGTTTTTGTCTGGGACCAAAAATTAATGCTATTGGACGGCTAACCAATACATTAGAAGCTTTGCGGTTGCTGTGTACTAATAGTCAAAAAAAAGCTCAAGAGCTGGCGCAAGTTTTGACACTGGTAAATAGCAAAAGGCAAGAACTGACGACGGAAATGCTTGACCTAGCCTTAAGACAAATCGACGAAAAGAATTTAGATAAAATAATTTGGGTGGAAAGCGAAAAGTTTCACGAGGGAATTGTAGGACTGATCGCGAGTAAATTGGTGGAAATGTATGCGCGGCCGGCGATCGTGGCGAGTTTGGAGAAAAAAATCGGTAAAGCCTCGTGTCGGTCGATAGAAGGAATTAATATCACGGAAGTATTGCGCACTTTTCGGGAACAGCTGATTGATGTGGGCGGTCATGAAATGGCTGCTGGTTTCTCTTTCCAGAGAGAAAACGACCGAAAAGTGCGCCAATGTCTCAAACAAGCGGCGGAAATGATTACCGACGAACAATTGCAGCCAAAAATCGAAGTGGAAATGACAACTACAATCGAAGTGTTGAATAAAGCGGAGCTAGCGCAATTTTTAGCGCAAGTGGGACCTTTTGGGTCTGGCAATCCGGAAATTGTTGTGGCGACAGAGGGACAAATAATCAATTGGCGTTACTTGGGCACAGAAAATCAGCATTTAAGAATAGATTTAATGGATGACAAAGGCAATTACCTGACCGCTTTATTTTGGCAATTTGCTAATATAGGACTGAAAGAACCAAAAGAAGTTAAAAGTATCAAGATCGTCGGCACGATTAAAACTGATGAATACAAGGGGAAAGTGAAAGCAAAAATGATTGG
>CAYVKW010000045.1:0-1701 GCA_964452285.1 uncultured Pseudomonadales bacterium | reverse complement strand
ACTTCCAGACGTAAACGAATAACTTTCTGCACCCAAGAGGGTAGATTTTTGATATAGTTGGCATTGTAAATAAAAGTCACTACCGGCATTGAAGCATTGAAATTGTAAAAATAACTATCGTAAGGAGCGAAAAGATCGGGGTTACTAAAACCGGCAAAACAGCCGGCAAAAGTACGAGCAATCACTATTCCTTGTTTAGTAGTACTAGAGGTCCCAGAAGTAAGTGAAGAGTCGGCTTGCCCCCAACCGATAAATGAACCTTTGACCATAATTTTTCTATCGCATGAAGCGCCATAACCGGTACCAAAATCATGCCAGTAAGCAGTTTTGTCGGTGGCGCTGGCCCCAGAAGCGAAACTAATGGTGCCGTCAGCGAGAAAAATACCAGAAACGGCAATATCTGCACTCTTAGAGTCAATGCAAGTGGAAGTACTGGTAGAATTGAGATCGCTTGGAAGGGGGAAATTCCCGAGATTGGGCGAAATTATAATATTGCCAGAAACGATAAAAAAAAGCAGAGCACTATTGGGGACGATGGTACTGTTCTGCAAATTTAGGTTACCATCAATAAAAATGACTTTTTTTTGTCCAGCAGAAAGAGTCAGAGGAGTGCTAAGAGTAAAGTCGGCGGCCCCATTTAAATTCATATGGCAAACCCAAGAATCACCATAAAGACTAAAATCGGCGCTATTATTACTATTAAGATCCTCAGGACAAGCTTTGAGATGAGCGCCCAGTTCAGAAGGTAAATAGCCAAGTTGCTTGGAGAAAAACGCATAGTCTTCACGATTGACGCTGACGGCACCAGGAGAAAAATCAACGGTAGTACTACCTTGAGAAGAAGCTGCGTTTTGGGAGGTGAGAAAACTGGCTTGTGCCCCAGAAATCGGGATACCAACGCCAGCGGAGTCGGAAGGAGAGCAACTATCGTTGCGCATAACATAGGCATCTTCAATCAAACCATCACTGCCCACAATATTACCATAGGCATAAATATTGCCATTAACTACTTGAAACCAAGGAGAGCTGATTTTAAGACAAGCGACGCAAATGCCACCAGTGTCTGGATCAGTGTAATCAGAAGGAACAGCAACAAGATTTTCTTGATTGCAAGTATTGAGAAAATAATTATCGCCGGTAACAGGATCGGCTATCTCGGTGCATCTGGCAGGACGATAACAGGGCTGACCATCGCCATCGGGATTGCCGAGAACATAAGGGATATCAGTGGGCATAATATTTGTGAAACGGGTGTCTTCATCATTGGCGGCGGCACAATCAGTGCCGCCGCCAACTTTAATAATACTAATTAAGCCATCTCCAGGGCGAACGCCGCTAAAAAACATTGTGTCTAGGAAAACTTTGCCAGTGGCGCTAACGCTGCAGCCAGGATAACCAGAAATATAGCCAGAGCCGCCACCACCGCCATAAGCGCTATAACCAGAACCGCCATACCAGCCTCCGCCACCGCCGCCGCCAGAACCATCGCCGTAGGCAGTGCCAGTCTTGCCTTTGCCTAAGGCGTAACCAGTTGATTGAGTTCCTCCTTGAGCCTGAGTACTACTATAACCGTTGCCGCCAGTAAAACCGCCGCCGGGACCGCCAGTGCTGGAAAAACCACCACCTCCGCCGCCACCGGCCACCAAAATACGATTTGAGAGAGCGGTGCCGCCAAAACGGACGTCCGTGGCGCCGCCTCCG
>CAYVKW010000044.1:0-4519 GCA_964452285.1 uncultured Pseudomonadales bacterium | reverse complement strand
GTTCAGTCTTTCTCAAGCAAAGCTTCTTTAAAAACCCAAAACTCCAAGACTTTTTGTTTTTAATAAAAAGTCTTTGTACATATAGTCTCAAAGTTTCAAAAAAAACAACATGGAGGGATCGTTATGAAGAAACTTTTGGTCGTTTTGATCGTGACTATCATGATGGCGTCCACAGCAACTGCCATGGCCGATCTCCAGTTTTTTGGGCCTGAAGCCCAGAATTTGGAAGAAAGCATGACCACCGTCGGTTATCTCGATCAGGTGAGCTTGGTAGCAAAATACCAGCGCCTGGGTCTTCTGGAAGATATCGCTCTTTACAAGAGCGAAATCTCCAGGCTTATGTCTCTGGCAGAAACGTTGCCGGAAGATCGCGCTGCCGCAGCTTATGCTGCAGTTTGCTCGCTCTACAACGCTGCCGCAATCGCTTCGTGGCAGTTCATCGATCAGGAATTTCTGGAAACAGAAATTCCGTCCTTGACTGCTCACATCGACGAGCTCAGCTACCAGCTGATTGGCGGCGAAGGTGACGTGCAAGAAGTGATTGAGCTTCTGCAGGTCCGCGACCAGCTTTATCAATATATGATGAAGCTGGAAGGAGTTGAAGTCCCCGCAGTCAACGGTTATCCGTTGCCGCTATGGGAGTTCTAAGGGTGAGCCCCAGGAGATTTTCTCCTGGGGCTTTTAACTTTTTATCATATTTACAACTTTTATTAAAATATTGACTTGTGGAAACGGATACTGTAAAATGCAAGAAGATGCAACAAAATTATAAAGGATTAACTTTTCTTTTTTTATTAGGTTGCTTTTTATTTTTAAATTTTAATTTTATCAATGCTGTCACTTGTAAAATTACTAGCGTTATGAGCGGATGGTCAAGTTGCTCGAGCTGCAGACATCACAGATCAGTTTGTGGAGAATGTAAAGGGACAGGAAGATCTTATTATACTTGTTGGACACAAGCTGGCAACTGTTGTACGAGTGTGTGTAATAGTTGCGGCAGCTGGAGTTATGGCTCCAACGGAACGTATACTTGCGGCGATTGTTCTTGTGCTAAACAATGTCCTCGTTGCTGTAATGCTCCAAAATGCAACGAGGGCGAAACTAGTACTTCTAATCCTCTTGGAGCTAGCTGTAATGCTACCACTGCTTCTCGTAGCAATGGCTGTGGATACAATATTACTTGCTACACTTACAAAACTGCGACCACCGGAGTTTGTAATCCCGATGACGTCACTAATCCCAGCAGTTGTCCTTTGGGCGTCGAAAGTAGCTATACTGTTGCCGGCTCTTGTGGTGGCGCCACCGCCACTTGCTACAAATGCAGTACTCAGACTTGCTCCACTGTCAACCTTTTGGCTGACGGTAGTTCTGATTGTCGTTATTGTCTAGATAAAGATGATCCTCAATGTCCTGCGCCTTCGCCAACGCCAATTCCCACTCCTATAAACGTCTGTACCACCAAGCCAAATCAAGAAGACCCAAATAAATGCATTTTATCTTTTGATAGCAATGGTCAAGCTAGCTTGTCTTGCACCGAGATTAACGCCAGTAATCCTTATGTTTTTTTACAGGGCAATGACAGTGGCGATGGCAGTCATAATTATCGTCCCCTATCTTGTGCGGAGATTTCTGCTCAATATAAAACAGCAGCTCAATGTTCTAATGAAGAAATTCCGATTTTAGTTGACAATCTTTGTAACGGCGACAGTTATTTTAACGGTCTTTCAGATCAATGTACTATTTGTCTTTCTGTCTCTGATCCATTTTTCCAAATCGTTAACGGCTCTCTTTATGCAAAAGGGACTATTGAATCAGATGCTGATTTATCTCAGGTTACAGTGATGCGTAGTGATTCAAGTTGTGCTACCGATAGTGCCAATCTTATTGGAGTTGGTATTCCTGTTGCTGGAGATAGAGTAATTAACATTAGTAGTCAAATAAATAACAATGTTACCGCCGATTTTACCAATGGTTTTGCCAGCATCGATCCTGAAGACTATAGTTTCTTTAGTAGAAGCTTAGGTTATTTTCCTGAAGAATTATCTACCAATCTTAAAATTTGTTCTGATTTAAACAGTAATAATCCTAGTGACTTTACGGTCAAAGATAGTTTTGTTTGCTTTATCCAGTCATCTTCTACAAATAAAGAAAAATTAAGTAATTATTTAGCTGATTTAAGTGAAAACGCTCAATTTGTTATTCCCGCGGGAATAAAAAAAGTCGTTTTTGTTGACGGTAATCTTGAACTTGATCGAGAAATTATTTTAGAAAAAAGTTTGCTACCAGATGTGTCCGATGGCTTTTTAATGTTTGTTGTTTCTGGAAACATTGAAATTTCTTCATATTTAGGTGATTTCTTAACAACAGCAAACTTTACTAGTATTGGAGGTAGTTGCGCCAGTCAAGACCCTTCTCTTCATGGTATTTTTATTGCTAATGGCACGATTAACTTTATTAGTGGAGGGGTTAATAATGCTTTTACTAATTCTGCTGTTAATAGAAATTGCGACAAAAAAATTACCGTTGCTGGTTCTTTTATTGGTTGGGGTAAAAATGAAACCAACCAACCAGGAATTACTATGTCTCGGACTTTCGCTGGTTGCGTTCCAGGCTCTTTTCAAGATTCTACGGTCCCTAATTATGTTAGTTTTACCACTGACTATAACGCTACCACTCCCGTTATTACTTTTATTTATGATAATAAATTGATTAACAATATTCCCAATTGGGTTAATAAATCAATTTGGTCAAGATATGAAGTTCAATAGAATTTAGCTAATTATTTTTAAGTCTTTGGCGAAAATTCGCGGCGTTTTCCGACCTTGATATTCATCAATTTTCAGTTCTCCGATCACCCGAATTTTCGCTTCTTTACCGGGCACTTCGATTTTATGTTTTGTATATTGCCAAAACAAAACCGTTAAAAATTTACCCGTTTCGTCGGTTAAATCTATGCGTAAATGCTGATTTTCATTGCCTAAATAGCGCCAGGAAACAACTTTTCCCGTAACCACGACCACAATTGGCGGATTAGCCGCTCCAAAGGGCTGCAATTGATTTAAAAAATCGCTCAATTTGTTTTCATAGAGAACAGCCATTTTCACTTCGCCATCACCAATAATTTTAGGTACCAATTGCTCGTCAGTAATGACGGCGGCGGCTTTTTGCAAACTCTTTTTTACCAGTTCCAAATTTTCTCGTTTAAAGGAAAAACCCGCCGCCATTTCATGACCACCAACATCAATTAAATCTTCACGAAAAGTGCGCAAAATTTCGGTAATATTAATGCCTTCTATTGAGCGACAAGATGCTTTACCAATTTTATCATCGAGGCTAATTGCCACTGTCGGTCGGGCGTAAATTTCGGTCAGTTTGCTGGCAATTAGCCCCACAATGCCTTCGTGGAACTTGTCGCTAGCAACCAAAATTACCTTTGGTAATTTCTTTTCGTCAATTTGCAGCAAAGCCAAATCAATCATTTCTCCGGTTAATTCTTGTCTTTGACCATTAACTTTTGTCAGAACTTGAGCTAGCTCTAAAGCTTTTTTCTGATTAGTGGTACACAGTAAGCGTAAGGCTTCCAAAGTATTTGTTAGTCGGCCAATAGCATTAATTTTTGGCCCCAAACCAAAACCAACATCATCAGTACTCAAGCTGCCTTGTTTTAAAGCGGAAATTTTCATTAATTCGACTAAGCCAGGTCGTTGTGTTTGCCGTAATTTTTCCAAACCAGCGCGGGCGAGTTGCCGATTTGCTCCTTGAAGCGGCACTTGATCAGCAATTGTTGCCAGGCAGACCAAATCGAGCAACTCGCCCGCCTTTTCCTCCCAATTTTTAACATTCGCTTTTTTCCACAGTTCTTTAATTACAAACCAAGCCACGCCCGCCCCACAAAGTTGCGTTGTTTGTATAATCGCTGCCGCCGGTAATTTAGCTTTTTTTTCATCGCGCAAATGATGATCGGTAACAATTACCGGCACTTTTTGGGCGTGGCAAAACTCCAAAGCTTTATCAGCCGTAATCCCATTATCGACAGTCACAATCAAATCAGGCTTTTTGGTGGCAAAAATTTCTTCCAAAGCGCTCACTCGAATGCCATAACCATGTCTAATCCGATGGGGGATAAAGGGAATCGCCGTTAAACCAATTTCTCGCAAGCCTTGCCACATAATCGCCGTTGAGCAATTGCCATCGACATCATAATCACCGAAAATTACCACTTCTTGATTGTTTTCTTCCGCTCTCATAATTTTAGTTAAAGCTTTTTCCAGTTGCAGTGGATCAATTCCCACTTCCGTTGCGGTAATTTTCGTCACCTCAACTTTTTCTGCTTCCAAATCGGTCTCTGTCAATTGCCGATTATCTAAAATCAACTCCTGAAAATCATCCCAATTCTCGATTATTTTTTCTGTTGCCAAAGCCCAATTTTTTTGCATTTTCTTATATCGATTTTACTACACTTCTGCTTTTTTTTGTCAATGCCTTTTTGTCTTTTGCCACCTCTTTCCCTTTTCTATGT
>CAYVKW010000043.1:0-5530 GCA_964452285.1 uncultured Pseudomonadales bacterium | reverse complement strand
TAACCATTGATTGAGATGATCGGCCCAAGTGCCGTTGCTTGGTGGACAATATTTTTGCATAATGTCTTCGGGATTGGTTAAACCTTTGTCTAAATAATTGCGTTTGAGACTGGCCGCAACGGTGCGAATACCTTCTTCATAAGAAGTGAATTTGCCGGCATCAGTGATGCCGGAAGCAGGGACGCCATAGCCGAAACAGTTGTAATAAGTGCGAGCAATATTGCTTTTGCAAAAGGTGCTTTCTTTGCGAGCGATGGCGGGTAAAAGGCGAAAGTCGAGTCCGTATTCGTCGGCGATAGTGACAAATTTTTGTCCCCAGTCTTCGTATGGTTGCAAGGGTGAATCGCCACCAACGTCGTTACGTTCAATAAAGTTGGCGACTAAATGGGCGCGAGCGTCCGCGGTGCGCGCCAAAGCGGCGGCCGTGGATTCGGGGACGCTCGCGCTGGTGTCTACAAGCGCTGACGAAATAATTTCTTCTTTTGAGGAAAACAGGGCGAATTTTGGCCATTGCTCGGGCCAAAATTCGCGACTAATAAAAAAGCAACCGCCAAGCAAAAAAAGACAAGTGGTAAAAAACCAAAAGAGAGTATAAATAAGTTTATGCATTTTCCAAGAACTTTTAGTATACTGCAAAAAAGAGCTTTTGCCAAGATAAGGAGATGAGATTAAGACTTTTTTTGGAAAGCAAATTCATCTTGAAGATATTTGCCAGTCCATGAATGAGGATTGGCGGCAACTTCTTTAGGTGTGCCCATGGCAACAATTTTGCCACCGTGAGAACCACCCTCTGGACCTAAATCAATGATATAGTCGGCGTTTTTAATAATGTCTAAATTGTGTTCAATAACGATAACAGTATTGTTTTGCGCGACAAGTCCGCTTAAAATACCAAGTAATTTTTCAACGTCGGCGAAATGAAGGCCAGTGGTCGGTTCGTCAATTAGATAGACGATATGTTCGGTGCGATTGCTACTGAGTTCTTTGGCAAGCTTAATTCTTTGAGCTTCGCCGCCAGAAAGAGTGGGAGCACTTTGACCCAAAGTAATATAGCCAAGACCGACAGCTTGAAGAGTCTTTAATTTAGAAAGAATATTACTATGACCTTGAAAGAAATCGACGGCTTCATTGACAGTCATATTAAGGACTTGAGCAATATTTTTGTCACGATAAGTGACTTCCAAAGTTTCTTGATTATAACGTTGGCCGTGACAGACATCACAAGGAACAAAAACATCGGGTAAAAATTGCATTTCGACTTTGATCTGTCCATCACCTTGACAAGCTTCACAGCGGCCGCCTTTCATATTGAAAGAAAAACGAGTTAAATTATAACCGCGAACTTTCGCTTCGGCGGTTTCGGCAAAAATTTTGCGAATATAGTCGAAAATTTTGGTGTAAGTGGCAGGATTTGAGCGTGGTGTTTTGCCAATAGGACTTTGATCAATCAAAACCAAACGAGTAACTTCTTTGGGTACATCAAGACTGCTAATATGAGCGGGGACAAAATCAATTTTATAACCCAAATGAGTGGCAAGATTGCCATACAAAGTGTCATAAAGAAGAGTGGATTTACCGGAACCGGAAATGCCGGTCAGAGCAATGAGTTTGCCTAAAGGAAAATCGATAGTCAGATTTTGCAAGTTGTTGCCGGTGGCACCAGTAATGGTGATTTTTTGGTCTCTCAAATCTCTTTTAGCTTGAGCAATAGCTTTGGATTCTGGCGACAAAATAACTGGATGACGAATGACGTCGATTTTGCGACTGAGATATTTGCCCGTGAGAGAATGACGTTGAGCCATGAGTTCAGCTGGAGTGCCTTGAGCGACAATTTGGCCGCCACCTTCACCGGCAGCAGGACCAAAATCAAAAATGGTGTCGGCGGCTAGCATGACGTCACGATCGTGCTCAACTACGATCACGCTATTATCTTTGTCGCGCAGATTCTTGAGCGTGTCGATGAGACGATGATTGTCTCTTTGATGCAAACCAATAGTAGGTTCGTCTAAAATATAAAGAACGCCGGTCAAACCGGTGCCGATTTGCGAAGCAAGACGAATTCGTTGAGCTTCGCCGCCGGCAAGAGTATTGGCTGGGCGCGCCAAAGTTAAGTAATCGAGACCGACGCTAAGAAGGAAGCCGAGGCGCGCCTGGACTTCTTTGCCAATTGGTTCGGCAATGAGCTGTTCTTTGTGAGAGAGATTATTGTCGACATTGATGTTTTTCATAAATTCATAAGCTTGATCAATAGTGAGCTCAGTAAAATCAGCGATATCTTTACCTTCGATAGTGACAGATAAAGCTTCAGGGCGGAGCCGCTTACCTTGACAAGCGGGGCAAGTTTCGGTACTCATGAAATGACCAATTTCGCGTCTGACCCAGTCGCTTTCGGTGTCTTTGTAACGTTTTTCAAGTTCATTCACAAAACCGACGAAAGTTTCACGGATTTTGGTCATTTCGCCAAAGCGATTTTCGCCGGAAACGGTGTAAGTTTTGGGACTACCGTAAAGGAGGACTTTTTGCGCTTCTGGAGAATATTCGCTCCAAGGAGTTTTGCGGAAATCGTAACCGAGGTCGGCGACTACTGTCTGGACTAAGCGCGCCCACCAACTATTGTTGACCATAGTGCGTTCATATGGAATAACAGCACCTTCAGAAAGAGTGAGATTGGGAGCAATAATCTTTTTCTCGTCAATTTTGAGGAGCGAACCCAAACCATTACAAACTGGACAAGCGCCAATGGGAGAGTTAAAAGAAAAAAGCTGAGCAGAAGGCTCGTCAACGCTAATGCCGCAAAAGCTGCAAGCTAACTTTTCGCTAAAAAGTTGATCTTGAAAATCTTGAGGTTTCTCTGGAAAATCCAAACTTTGATCATTAATGAAACTGATAATAACAAAGCCCTCGGCCTGGCGAAGCGCTTCTTCAACTGAAGCAGTGAGACGACTTTTGAAGGTTTTAAATTGATTAGCGTCGGAAAATTGTTTGGCAGAAAGTGAAAGCCGATCAACGACAATTTCAATAGTATGACGATTGTTTTTGAGAATACTTAAGTTCTCACTGAGATTGTAAATGGTGCCATCTAGGCGAATTCGCTGATAGCCTTTTTTGCGCAGGGAACTAAAAAGTCCGGCGAATTCGCCTTTTTTATCCCTCACAATAGGTGACAAAACGAGAAGACGAAGACCAGCACCAGTGAGCCGATTTTGAATTTCTCGACTAATATGACCGATAATTTGGTCAATAGTCTGAGTGCTGATTTCGCGACCACATTCTGGACAATGCAAATGACCGATTTTGGAATATAAAAGCCGAAGATAATCGTAAATTTCGGTGATGGTGCCAACGGTGGAGCGAGGATTATGACTGGTGGTTTTTTGATCGATGGCGATAGCAGGTGACAAACCTTCGATATTATCTACTTCTGGTTTTTTCATGATGCCTAAAAACATCCGGGCGTAAGAAGAAAGACTTTCGACATAACGACGCTGACCTTCACTGTAAAGAGTGTCGAAGGCGAGCGAACTTTTGCCACTACCGGAAAGACCCGTAAAAACGACTAATTGGTTTTTAGGAATGGCGACGTTGATATTTTTAAGATTGTGTTCGCGAGCACCGGTAATAATGATTGATTTATTGGTATTTTTTTCGTTCATAAAGAACGCGTATTATAGCATTGTTAGCTCGATAAAGCAAGCTTAAGGAGGGTCCAAAAAGACAGTAAATTGACATGATCGAAGTTTTTTATGTTATAATTGACAAAATATGCAGGAAAATAAGCAAACAAGCGCTTCTCAAGAGATAGAGGAGAAAAAAAATTATACACCTTTAATTTTGGTGGCAGTAGCAGTGATCGTGATTTTCATGGTACTGGTTTTCGTCAAAATGAATCAAAATAATAGCTTGGAAGGCGTGAAAAAAGTGACAGAATTGGGCAACGAAGTTTCTCCAAGTGCTGATTTATCGGTGAGAGATGCAGAGGCGCAAGTTTATCTTTTTACTAGCGAGGGCTGTCCTCATTGTCGGAATGTGAAAGCGTTCTTAGAAACTAATAGCGAATTATATGAAACTGTTGGCTTGCAAGAGAGAAATTTGGATGATGTCGCTACTCAAGATGAGAGAAATCAACAAGTTTTGGATTATGGAAGACTATGCGGTTTTGATAAAACACAAATTGGAGCAATTCCGCTTTTATATATAGATGACCAAAATTTACCAGCGAATGAGAGATGTTTAGTCGGTGATACGCCAATTATTACGTATTTACAGGCACAAAAAGTGCAAGAGTAAGAATAAAAGAAAAATGAAAAAAGTCATAATCGGAGCCATTTTTTTGGCATTGGTGCTATTGGGAAGCGTGGTTGGATATTATTTTTGGTCAATTCAGCCGGTAAATGTAGTTGAAAAAGAGCTGCGAGAATTTCAAGTGAATAATGGTGAAGGAATATCGGTGGTGGCGCAAAATTTATTGGCGGAAAAATTGATTAAAAATAGTTTGAGCTTTAGGATTTTGGCAAAATTGGAAGGTGAGACAGGTTTGGTGCCAGGAATGTTCAAAGTGAGCCCGAGTATGAGTGCACAAGAAGTGTTGACGGCACTCAAAGGCAGACCAGAAGAGTTGACGGTGACAATTTTGCCTGGCTGGAGAAGAGAAGAAATTGCTGAATACTTAGGTAATTTAGGTCTAACCAATTTTGATGAAGAAGAATTCTTAGTTTTAACGAAAGACTTGGAAGGTCAGTTAATGGCAGAAACTTATCGAATTTTTCCGAATGTGACCACGAAATCAATCGTGGAACTACTACACCAACAATACGTGACTGACATTGAAGAAAATGAAGAAGTCAAGGCTTTGTTGGCGCAAAGCGAGAGAAGTTGGACCGAAATTTTGACAGTAGCGTCACTTTTACAAAGAGAAGCACGAGATGAAGAGCAAATGCGTAATATTGCGACCATTATTTATCGACGGTTGGATGATAATTATCCGTTACAGTTGTGCGCGACGGCGCAATACGCAGTGGGCAAAAATAAGAAAACTGGGAATTGGTGGGAAGCGCCGTCGTTGGCAGATACGCAATTTGATTCGCCGTATAATACTTATCAATATAAAGGTTTGCCACCGACACCGATTTCAAGTGTAAGTCTTCAAGCAATAAAAGCGGCTTTGCAGCCAGCGGACAATGATTATTATTTTTATTTACATGATGACCAGGGACGCATTCATTATGCAGAAACAGTGGAAGAGCATAATGATAATAAAGCGAAATATCTATGAGCGGGAAAAATGGGCGAAGAATCGGAACTATTGGACTATTACTAATTGGTTTGCTGAATTTGGGAAAAACGCCGGCGGCGCTGGCGGCAGAAGGTTTACGGGTGGAGGTGCAAGCGGATTACGTGATTGCCGCCAGCGCTGCTGCTAAGGTGAAAGTGGACTTTAAATTGACCAATACTTCGCCGACGACTTTTGTAGAAAGTTATCAATTAAAAATTCCAACAACTGGAGTGTCGGCAGTGGTGTTGCAACCAAAGA
>CAYVKW010000042.1:0-5964 GCA_964452285.1 uncultured Pseudomonadales bacterium | reverse complement strand
ATTCATCTTCACCAACTTTTGTTTTGGCAAAAATTAAGCTAATCGGTTCTAGGTCTCTGTTACCTAGCTCTTGTCCATAAACTACTTGCACCGGATTCTCGCTACTGCCAAATTTGAAAATCTCTTCTAGAACTGGGACTTCTTCAATTAGAGTCAATACTTGGCGCGTCAAAGAAATGTCAAAAAACTCCGGCATTTGTAGTAAATTAGCATAGCCAGCGTGAAAGATTTTTTCTCCATTAATGACTACAAAACCCAAGGAGTGTGTTTGACGCGCCAATGCTCTTGCAATTGCCCACGCCAAATCGTCCTGGTCATTGCGATTAATCCAAATTTTTTCCTTCACTCCGACCTCATCTGCCACAGTCAAATCTTTTTCCTTCATCAGCTCATTGACATACAATTTCAGTGCTGCGCTCGTCGGCAAGCGTCCCGCACTAGAATGGTCCTTTGATAAATAACCCTGCTTTTCTAAAAGTACCATTTCATTGCGAATTGTCGCTGGAGATACACCTAAATTATGCTTCTTATCTAGCATTTCTGAGCCAACTGGTCGAGCAGTATTGATAAATTCTTCCACTATTAATTTGAGGATTTGTACTTGTCTCGCCGTTAATCCAATCATAGCTTCTCCCTTTCCAACAGATAGCAATTATATATCAAGACTGCCAACTTGTCAATTTCCCGCTTTTTTCTCATTCTTGCACAAGCTCAGTTTTTTTGCTAAAATGGCTATCTATGATTAAAACATTTTCAGCCGAAAACCCAGTTGCTTATTTTAGTGCCGAGTTTGCTATTCATAATGGTCTTCCTGTTTATGCTGGTGGCCTTGGCGTTCTTGCCGGTGACATTCTGAAAGCATCTGCTGACTTGGGCATCCACATGGCCGGCGTTGGCCTACTTTACAAAGGTGAGGAAGCTCACCAACAAATTACTTTAGATGGCAATCAAGAGGAAAAAGACTTCAATTATATTCCTGAAAATGAAGGTTTGGAGCTTATCCGCGACGCCACTGGTCAACCTCTTTTTGTTAAAGTTCATTTGACTCAAGTCGACGTTTGGTTACAAATTTGGCGTTACAAAATCGGCGACACCGTCGATCTTTATTTACTTGATCCAGACAATCCTTACAATCATTCCCATGAACGCCGCCTCACCAACGCTCTCTATGCTGGCACTCAAGAAGAAATTATCAAACAACAACTGGTGCTTGGTATCGGCGGCGTCAAAGCTCTCAAAGCCCTCAAAATTATGCCCGCTCTTTATCATGTCAACGAGGGTCGGCCTAGCTTTTTACATTGGCAAGTCATTCGCTCTATTATGGACGAAAAAGGCATTGGTTATCGTGCTGCCCGTAAATATGCTACTGCTAAAACTGTTTACACTAATCATACCGTCGTTGCCGCCGGCAATCAAACTTATGATATGGATTTGATGAAAGCTTACACTAAGTATTACGCTCAAAAAATGGACATTGGCGTCACTGAACTCCTCAAGGATGGTCTTGATAAAGAAGGTCGCTTCGATGTTACTCTTTTTGCTCTTAATACTTCTTCTCGCGCTTCTTCTGTTAGCTTGCCTCATTACAAAATTTGCAAAAAAAATTGGCCCAAATATAATTGGGTCAATGTCACTAATGGCGTCCATTTTCCCACTTGGCACGATGATAGAATTACTACCGAGCTTAATAATCAAGAATTATGGCAAACTCATTTAGAAGATAAACGTCGCACTCAAGAGCTTATTGCGGCTCGCACTGGTTTTAACTATGATTCTAATAAACTCGTCATTACTTGGGCTCGCCGCTTTGCTGCTTACAAACAACCAGATTTACTTTTCCGCGACATTAATCGCTTACAAGCTATTGCGCTTTCCACTAACAGACCGGTGCAACTTTTAGTTGCTGGTAAAGCTCATGTTTTTGACCAAGGCGGTAAAAGTATGATTCGTGAAATCATTGGTTATATGTCACGCGAGCTTCGCGGCAACGCCCTTTTTATTCCAGATTATAATATGGAAATGGGCGCCGCGCTCACTCGCGGCAGCGACGTTTGGCTTAATACTCCTCGCAAAGGCGAAGAAGCTAGTGGCACCAGCGGTATGAAAGCTATCAGTAATGGCGTCCTCCAGCTTACCTCTAATGATGGCTGGGCCGAAGAGGTTGACTGGAGCGATGAAACTATGGGCTGGGCGCTTGATCATCGTGATATGCAAGCTAGTCTTTTTGAGACTATTGAGAATAAAGTTATTCCCACTTTTTATCATCGCGACAACGATGGCTTACCAGTGAAATGGTTGTCCATGATGCGCAAATCAATCAAACTTTCTCCTCATTATAGCGCCAAGCGCATGATGGAAGATTATTGCGACAAACTTTACCCTTAATTAGTTTAAATGATAAAGTTATGTTATAATATCCCCGTATTATTTAACAAAGTAACTTGAGGCACCAAACTTGAGCCTTCTCAAGAGCAAATAAAGGTTTCTGATTTTTTGTTTGTTCTTGTTGGATTCTTGAGTTTATTTTTCCTCGATTACACTTTTAGAAAGGATCTCTATGGCTTATCCAAGCTATCAAGATCAATATAGTACCTCTATTACGATAGGGGACAAAACCGTATCAATTAATGTTGGTAAATTCGGCCAACAAGCCAGCGCTGATGTTTTAGCACAATGCGGCGACACGATTATCAACTGTACCGCTGCTATGGGTGGCGAAACCAATCTTGGTTATTTCCCACTTTCCGTTGATTTTATGGAAAAACTCTACGCTGGTGGTATTATTAAAGGTTCGCGCTGGGTTAAACGCGATGGCCGACCTTCCGATGGTTCCATCTTGAAGTCTCGCGTCATTGATCGCAGTATTCGCCCGCTTTTCCCTCAGGATTTTATGCGCGAAGTCCAAGTCGTCAACACCGTTTTTTCTTATGACAAAAATAATCCTGATGACATGATTGGCATGCTCGCTACTGGCGTTGCTTTAGCTATTTCTGACATTCCTTTTGAAGGACCTATTGCTGGACTTCGCGTTGGTTACAGTGAGGAAAAACAAAGCTTTATCTTTAATCCTAGCGAAGAAGAAAGAGCTCAGTCCAAACTTGATCTCATCGTTTCCGGCGGTCTCGATTCTATCGTCATGGTCGAAGCCGGAGCCAAGGAAGTTCCAGAAGATTTGATGATCGAGGCTTTGGGTGCCGCTCAAAAAGAACTCCATCAAATTTGTACCAAAATCAATGAAATTGCTCAAGCTATTGGCAAAGCCAAAGTTCCGTTTGTTAATACCAGCGAAATCAAAGCCAGCAAGCGCGCTTTGCTTTTGCCTTTCTTCAAGGACTTTGATTTCGTCAAATTTGCCCTTCAAGAAGCCAATTTTGAGCCCACTGATATCGCTGATAAATTAGTCGCTCTCTCTGCTAATGAGGAACTGGTTGCGGCTGAAATTACTTTAAGCGATATCAAAGAAGTCTTCCATGATTTGGAAGCTGAAGCTTTGCGCGCTCGTATTTTGAATGAAGGTATTCGTCCAGACGGTCGTCAATTAACCGAAATCCGTCCTATCGATTGTGAAGTGGATGTTTTCCCTCGCACTCATGGTAGTGCCATGTTCAAACGTGGCGCCACTCAGGCTGTAACTATTACCACTCTGGGCTCGCCTTCTTTGGGTCAATTAATTGAAGACATGGGCGGCGAAGATGTTCATCATTATATGCATTTCTATTCCATGCCCCCTTATGCTTCTGGAGAAGCTGGCCGTTTAGGCTCGCCCAAACGCCGCGAAATTGGTCATGGCGCTCTTGCCGAGCGCGCTCTTATGCCAGTCATCCCAGATCAGGAAAGTTTCCCTTACACCATTCACGTTGTTTCGGAGATCTTGAGTTCCAATGGTTCCACTTCTCAGGCTTCAGTCTGCGGTAGCACTCTTTCTTTGATGGCAGCCGGTGTTCCAATTAAGAGACCAGTGGCTGGTATTGCTATGGGTCTTATCTCCGATGGCAGCAAATATCAAGTTCTTTCTGATATCCGCGATATCGAAGATCATTGTGGCGATATGGACTTCAAAGTTGCTGGCACAGAATATGGTATTACTGCTTTGCAAATGGATATTAAAATCAAAGGTATTACCTTGGAAATTTTAACCAAAGCCCTGGCTCAAGCCCGCGAAGGCCGACTTTTCATTTTGGGCAAAATGCTTGCCTGTCTTGATCAGCCACGCGCAGAAATTAGTCAATATGCGCCCAAAATTGTCCAAATTACTATTCCCGCTGATCGGATTGGTGAACTCATTGGCCCTGGCGGTAAGAATATTAAGGCTCTGATTGAAAATTCTGGTGCTCAAATTGATGTAGAAGAAGACGAAGAGAAGAAAATTGGTCAAGTCAATATTTCCTCTTCTGATCATGAAGCTATTCAACGTGCCGCTGAAATGGTTAATGGCATGATGAAAGTAGATGAAATTGGCGATGAGTATGACGGCGAAGTCACTCGCATCGAAAATTACGGCGCTTTTGTTAAATATGGTTACAATAAAGAAGGTTTGGTGCATGTTTCCGCTATGTCGACTACTTATTTGGATGATCCCAATAAAGTTGTTCACTTGGGCGACATTGTTCATGTTCGCGTCAGCGACATTCAACCAGATGGCAAAGTTAAAATGTCTATGCTGACCAAGGAACAAGAAGAAGAAGCGAAAGCCAATCGACCCCCACGACCAGAATTCCGTGGCGGTCGTCAAAATAACGACAGACGCTCTTTTGGTAATGGTGGCAATCGGTCCTTTAATCGCGATCGTCGACCACGCAATTATTAAAGTCATTTTTTAAGTAAAATCAGGCAAAATGTTAGAAACATTTTGCCTGAGTTTTGCCAAATATCTTAAAAACTTTCAGCAGTTTACAAGATTTTTCAGGCTCGCGCCGCCTTTGAATTATCGGCGGCGCGAGCCTCTCTTTCTCTGTTATAATTAACTCCACTATGTCAGAAAAACAATACATCGATGCCAATCAACTTAATCACGATAGCTTTCTCCTCGCCAAAAAAATTTACGATTCCGGTTTTGTGCCTGACGCCATGATTGTCCTTTGGCGCGGCGGTTCTCTGGTTGGCATGGCCATCCAAGAATTTTTTGCCTATCAACATCTGACTCCCTATCACACTATTGTTAAAACTTCCGCTTATCAAGATATTGATCAACGTTCCAAAGTCAGAGTAGAGAACATGGACCATGTTTTGGAAAATTTATCTCAAGATAGCCAAGTTTTACTAATCGACGATATTTTTGATACCGGCAGCACTATGGCTGCAGTCAAAGAAATTCTCGCTCCTCATGTGCGCAAAATCAGCATCGCCACCATTTTCTACAAACCCAGCCGTTCTTTAGTTGATTTTGCACCCGATTTCTATCTTCATCTCACCGATAAATGGATCGTTCTTCCTCACGAACTCCTTGGTCTCACTCCTACTGAAATTGAGCAAAAAGATCCTTTCATTTCCAAACTAGCCTCTCATTAATATCCTATAACCTTGACAAAAAACCGTACTTATGCTATAATATAGGCTTGTTCTGTTCAATAGCTACGCGGGTTTACAAAAAAAGGAGGAGTTTTTGTATGAATAACACTTACCGCAAGATTTTGATTCACGTCGCTCACAATGAGCAACAATTTGAAGAAGGTGGCTGCCAAATTGAAAACGTTTTTGGTCGTCACGTTGTGTTCAGTGCTCTGGTTGACCAAACTTATTGGGCTGGCAACATCAAAAATGTTGCCGAAATATTAGAGAACGTGTTTGGCATGCCCGTCGATCAGACGGTCATTAAAAAAATTAAAGCTAGCGAAGTTTATGAGACTAAAGTTCTTAGTCTCATGGGTCGCAAGAGTATCGCGATCACCTATTGCGGGGAAATAGCTCGTCAAATGGTTAGTTCCAAAGGAGCTATGAAGACTAATAAGATTTATTTAATTGAAT
>CAYVKW010000041.1:0-6089 GCA_964452285.1 uncultured Pseudomonadales bacterium | reverse complement strand
TCAAGATGATAAAAACAATACTAACCAAGTATTTTTGTTTGTTTGGCTTTTCTTGACGACCTTTCATATGTCCCCATTATAGCAGAAAAAATTTGTTATAATACCATTATGATTGATTATCTTAGTTTAATTAATAAATATTACCATTTGGGTACTCGCACCTATAAAATTTTCCTTATTCACGCGATTTTAGTAACTAATAAAGCTCTTAAAATTGCTCGCCATCTTGGGTTAAGTCAAGAAGGACAAGATTTTATTGAAGAAGCAGCTATGCTCCACGATATCGGTGTTTTTGAAGTCAATAGTCCCAAGATGGATTGTATCGGTAAATTGCCTTATATCGCTCATGGTGTCGCCGGCGCGCAAATTCTCCGTCAGGAGAATTTGCCTCAGCACGCTCTTGTCGCAGAGAGACATGTCGGTGTTGGCTTAACCAAAAAAGAAATTGTTGAACGTCAATTGCCGCTGCCCGCTCAAGACTTTATTCCCACTTCTTTAGCCGAGAGAATTATCACTTACGCCGATTTATTTTTCAGTAAGCGTGAAGCCACCTTATGGCACGAGGACGATCCCGCTGATATTATTGCGGAGTTAAAAGGCTATGGCGATGATCAAGCCCAAATTTTTATTAACTGGCAAAAAGAATTCGGAGCTTAGTTGTGCCTCAAACAACTCCCCTTCCGCTTCACTTAGAAAACGACTTTCTCAGTCTCGATTTTAAACTTACCGCCGCCGAATTTATCAGTTTATTTGCTAAAAAATCTGGTCTTGAATTTGCTTGGCAAGGTGATCCCAATGTCTGGGCTGGCCGTAATCCAACTCTTTTTCCTATTGTTGGTAAAGTCTGGCAAGAGCACTATCATCTTGGCAAGAAACAATTTTCCTTGGGCAATCATGGTTTTGCTCGTCATAGCGAATTTTCTTTAATCGATCACACTTCCACCAGTCTTACTTTGAGTTTAGAAAATTCGCCTGCCACTTTTGCCGCCTATCCTTTTCGTTTCCGCTTGACCAATCACTATCAGCTTCAAGACAATTCTTTACTCATTACTCTTACCGTTTTAAATCTTGACGAGCAAAACCTCCCTTTTTCCCTTGGTGCTCATCCAGCTTTCAATTGCCCGCTTCTGGCAGACGAGAAGTTCAGCGACTATCAAATTATTTTTGAACGTGCAGAAAATCTTTCTCGTTTATTAATGCATTCAGACAGTTCTTTTCAAGAAAAACGCCTACCCTTCGGTCAAAATGTGACTAGAATCCCCCTGACTCATCAGCTTTTTGCTCAAGACGCTTTAGTTTTTGAAAATCTTTCTTCTTCTTTGGTACGCCTCCAAGGTCCGCGGCACTCTATTACTGTCTCCAATCCAAGCTGCCCTTGGTTTGGTATTTGGAGTAAAGGTGACTTTGTTTGCCTCGAACCGTGGCACGGTCATGGTGATTTCGCTCATTATGACGGCGATTTTACTCAGCGTGAAGGCACGCTCATCTTACCGCCGTCAGCCCAATTCGTTTTTTCTTACTCCATCACCATTGACTAAAGTCGCCCATCACTATCCTCTTTTTTAGTCTCTTCTTAGCGCTTCCACCGGATCCAGCTTCGCTGCTTTTTTCGCCGGATAAGCGCCGAAAATTAAACCAATCGCCGTCGACACTATCACAGATACAATGATCGAAGTCTGACTAATTACAAATTTAAATTCCGGCAAAAAGTTTCCGCCAAAAGTATTCGCCAGCACAATTATTAGCCAGCTAACTCCAATCCCTAAAAACACACCTAAAGCGCCACCACAAATCGTCATTACTGCCGCCTCCACCAAAAATTGAAAAGTAATATCTTTATCTTGAGCTCCAAGAGCTTTCATTAGTCCAATTTCTTTTGTTCTTTCCGTGACATTAACCAGCATGATATTCATAATTCCCACTCCTCCCACCAATAATGAAATTGCTGCAATTAATGACAAACCAATCGAGAAAGCCGTCATGAATGTACCAATTTCTACCATGATTTCATTTACATTTTCTATTGTAAAAGTCAGTTCGTCCTCATCTTCAAAACCATAAGTTTCCATTAGCACTTTTTTAATTTCTTTAGTGATAGTCTCATAATCACTGCCAATTTCGGCGCCCAAACTTAAGTAATTATAACCATAAGTTTGAAAAAACGGATCTAATTCGCAAAAAGACAAAGGCACATAAATATGCCCGTAATCTGATGAAAAATTAGCTTCATTTTCTACCACTCCTACCACTTTAAAAACTTTCCCATTTAGATGAACATTTTCTTCTAATGCATCTCCTGGTGAAGTGAAAAGTTTGTTCACCATAAATTGATCAATAATTGCCACTGCTCCATAATTATTCATGTCTTCTTCATCAAAAGTATAGCCAGCAATTATTTTTAAGTCCTTAACATCATTTAAATTAACATAGCGCATCACGGCATCTACTTTGTCGTCCAAAGCATTAGTTGCTGTTCCACTGATGCCGCTGCAGTGAGGCTCGTAATTAGCGATGCCAGTAATATTTGCAGCTTTCAAGACATTAATGAAACTTTTGTCTAAAGGTATTTTATTTATACCAGTGGAATTATTAGCACTAATTGTAATATTGCTGCCAGAACCCATGATTTCTTCTTCTGCTGTATCAAAAGCTGACTGCCCGATGGTCATAATCGTTACCACTGCTCCGACTCCCAAAATAATTCCAATCATGGTCAAAACAGTTCGCATCATATTGGTTCGCAAAGTTGTCAGAGCTTCAAGAATTAATTCCCACATCATATCTTTATTCTCCCATCTTGAATTCGAATAGTTCTTTGCGCGAATTTCGCTACTTTTTCATCATGAGTAATAATCGCAATTGTGGTTCCAGTCTCTCGGTTTATTTTTGTTAATTCATTCATGACCATGATTGCCGTTTTTGAGTCTAACGCTCCAGTTGGCTCGTCGGCCAAAATTAATTTTGGCGTCATCACTAAGGCTCGCGCCAACGCTACTCTTTGTTGCTGCCCGCCAGAAAGTTTGAGTGGATACTTATCCTTTTTATCCTCTAAGCCCACTTTACTCAAAACTTCTGCCGCTTTCACCGCGCGCTCGCCTTTCGGCACTTGTCCATAAAGCATCGGTCTTTCAATGTTTTTTTCTACTGTCAATCGCGGTAATAAATTAAACGATTGAAAAACAAAGCCAATTTCATGATTTCTTAAATCTGCTAGTTGTTCTGTCGTATAGTCATCGATTTTTTTGCCGGCAAACAAATAGTCACCACTGCTTGCTTTATCCAGTGTTCCAAGGATATTCATAAGCGTTGATTTGCCACTTCCGCTTGCACCCATAATCGCCACCATTTCACCTTTGGCAATTTTTAAATCTAAACCATGCAAAATTTCGGTAGCCATTTCGCCTTCGCCATAGCTTTTTTTTAGATTTCGCAGCTCAATCAAAATTTCTTTATTATTTTTCATTTTTATCCACTAAGACTTTTTCGCCTTCATTTACACCGCTTATAATTTCTACTTTCCCATTTGCCTTCAAGCCAGTCTGTACCGCTCTTTCTTCTATGACAGTCCCTTTGTCATCGGTAATAGTGATCATGCTTTCATGCACAGCCTCGCTTGGTACCACTAGCACTTGTTCTTTTTCTGCCGTTGTTAATGTTATTTCTACTGGGATACCCAAAAGCAATTTATTGTTAGTGTCTTCCACTTCCAACCAAGCTCGATAAGTCAAGCCTTTATCAGAAGTAGTTTTTCCTACTTTATCCACTCTTACCACTTGCGCCGCAAAAGTCGCATCCTTTATATAATCATTTTTTACTGTCGCCATTTGACCGACTTGCAAAGTCATTGCATCACTCGGTCCAATTTGCATACTGACAGTTTTTTTACCGTCTGGCACAATTAAGAATAATGGTGTCCCATCCTTGTCACCTACTTTTGCGATGACTTTTTCACCCTCATTTACACCGATATTTTCTATTCTTCCAGCAATCGGCGATTTATAACTACCATCTTTTGTGGCATTGTAAGACGACAAAGATGCTTGATAAATCGCTTTGCTTTCTTGCGTCTTACTACTGATCTGACTCGGAGTCAGCGTGGCTGCATCTAGATTTCTTCTAGCTACACTTTCTTTGAGCTTTAATTCTTGGTAGTCTTTATCTTGGTGATTTTTTTTCTCTGGATACAATTCCTCAAATTTTTTTACCTCTTCTTCCACTGCCATCATTGTACTTTTAGCATTTTCAAAATTATTCCATTCGCTTACTCCGCTACTATTTTTTGCTTCTTCATAATTATTTTTTGCCGTCAAATAACTAGCCCAAGCCTGATTTAATTCTGCCTGAGTGGCATCGCTCTTCATTTTAAATAATTCTTCCCCTTCTGTCACTGTTTGTCCATTCTCCACTAATAATTCTGTAATTACTCCGCTAATCGGTGGCGTGACTTGGACTACACCTTGTAGTTCTACCTGTCCACTACGAATCGCTTCCTTTTTTATGTTTTCACGCACCACCGTGATCACTTCGCGATTCGCCTGCATCTGTTTTTTTGAGGAAATTTTTGACCAGCCGCTACCCACTATAATGAGTAAAACGATAATAATCAAAAATTTCCATCTTTTCTTCAAACTTTTCCATTTCAACCATATGTTTTTCACTGGCCGCTTCTTCTCAGCTTTTTGTTTTAATTCTGTTTGTTTTTCTTTTATCATTTTCACTTTCTTTTTTTGTATATTTTAATGCAATTATGAGTCAATTATACCACTTTTATCTGCTTTCTTCCATAATTGCCACCTCTTTTTATTCCTCTCTCATATTTCTAAAACTTTGATAATTTTTTTCCAAAATCTCTCTATTTTTTTCTGACACTCTGATTTGTATATTCCATCTTTCTTCTTGATGATAGTCTCGGATCTTTTTCTTTTTTGTGTCAGCGACAAGCTCTTTCATTTTCTCTCTCGTCAAGCCACTATAAGAAGTTTCCAGTTGACACAATTTAATTTCTGGCAAAGCGTTTTCTTTTGCTAGTAAGTCCACTTGCACCTCACTCGTTTCATTTCTCTCGTTTTTCGCGATTTCGCCGCTTATACTTGTTTCCATAGCTTCCTCTTGATCATTTTCGATTTGAGCTAACGCTTCCGTTAAATCTTGCCATCCCTCATCTGTCCACATCAGATTTTCTTCTAGTATACTTGGTTCGCCCATTTGATCGTGGGTAATTGCAATGTCAATATTCTCTATATTATTATCTACGACTATTTCAGTGTCAATATCTTCCCAAAAACTTAAAACCAAGTTATCCGCCATTTCCACTTGCAATTTTTTTGTTGGTCTTTCTTCGCTTACTACTTTTTCAAAATTAAGATAATCTGTTAGGAAAAGCGCTGTGCCAACTCCTGCTAAGATTAAACCACTCATTATCATCGTGAAAATTATTTTGAAAGCATACTTTTGATTAAAAACAAAATTATAAATAAAATACAGCACTACAAAATTAAGAATTGCTCCTCCTAAAATCGCTATTCCTAAGCCCATAAAAAATAAACTTTCATTCGCGTTCAGCCATGAAAATGTGTCCATTGCTATTAACCCGACAAAGCTAATAATCAACGGAATTGAGACAAACAAAATTCCTATCTTAATAAAAAGTAACGCTATTCTGCCTAATAACTGAAAAAAAGCATAAGTGCTATGTTGAGTGTCGCGAATAATAATTTTTTCTTGTCTCGGTTTACTATTAGTGGCAATTTTTATTTCTCTCTTTATGCCTTCATTTTGTTTGTTCGCGCTACTTCCATCCTCTGTAATTGGTTGTTCAATTTGTCTCTCCGTCACCTCTTTATCTTCCACAGAAATGTAGTAATCCAAATATCGTATTTTAAACATATGAATTATCACCATTGTTGTTGTGATAAAAGCGGTGGCATTAAAAATTAATTCATAAATTGAGCCAATAATTCTTTTCATTATAGTAGGCAGTAATTCCGACATCGAATCAAAAATTCCACTGACAAACCAATTCACTAATGTCCAAGCAAAAATTAAAATTACGAACACGGTGCCCATTTCAATCACACATTTAATTTTTG
>CAYVKW010000040.1:3582-6153 GCA_964452285.1 uncultured Pseudomonadales bacterium | reverse complement strand
GTTTGATAGATATGACGTTTTTAATTAAAATAGGTGACCGTTTTCGAACGGTACCAAAAGTAAATGATTTATTTCCTTAAGAACGCAGTTTTGCCCACCAATCACGCCAAGATTGTTCTTTGGCGGCAAGTTTGGCGGGTGAAAACATAATCTGGTAGAGGGCGGGAATGTAAAAAAGGAGAAGGACGCCGGAAAAAGTGAGTCCAGCAATAATGGCGCCGCCCAAACCTTGCCACATGGGATCAGAAAGAGTAATCGGAATCAGACCAATGATAGTGGTCAAAGAAGTAAGAAGAATTGGTTGTAAACGGCTAGTACTACCGTCCACCAAGGCAGGGAAGAATTGCTGACCAGCGGCCAAATTTTGATTAATTCTTTCCACGATGAGAATCGAATTATTGACCACAATGCCAAAGAGAGCTAAAATACCAATTAAAGCAGGCATGCTGATAGCAATACCCGTGAGAGCGAAGATAATGAAAACTCCAGAAATGGCGACCGGAATGACGCTCATGACAATAAAAGCTTTACGGAAAGAATGCAGTTGAATTACTAAAGTCATTAAAATCAATACTGCAGCAATAAGCATAGCTAATTCAATGACTTGCACAGATTCAGCATTGGCTTCCATCATACCACCAGTGACAGTTTCGTAACCAGCGGGGAGATGAAGCTGATTTTGGACAAAAGTTTGCAACTTTTGATTGATAGCGGTGGCAGAGTAGCCATCAGCTACCGTGGCAGACACAGTAACGAGACGACGATAATCTTGGTGAGCGATCGTGGCATTGCTGCTGCGACTGACAAACTGACCAAAATTAGTGAGAGGAAGATAACCAATGGCTGGAACTGGAATATTAATTTGATTGAGAGCAGAAATATCTGGTTCCCGATGATACTGGCGAAGAGTGATATCCTTTTCGTCCTGACCGGTCGTCTTCAAAGTGCCCAAAGACCAGCCGCTTAAAGTGGAGCGCAGCCAAACTCCGAGGCTGGAAGCGCTTAAACCATTTTCTAAAAGTGCTTCTTGGTTGGGTTCAAAGACAAGCTTTTTACTAGTATCCGACAAAGAAGAACTGACATCAACAACTCCTGGCTGCGCGGTGAGCCAATCTTGAATAAGATTGGCCTGAGTGGCTAAAACAGATAGATCGTCGCCAGCGACGCTAAGCTGTAAGTCTGCGCCCATGGCAGAAAAATCGCTGCTTTCAATGACTTGAACCTTACCATATTGATTGGTAGAAAAGTCTCGACGAATTTTTTCAGCTAATTTAATTGAACCCAAAGTTTGTTTTTTCTTTTCAACGAGATTGAGAGTAAATAAAATTTTATTGCTATTACCGCCGCCACTCATTAAAGTGGAGTCGCTACCACGACCAACCTGAGCCGTCACATAATCTAAATCAGGCAGACTTTGCAGCTGCGGTAAAAATGCCAAAGCAACTTCTTGAGCATAATCTTGATTGGAGCCAATAGGCAAATTTAATTCGATGTTCAAAGTTTCGGCAGCTTCTTTAGGAAAAAACTCACTTTTGACCAGACCGGTGGCTAAAAGAGAGAAGGAAAAAAGAGTCACGATAACAATGCCGATCATAAGTAAACGGGTTAAGCGGGTACTGTGCAAAATTTTGGTCAAGACGTTTTGATAGGCACGCTCCAAGTTAATAGTATCAACAAAACCGTGACGAATTTTGGGGGCAAAATTTTGCCACCAGCGCGAAAGTGAATTTGTCCAAGAATTAACTTTAGTGGAACGAGAAGAAGCGGCGGTTTTTTTTGACTGCAAGGAAGAAATCAATAAACGGGCACTGAAATAAAGGAGAAAAGCAAAAAGGGGGACAATCAAAAATAGAAGCCAGTTTTTAGGCAAAAATATAATTGGCAAAGACACAAACGCCAAAGCAAAAAGAACTAAAAGAAGCTTTTTCATGCGAGTTGGAAGATGCCAATTGAGAATAAAAACACCGAGCGGTAAAGTGAGGAAAAAAGCTACGATAGCAGAGCCTAAAATAGCAATAGTGACAACGATACTAATCGGGCGAATAAATTGACCCATAATACCGGTCATAATCAGGAGCGGCAAAAAAGCCCAAACGGTCGTGAGATTGGTGGAGATCAGCGCCACAAAATATTCGCGCCAAACTTGAACGCCAGCGGCCAAAGGAGTAATCCCGGGTTTTTTTGCCGCTCGACTCAAAGCCGTAGTAACTACAATCGCATTGTCAACCAACATGCCCAAAACCAAAAGCAAGGCAAAAAGGCTAATAAAGTTGAGACTGAGACCAAAAACACTCATAAGCGCAATACTAAATAGCATCACCACAGGAATGCTCACCGAAGAAATAAAAGCTTCGCGAACACCCAAAAAAACCAACATGACCAAAAAAACCAGGAGAAAAGTTTCAATAATATTGAGCGCTAAATCTTGAAAAGTCTGGCCGATTTCTTCACCGTAATCCATAATATTGCGGAGTTGAAACTGGGGATAATCGACAAGCATTTCCTCGGTCACTTGGCGAGCTAAGCGGGCGTTGACATCAATCGGGGCGCCGGCAATTTTATAAACATTGA
>CAYVKW010000040.1:0-3572 GCA_964452285.1 uncultured Pseudomonadales bacterium | reverse complement strand
GTGCAGGCTTAACCTGATCTGGCTTTGCCTTTGTCGCTGCCGGCGCTGGCCTGATAAGAGACACTAGTGCCAGGTACTTCTTGTTCATAAATTTCGGCAATATCGGCCAAATGATAAAGTTGATTATTGATAAAAAGAGGCAAATTCTTCAAGGCCTCAAGGTCAGTCAGAGCTTTGTCTAAACTAACACTGTAACTGAGATGATCTGAAGTAACAGAACCGGCAGGCATACTAGTGCTGGCTGCGCTCACTAACTGAGTCAGCATCGCAGGCTGTAAACCGAGCTCGGTCATTTTGGCGCTATCAATGAAAACAACAATTTCACGTTCGGCTAAACCGTTAATTTCTACCCGATCGATTTCGGTTTGCTGCTCTAATTTTTCTTGAATTTCTTGAGCCAAAAAATTGAGACCAACGCGATCATAACCAGTAAGCGCAAAAGTCCAAATCGGAGTTTCGTCAAAATCGACTTTGGCAATATAGGGCTTTTGCGCGTCGTCTGGCAAGACTAAATTTTCTAAACTTTTTTGGATTTCATCCACGGCATAATCGACAGTAAACTTTTCTTCAAATTGAACCACAACCAAACTGACATTATCCATACTGCTGGAACTGATAGTGTCGATGCCTTTAACGTTGTGAAGTTGGTCTTCTATAGGAGTAGTTAGAAGATCTTCTACATCACTAGCATTGGCGCCAACTAAAGTAGAAGAGACAATTACCATTGGCAAATTGACGCTAGGCATCATTTCGCGAGGAAGATTGAAAAGAGCAAGTAAACCAGCAATTAAAACCAAGAGGTAAACAAAAAATACCAAACGAACATCGCTTAAATATTTACCAATCCACGATTGATGTTCACGACTATTTGATGATAAAGAAACGGGAGCTGATGAAGAAACTAAAGTAGCGTTTGAATGGTTAAGAGTTGATTTTGGCATAATTTTGAAGAATAAAAATAATAAGATTAACTAAATTAGTTTTGTTTCTCTAAAGTAATTTTTTGATTGGCAAAAAGATTATTGGTTAAAATAATTTGGTCATTATCGCTTAAACCGCTTTTAACAATAGCAAAGTCACCAATAATTCCCTCTAAATCAATATCTTTTTGCACGGCAATATTATCACCGGTGTCGTTCTGACCGACGACGTAAAGATAGTCGTTAGTTTGAGTCTGATAAACAGCGCTGAGCGGCACGAGCTGAAATTGATGATCGGCCAAAGGTAAAAGGATTTCTAAATATTGATTGTGAGGCAGCAGATTGGCTAATTCAGCGTCTGCCACCAAAAGATTGAAACTATAATTGGTGCCTTGAGTAGGAACAGTCGGCAAACTCTCAAAAGTGACGGGATAAAGTTGGTCTTGATAACGCAAATAAGCACTTTGAGTAGCATCTAAATAAGCGATGATATTAGCATTGACATTGACGGAGATTTTGGTCTGACTGCTATTGGCGCGGACGGTGGCGACGCTTTGGCCAGCAGACACAAGCTGACCAGCTTGCAAATAGACTTTTTCTACTGTGCCAGCCACTGGTGAAGCGGGGCGCATTAAGCTGGCATTAATCTGAGCCAATTTATAACTGTTTTCAGCACTATCGTAACCAAGCTGAATAGCGCGCGCCTGATTTTCTGCCGATAAATTGGAGAGTTGCTGACTTAAACGCAAATTGTCAATATTAAGAGTATCGCCAGTGCTGGCGATACTGCGGTCAGTACTGCGTTGACTAAGAGTTTGACTAATATCGCTGCTATCCATATTATTCCAAAGATTGGCATGCTCCATCAGCCATTTTTCTTGAGATAGTTTGGCTTGCAAAGCAGCGGCATTAGCGCCTTGATAATTACTAGAGAGAAAGACTAGTTGCTGACCTTTATAAACAGTTTGACCAGCGGAAACATTAACTTTTTGTACGACCCCACTCTGTTGAGCTAAAACAGTGATGACGCCTTCATTATTAACTTTGCCAAGAGTGGTAAAATTTTTGGTATCCAGATGATAAGTCTGGACGAGAGGATAACTGTCAGTAACGGCCGTTGTTTCTGTTTTGGGCGCGCGCAGATAATTACTAAGTAAAATCAAACCCAAAAGCAAGAATAAAGTCAGGCTTAAAACTAAAAGTGGATGCTGCTTAAAGAAAAAATTGAGAGTATGAACGAAATGATTTTTTTGGCGATTGACTGTCATAAAATATAATTTTCTATTTTTAATCAGTTGGGTGAAACTGAGTTTGAATTTTTTTAATAATTTTTAATAAAGTCTTGCGCTCAGAAAGCGTAAGAATGTGATTAATTTTTTCTTCAGTGAGTGATAGTTTTTGGCTGGCGCCAGAAAGTAAATTTTTGGCTTTTGTAGTCAAGCGGATTTCTTTCAAACGAGCATCGTGAGGGACCGAATGACGTGACAAAAGATTTTTTTGTTCCATTAATTTAAGCAGACCAGTGACAGTAGAACCGCTAATATGAAAAAGCGCTTCTAAATCTTTTTGGTAAATAGAGTTTTTGTGATCTTCGGCTTCTTGCAAATGAAGAATGATAAAACTCTGCATAGGTGTCAAGTTATAAGCGTTAGCCTGATGACAAATTTGTTGATGTAGGTCTTTGCCAATTAAATTGAAAAGGCTTTTGAAAGACAGAATCACAGAATCCTGATGAGAAGCAGGGGGAGAAACTTTTTTTGTGGACAAATCTGTTTTTGACATAATTAATAAAATAATTGTTAGTATCCTAACTGTTACTTAACTAACAGTTAGGATGGAAACAGATTTTGGATTGTACTACAAAAATCATCAATGTCAAGTAAAAGCATCAATGAAAATTGTAAATGAAGAGGAAATAGATATTACTCGTTGGTGGTGTCAAGTGTGCAAGAAGTAATTTCAGTCTCTCCTTGCATAAAAGCAAAACTACCTTGGTGTTCCCAGATGCTATACTCTTCTTCGCCCGCTGGAGTAGTGTAACGAGCGCCGCTAGCACTGACCGCTGATATCATATTATAAGAGGTTTTGGTGCCGTTATTGAAAACGTCAACGGTTAAATTACTAAGAGCATCCATCTCGTCGGGACTGTAATAAGTAAGCAACATTGTAGAACCATTGTCACAAGTGAGAGACAGGGAGCGGAAAAGCGGATTCGAAGTTGCTTCAGGATTGATATCTGACGGAGGTAAGTCTGTAGCAACGGCAACGGCACTAGGAGTGGGAGTGGGAGCAAGAACCTGATTATTGATTTGAATGAAATACCAAATCAAAAGAATAACAACAATACCTAATAGAATCCAAACAAACCATAAAGACTCTTGTTTAATTTTGTTTTTTAGCATAAAAACTCCTTTTTTACTTAATCTATACTGCAACATTATATAGAAATAGTAATTTTTGTCAAACTAAATAACTAAAAACGAGAAAAAGGGTAAAAATGCAACCGAAAATTGGCAAAAAGCAAGCATAAGTTGGTAGCGCAACCGTGCATAGAAGCGTTATAATTACCTCACTTTTGAAAAAAAGATAGAAAGTACAAAATGAAATTTAGCGAAAAATTAGCAAAATTGCGTAAAGGGCAAAATCTGTCAC
>CAYVKW010000039.1:0-6566 GCA_964452285.1 uncultured Pseudomonadales bacterium | reverse complement strand
AGCTTAACAATCTTGGCTTTATTTTGTTTTTTGCAAAGCTATGGTATGGTTTTAGCTGCCACTGATTTATCTTTGACCGCTACGCCAGTGAGATTGGGAGATGATTACAGCTTAATGGTAGAACCAGGCGAGACTTTGCAAACTACAATTGAAGTGCGTAATCCTTCTGATTATCCAGCAACAGTCGAAACTTTTGTGCGAGATTTTATCATTGGTGAAGATGGAGAAACACCGATTGCAGTTGAAGACGAAGTGAGTAGCCGTTGGAGTTTGGCTCAATGGGTGACATTGACACCAAGTACGACAGTATTAAAAGCAAGAGGATCGGCGACAGTAGTAGTCAATATTCAAGTCCCGGCTGATGCTTTACCAGGCGGTCATTACGCGATGGTTTTGCATCGTCCAGTGACAACAACAGATGCAACCGAAGTCACAGGCGCAAAAGTGACGGCTCAAGTGGGTACTCTACTATATGTAGTAGTGGGAGGAGAGACAACTGAACAAGCAAAAGTAGCTAATTTTACTTTCGATAATTTTAGTGAATTTGGACCGGTAAATTATGCATTAAATGTGAAAAATGATTCTACTTTGCACATTCGTCCAGAAATGAATATCGAAGTGAAGAATATGTTCGGCAAAAAAGTAGCAACTTTAGATTTGGATCAAAAAAATATTTTCCCAGATTCAAACCGAGAATATGAAGGTGCTTGGAATGTGCGTTGGGGATTTGGTCGCTACACCGCTACAGTGAACGGTGTTTATGGCTCTGCGAGCGACAAAATTTTATCAGCAGCAACAACATTTTGGATTATTCCAGTGAGATTAATCTTAGCTATAGTGCTAGTTATTGCTCTGATTGTGTTAATTATCGTCACCACGAGAAGAAAATACAAGAAGATGCTAGACTTGGAGACAGAAAAAGTGAAGCGCTTGGATGAAAAATTAAAACAAGCAAGACAAGAAAACGATTAAGATAAAAATCTTAAGAAAGAAAAAGCCTTTGAACAAAGTTCAAGGGCTTTTTGATATTTTTTGTGCTATGATGAGTGAATGCAGAAGAGAGGACAAAATTACTTTGGACTAGTGATTAAAGATGCTAAAACGCGAGAAAATGACCTACTGGTGACATTATTAACGAAAGAAAAGGGGAAGTTGCTGGTAGTAGCGAAAGGCGCTTGCAAACTAAATTCAAGTAAAAGAGCAACTTTGGAACCGGGGAACTTAGTGCAAGCGCAGTTATTGGAAACAAAAGGCTGGCCAATTTTGACGCAGGCAAAATTGGTAAGTAATACTGGCGAAATTAGAGAGAATTTAAAAGATTTAAGGCGATTGTTTTTATTTTTGGAAATCTTGGATTTATTACTGACGGAAGAAGAAGTCTCCCCTCCTCTGTGGCAAAAAATTATTTATCTGCGAGAGCTATTATTAAAAGGTCTAAGTGTGAAATTAATTAGAAAAGAATTTGGAGAGATATTAAGCGAGCTGGGATATATAGATGAAAAACAGACAGTCGGCTCAATCAGCGCCTTAGTCAGTCAAATTACTGGAACGAGGCTAAGAACTTATGAATATCTGAGGCTAGAGAATTGAGAGGCTTAACTGCCTTTAAGATTGGGTAAAGTGATATCTGCACTACCAAAGGCAATAGTAATGATGAGGTTAAAAATTGCCCAAACGGAAGCGACGACGAGTAAGCCGATGGCGGCGGTAGTAATACGTTGACGGGCAGCGTTTTTTTTACTGACATCGCCGCCTGAAGTAATTAAACCAATAGCGCCGTAAATGAGATAGGCAAAAGTGAGGCCGCTAGCGACAACAAGAACGATATTGACAAGATTGGAGACGGTGGTGTTAAAATCAGCCTCGGAAAGGATTTTGCTGCCGTCACTTTTAGGATTAAATTCGTTCAAAGCATAGCTGCCGTCACCAGAACCAGAAGTGCCAGCGGTCTTAGTAAGAGTCTTAGTGGTGGTGGTGCTGCTGCCAGCGAGGTTTTCTGAGCTGCTAGAAACAGCGGCATGAATCAAAAATGGCTGGCAAAAAAAAGCAAGGGAGAAGATAAGAGTAAAAAGAAATGAAAAGCGTTTTTTTTGCATCGTGAATGATAGTTTATCAAGAAAAGGGTCTTTTGTCAAATAATGATCTTAAAGCAAAGCATCGCTGCCGCCAGATTTTAATCTGCCAGAGTTTGTATCAGTGGAGTCATTATTTTGACTATTGCCGCTACTGTCATTAAGAGACTTAAGAGTGACATCATTGCTACCAAAGGCAACCGTAATAACAAGGTTGAAAATTGCCCAAACGGAGACCAAAACTAGCAAACCGATAACAGCAGAAGTAATACGATTGCGAGCAACTTCAACTTTGGACTTATCACCACCAGAGGTAATCCAAGAAATGGCGCCCCAGACAAGGTAAGCAAAAACGATGGCGGCGGCAACGACAAAAACGGTATTGACGCCGTTTTTAATAAGGCTATTGGGATCGCTATTAACGGTGCCTTCAGCAGAATTAAGGAAAGTGTTGCGAATGCTGATGTCGTCAGCGGCGTGAACTGGGGAAATGAAAGTGAAGCTGAAGGACAAACTAAGAGTGAAAGCAAAAAGAAAAATAAAGAGTTTGGCGAAAAATTTTGACATAATTTTTTCTAAATTTTATTGATAATAACAAATTAGAATGTAACTGATGATATTTATAGCACGAAAGAGAATAGCTGTCAAGTAAAAATCAGCCCCGCGAGAGCGGGGCTGATAAAATTTGTTGTTAAATTACTGAAATAAAACTTATATCTAGTTATTGCTATTGAGAGATTTAATTTCAACATCACCGCCAAAGGCAATAGTGATAACTAAATTGAATAGTGCCCAAACGGCGACAAGAATAAGTAAACCGATAACAGCGGAAGTAATACGATTACGAGCAACTTCAACTTTGGACTTATCACCACCAGAGGTAATCCAAGAAATGGCGCCCCAAATCAAATAAGCAAAAACGATAGCGGCGGCCACAATGAAAATAATATTGACAACATTCTTGATCAATTTATTAGGATCAGTGACGACTGTATCGCCGCCAGAGTCAGTGAGAGTTTTGCCAATACTGATGTCCTTAGCGCTTTGAGCAGAAACCTGAAGGTTATTAGTAGCAAAACTGGCAAAGCCCAAACAAAGGCTAAGGGAAAGAATCCCGAGAGCGACTTTTTGTAAGAATTTCTTCATAAAAGAAACCTTTCTGTGTTTTTTAATCTTGTCTTCTAAAAGACGGATCTAATTTCTTAATAACAAGGAGTAGTTTAACATGAAAGAATTAGCTTGTCAAGTCGGTGTAGATGATTTTTTGATGGAGATGATTACAAGCTTGATATTGATGAGGATGATCGGCAAGGGGCCGAAGTGAGATAACGGGGACTTTGCCGCGGCCGGCCGGCAAATCGAGATAGTATTCTGGGAGCGCGGCTGGCGGAAGAAGAGTCTGGAGCTGGTGATAGAGGTCGAGGCCGCGAGTGATGGAAACGCGGAAGTGGCTAATGCCGGGAGCTTGATCGAGATGATAAATACGATAAGGTTTAATTCCAAGCTGATGAAGTTTGGTGCAGAGCTCTACAAAAGTATCGGGACGATCAGCGTTGACGCCGCGAAGTAAAACGGATTGACTTTTGAGAATGAGAGTGGGGAAATTTCGCTGAAGAGTCTGGATAAGATCAGCAAAAGCTGGCGAAATTTCCTGAGGGTGATTGATATGAATGACTAAAACAATTTGCTTACCAGGAAAATCAAAAAAATCAGTGGCGCGCGCTGGCGATAAGACCAAAGGATTAAAAACGGGCAAGCGAGAGTGCCAGCGCACAATCTTAATTTGCGGCAAAGACAAAAGCAGAGCTTTTAATTGAGATAATTTTTTCGGTGAAATCAGCAAAGGATCGCCACCAGAAAAAATAAATTCATTTACTTGTGGTTGACTTTGTAGATATGCCTTAATGCGATCAAAGTCCAAAATCACTTCTTCTTGAGTAAAATCGCTAGCTCGGCGAAAGCAAAAGCGACAGTGACCAGCGCAGTGACTAGTACTGATCAAAAGCACTTTGGTCGGATAACGATGAATAAGGCCAGGAAGAACTTCGTCGACGTGATCGCCAATTGGATCAGCGTTTTCTCCAGCAACTAGATTTTTCTCTTGTTCGCTAGTAACTAACATCCGTGCCAAAGGACAGCTGGTCAAATTATTCCAATCAATAAGTTGACGATAAAAGTCGGGGATTTGCTCGGGAAAAGTATTGTTCATAAGCTTATTTCAATCAAAAATGCGAGTCGCAAAACCTGAAAAGGGTAAATGAGGCGCGATTTGTCAAACAAAAGTCTAACTATACTGACTGGCGACGTTCAAATCGCGCTTGCGTAAACGAATCGCTTTAGGCGTGACTTCCATTAATTCGTCTGGACCAATATAAGAAAGAGCTTGCTCAAGAGAAAATTGACGAGCTGGAGACAAACGAATTAAAACATCAGCGTTGGAACGGACATTGGTCATTTTTTTACCTTTGCTCAAGTTCATAGCGATATCTTCTTTTTTGCTATTTTCACCGACAATCATGCCAGCATAAATAGGAGTACCAGGAGAGACAAAAGCCACTCCGCGCTCCTCCAAACGAGCCAAATCATAGGATAAAGCGGTGCCAGTTTGAGAAGCAATAAAGACGCCATTGCGTTGCCAAATCATTTCTTCACCAACAGGTCGATAGCCCAAGAAAAGTGAATTGACGATACCCATACCGGAAGTACGAGTTTGGAATTCGCTGCGGAAACCGATCAAATTGCGAGAAGAAATTTCATATTCAAAACGAGTTTCATTTTTCAAAGTGCGCATATTGCGGAAAATAGCTTTGCGGTTACCCATTTCTGAAGTGACAATGCCGACATAATCTTCTGGCGTTTCGATAGTCAAAAGCTCCCATGGTTCAGTCTTAACATCGCCTTCCATTTTGTAAATAACTTCTGGACGGCCGACACTAAATTCATAGCCTTCACGGCGCATATTTTCAATTAAGATAGCTAAGTGTAATTCGCCGCGACCGGAAACTAAAAAAGATTCTCCAGTCGGTCCAGGCGCGAGCCGTAAACCGACATTGCGCTCCAATTCTTTTTCCAAACGCGCTCTAATTTGACGAGAAGTATTAAATTGGCCTTCTTTGCCGACAAAAGGAGAGGTAGAAACAATAAATTGAACTTGGATAGTCGGTTCACTAATGGCGATATGAGGCAAAGGCTCTAAGCGTTCAGGGTCGCAAAGAGTGTCAGAAATTTTAGCTTTGCTAAAGCCAGTAATGGCAACAATGTCGCCGCTATGACCGACTTCAATTTCCTTCTTACCCAAACCATAAAATTCATAAAGAAATTCAACTTTACCAGTCTCAATTTTTTCGCCAGTTTCACTACGAACCAAAGCCAACTGTTCGCCGTGTTTAATGTCGCCACGATTAATTTTACCGATAATGTATTGACCTTTATAATCATCAAAATCGATATTACTGACCTGCAAGCGAGCTGGTCCATCGAGAACTTCAGGAGCAGGAACTTGACTAATAATACCTTCGAAAAGAGGCAAAAGATCAGTGCTGTCGGTAATTTTCATGGAACCATCAGCTAAAGTTTCAACTTGTTTGCCAGCAATACCTTCGCGACCAACGGCATAATAGACAGGAAAGTCGAGTTGAGATTCGTCAACAGCTAAATCTAAGAAAAGATCATTGATTTCATCAATGACTTCGCCAACGCGTTGGTCTTTGCGGTCAACTTTGTTGACCACCACGATTGGTTTGAGACCGAGTTTGAGGGCCAAAGACAAAACAAAACGGGTTTGTGAAAGTACGCCTTCGGAAGCGTCTACTAAAAGGACGCAACCTTCGGCCATATTCAAAACCCGTTCGACTTCGCCGGAAAAATCCGCATGACCTGGGGTATCAATAATATTGATTTTGTAGTCTTGCCAATGAATAGCGGTGTTTTTAGCTAAAATGGTCACACCACGTTCGCGCTCAATCGCGTTATTATCTAAAATAGTAGTTTGCTGCATCTCTGCTTGATAGGAGGCAAAAGTTTTGGCTTGTTTGAGCAAGCCGTCCACCAAGGTAGTTTTGCCGTGATCAACGTGAGCGATAATCGCGATATTGCGGATTTTGTCATTGACAGTCATAATCTTCCCCTTTTCAATTATTTGCTAGAACTTAATTTCTCGTGCATACGACTAATAATATCTGGAGAAATATTCTTCATTTTCTTGAGACCGCGCAAGCGACGACGTAAACGACGATTATCGTTGATAGCATTTTTGCGAACTTGAGAAGGTTTGAGGTGATATTGACGATCGCGGACGAGCGTATTGATATCCAAAGAAACGCTAATTTTTTTGAAGCGCTTGACTAAATCATTCACGGATTCATTGCCGCGATTTTTAACGATGATACTCATAATTTCTCACCCCCTTCCCCAAAAAGTTACAAACTAATTAAGAGTGGATATTATATCATAAAAAAGCTTAATCTCGGTGGGAAAGTGAGAAAAAGGCGATTT
>CAYVKW010000038.1:4887-6782 GCA_964452285.1 uncultured Pseudomonadales bacterium | reverse complement strand
CCCACTACATCTTGTAACTTGATAATTTTATTTTTTTTACTTTTATCACTGGCGCAAAAATGAGTTTTTTCTGGCTGCAAACATGCCTGCACATCACCATGCCCTTTCTCTGTTGGCACATACAATACTTGCGGGCCTTCATTTTTGCGCTTAATTTTTTCCAGCGCCACTATCATTTCTTTTAAATTATTACCATTTTTTACTTCCTGCCACGGCAAAGCAAAACTTTTACAAAACTCCTTATATCGGTGTTTTGCCGCCACCGCGCCTACGCATTTGTCAATGGAAAACTGATTGTCATTGATGATAATCAACACTCTTTGCTTTGTTGCCGCCAAGTGATTGAGCGCTTCTACGGCCATGCCGTTTAGCAGCGAGCCATCGCCAATTACAGCCGTCACCCAGCTTTTATTCGCCACCACTTTTTCGTCATAACTCAAACCTAAAGCCATTGAAATCGAATTGCCGGCGTGGCCAGTTGTGCACGGATCAGTGTCTGATTCTGTCGGACACATAAAACCGCTCAAACCACCTTTTTTTCGCAAGCTCATAAATAATTCTTTGTCTCCTCTTCCAGTCAATAATTTATGGGTATAACTTTGATGTCCGACGTCAAAAATAATTTTGTCAGTCTTGATGTTAAATACGACTTGCCACGCCAATGTCAGTTCTACTGCTCCCAAGTTTCCGCCCAGATGTCCGCCATTGGCGTGGCAAACTTCTTCAATTCTTTCTCGACAATCCTCTGTCACTTGTCTCAATTCCTCAATCGACAATTTTTTTACATCTTTCTGATTCATAATTGTTTAGTCGCAACTAACCTAGAAAAACACGCACTTTTCTATTCTGACTTGATTTTTTAGCATTTATTTGCTAAACTTAACCCATGGCAAAAAATTCGTCGGGTTTGTCTTTTAATATCAATCTACTTGCCAAAACTCGCACACCTTTACAGCAGCTTGTTTCTTGGTCCAGAACTTATGGTCTAGCTTTGACTATTTTGATTGGTATTGCCGTTATTGCTCTTTCTAGCTACCGTTTTTCTTTGCAGCAGCAACTATCAGCTCTTAATCAAGAAATCGACACTCAAGCGACGCAAATAAAAAATCAGGCCAACTTAGAAAATGAGTTTTTATTAACCCAAAAAAAGCTTTCGCTTTATCAACAAATTGGCAGAAGTGAAAAGATTGTCGATCTTTTCCCTAAACTCAACACTCTAGTGCCCAGTGGTGTTCAAGTTCGCAGTTTGACCATTCAACCTGACAAAGTTGAGCTAGTTTGTTTTGTTACTGATCAAACTGCCTTAGCTCTTTTTGTCAACAACCTCAATCTGGCCAATAATAATGTTTTCGATGATGGTCAGACATTGACTATCGCCAATACCACTGCTAGAGAAATTGCCCAAAGTAATGATTCTGGGAATTCCAATAATGGCTACGATTTTTCTCTTAGTTTCAACTATACACTCAATTAATATGTCAAATATCAATTCTCCTTCCATCGTCAATAAAGATATCCAAACCAGTCTTGGTTTGGTCGCTGCTCTATCCATTTTAATTGTCATTTTTACCTTTATTATTATGCCGCTTTTCAATGATAGCCAAGCTTTGCGTCGGCAAATCACTCAAAACCAAACTACCTTAACGCAGCTAAAAGCAAAAAATCAGCAATTAGCCTCAGCCAAACAAAAATTGGCCGCTATTGCTTCTGACGTAGGTGTTCTCGATGAGGCTATGCCTAATTATAGCGATACACCTCAAGTTATGAGTATTATCGAAAAAATGAATACAGAGATTTTGGAAGAAGGCGGACCTTTATTGATTGAAAGTATCTATGTCAGCGAAATGCCCAATGATTTGCCCAATAGCGAACAGATTGGTGTCACTCCTTCAGAA
>CAYVKW010000038.1:0-4787 GCA_964452285.1 uncultured Pseudomonadales bacterium | reverse complement strand
CGAAATGCCCAATGATTTGCCCAATAGCGAACAGATTGGTGTCACTCCTTCAGAAAATATTATTCAAATCAATTTTATTGGCGATTATCAAGCTATTCAAGATTTTATTACTAAAATTAAAAGTTTACGTCACAACTTTTTCGTCGACAAAATCACTTTGTCCGCCGCCAAAAGCACGAAAAACAGTCAGTTTTTAACTATTGGTATTAGTTTACATTATTACTATTTTAAATAAAAATTTTATGCCATTTCAAATTTCTCTCCCTCAATTTTTACTAGACAAGAAAGACGTTCGTCAGGTTAGTTGGTTTCTTGGCGTAGTGCTTATTGTTTTGGTTGTCTGGGTAGTCTTTAATAACTTCCTTGAGCCAGAGCAGCCAAAGATCAATGAAGACCTTACTACTTTAGCTGCTCCTATCTCGATTAATTTAGACACTAGCAGCCTTAGTCTGATCAATGGCAAGACTTATCTTGACCCTCTTTCTTTGTCCAAATTCACGATTTATTTAGCCAATGATGAAATTGATCAAGATAGCAATAGCCTTGAGCTACGTATTTTTACGCCTACTTCTCCCCTTGATTTAGCTTATCGTTCGCTCGTAGAAGATAATTTAGTTGATTAAAGCAGTCTTGTTAATTAATTATTTATATGCTAAAATAAACTTATGATTAAAAATCGCTGCTATTTAGTTTTTATCGCCTTAGCGTTTTTTCTCTTTTGTCAGAATGGCAGCGTTTTGGCGCAAACTTATAGCTCTGCCAATCCAGTTCCTCCCGTTGTGACCACACCTATACCGACACCTATTTTGACCCCCACGCCCATTTCCACTCCTGTCGCTATTCCCACTCCTATTCTTATCGCTACACCAGCCGCCACTTCTTCCGCCTTGCCTGTTAGTGGCAGTTTAGATTATACTTACACTTTGCTGATTTTAGGATTTGCCACTTGCATTTTTGTTTTATATATTTTAAAATGGAACAAGTAATTTTGTAAAAGACAATTTATGCTATTTAAGAAAGGCTTTTAATGTCAAAAAAAATTTTCGTTCTCACTCTCAGCGTTTTAGCCGCTTTTGCTTTGAGTAACAATGCTCAAGCTCAAAGTACTCGTATTAGCACTACCGTTGCCACCCCTACTCCTACTCCTACTCCTGTAACTACCGCTGTGACCACTACCAATTCTTTATTGAATGATACCACTGCCACCACCACTGCCCAACAAGTTCTTGTTAGCGCCACTCCCGTTCCTGTTGTTGTCGATACCACTACTACCAATACTACCGCCACTGTCGCCACCACCAAAGGTGGTCAACCAGTTTCTGGTAGCGCTGAAACGACCGTTCTCTTTGCTTTGCTTGGCGTCGCTCTAGTTTCTTTTGTTGTCTTTCAGGCTTCCAAACGTTAAAGATTTTTGATTTTGATTTACAAAAACAGCCCATTTATTTGGGCTGTTTTATTATCTATTTTTCAATTTCTTTAATCGTCAATCACATAAGCGACCAAAACATCTCCGACTTGAAAGTCTAACTTCTTATTGCGGAAAGTAATTCCGCCCTCGCTTTTAGTCGCCAACTTCGTCACTTCTTGTTTTTCATGCATCATCGACGCAATTACTGGATTGGCCACAATCTCTTCTTCTCGCTTGAGGTGCAATTGACTGTTTTTTGTTATTTCGCCAGTCTTCACTTTTACACCGGCGATTTTCAGCCCCTTCATTTCAAAAATTTGTCCAATTTCTGCAGTGCCAGTCACTATTTCATCAATGGTTGGCTCAATTAGTTTCAGCATTTTTTTCTGAATATATTCAATCAATTGATAAATAATCGCATACTCTTTGATTTTCACTTGTGCGTCTTTAGCATTTTGCGCCACTTTTACTGGCACTTTCACTTGAAATGCCAAAATTTTGGCTCCGCTCGCTTTCGCTAAATCGACATCGGTTTCTGTCACTTCGCCCACACCGGATCCAATTAAATCAATACTTTCTGCGTCAAAATTTTGCGCAATCGCTTCCAATGTTCCTTGAGTATCTGCTTTGAGAATAAATTTCAATTTCTGTTTTTCATTAAAAATACTCAAATCAAAATTGCTTGGTCCGTTTGTCACTTCCTCTGTCGGAGATTCTTCCTGTGCATGACTTCTGATCACAGCCCCCACATCTACCACTTCTTTCAAACCAACAATTTGTCCCGGTTCTCCTGGTAAAAGCTCTGGCAAATTTTTTCCTTGATCATTAATAATATTTCGCACTTTGCCGCTTGTATTATCAGCAAAAATGTCTTCGCGCAAACGCAAAGTGCCGTTTTTCACCACTACATTTGCCACTGGCCCTTTATTAGCATCTTTTGTCGCCTCTAACACTATGGCTTCCAAATCTCCTTCAGGGTCTGCCTCCAATTCCAAAAGGTCAGCCATGATTCCTAATGTCTCCAATAATTTATCGACATTTTTGCCAGTTTTCGCCGAAATTTCCACTGCTTCTATATCGCCACCAAAGTCAGTCACTACTAGTCCTTCTTCTGCCAATTGCGATTTCACATTAATGACATTTACATCCGGCAAATCAATTTTATTAATCGCTATCAGTACCGGTACTTGAGCATTTTTTATATGTCTGATCGATTCAATGGTCTGCGGTTTGACGCCGTCATTGGCTGCTACGACGAGGACCACAATGTCTGTTAAATTCGCTCCTCGCTCCCGCATTTTATTGAAAGCAGCGTGGCCAGGAGTATCGATAAAAGTCAATTTTTTTCCTTGAATTTCCACTTGATAAGCACCAATATGCTGGGTGATTCCACCTTGTTCTCTGGCTGCAATCCTGCTGCTTCTCAAATAGTCTAGTAAAGTTGTCTTACCGTGGTCCACATGGCCCATAATCGTAATTACTGGTGATCTAATCATTGTTTACCTCTTCGCTTTTATCCTCTTTTTTATTTTTTGCCAATTCTTTCATTTCGTGTTCTCGATCATCAATTTCTTGACGTCTTTTTGCTTCTTTAATCACTAATTCTTTTTCCGTCTCTTCGATTTTACTATTATTGGCAATTCTGTCTTGGAAACGCAAAATATCTGGATAAGTGGTTAGTTTTAAATTAATAAGTTCACTTCTCGTATCTTCATTGACGCCGTAACTGTCGATTTCATATTCTTCATTTCCTGTTACTTCGCCTGCCACTTGGCCATCTTCACTCTTGACTGTAATCGAAATACCCAATAATTTTGCTGCTAGACGCACATTTTGACCACCTCGACCAATTGTTAATGATACTTGATCTGCTGGAGTTGTGACTTCTGCTGTTTTTAACTTATCGTCATAAACAATCGACAAACCTTCCGCTGGCGACAAGGCTGCTGCAATCATCTGCTTCATATCCGCATAATAGGGGATAATATCAATTTTTTCATTATTTAATTCTTTAATGATTTCTTGCACCCGCACGCCTCTTTGTCCGACGCATGAACCAACTGGATCAATGCTAAGGCCGCCATTGCTGGCCACTACCACTTTAGTTCTTACTCCAGCCTCGCGCGCCAATAATTTAATTTCCACAGTTCCAGCGTTAATTTCTGGCACTTCTCTTTCAAAAAGTGACTTTACCAGCTGGCCATCGGCGCGCGAAACCACAATCGTTTTCCGGTTGCCGATTTCTTCTATCCCTTTGATATAAACTGCAATTCTGGCATTGCTCTTATAGAATTCTCCTCGCATTTGTTCTTTTGGTGGCATATAAGCATTACCGCGACCAATGTCTAAAAGCACATTTTTCCCTTCCATTCTCAAAACTTGCCCAGTTACCATCGTGCCAATTTTATCTGAATAATCAGCAATAATCTGATCTCTTTCTGCGTCATGCACTCTTTGGATAATTACTTGTTTTGCTACTTGCGCCGCAATTCTTCCAAATCCGGCCGGTGTCACATCTTCTTTTTTTTTGTCATCATAGCTAAAATCATCTTCATCTTCTGGATGCAAACGCGGCGCTTTGAAAACTTGCATTGCTCCAGTTACTTGATCTACTCGAGCAAAATAAGCGGCATCATGATCCAGAACTGTGCTTTCTTCGGCTTCGCCACTGATTTGTTTTCGGTAAGCCGAAACCAAACCTGCTTCAATTGCCTCATAAATCGCCTGCGGCTCAATTTTTCTTTCTGCTGCAATCTGCGCGATTGCCGCACTAAATTCACTTCGGGCAGATTTTTGCATCTGCGCCTGCTGACTTTTACTAGTTCTGACACTTTTTCTCATTTTTTATTTTTCCCCTCTTTTTCTTACAAAAAAAGTTCCAAAGGCTGCCCTCTCGGAACTTAAAGACAATACTCCTATTATACTCGTCAAATTGACTCTTGTCAAGATTAAGATAAACAGTTATAATTATCTTTACTTTTATGCAAAAAATTTTATCAAAAGTTTTCCCCGTCGTTATTTTAAGTGTCTTCTGTTTTAATTTATCTACTGCCACGGCGGCTGCTCAAACCGTTTGGACTGGCGCTTGCGTCGGAGCTGGCGACGCCGCCGACGTTGCCACTCTTCAAGGAGTTCAATGTTTAATCGCCAACATCCTCAACGTCGTCATGACTATTTTTTCTTTCGTCGGTTTTGGCATGTTTATTTATGGTGCGCTTATTTGGCTTTTCGCCGGCGGTCAGACTAGTAACGTAGAAAAAGCGCGCAATACTTTCACTTACGCCATTTTTGGTCTTTTGCTCGCTCTTAGTTCTTTTATTATTATTCAGCTTATTAGCCACTTTACTGGTCTGGAAGGTCTTTTGTCTATTCGTTTTTT
>CAYVKW010000037.1:0-6831 GCA_964452285.1 uncultured Pseudomonadales bacterium | reverse complement strand
TTTCTGGTAAATTAAAGCCTTCTTTGATCTTCAAGGCATTGTCAATGTCTCCGTTATTTAAATTCGCAATCAATCTCTGTTTAGCTGCTGCTTGAACTGCTGTTTCTGAAAAAATGGTATCGGGTAAATTAAAGCCTTCTTTGATCTTCAAGATATTGTCAATGTCTCCTTTATTTAAATTCGCAATCAATCTTTGTTTAGCTGCTGCCTGGACTTCTACTTCTGAAAAAATGGTATCGGGCAAATTAAAGCCTTCTTTGATTTTCAAGGCATCGTCAATCCATCCATAGTTCAATTTTGTTATCAATCTTTGTTTAGCTGCCGCTTGAACTTCTGTTTCTGGTAAATTAAAGCCTTCTTTGATCTTCAAGGCATTGTCAATGTCTCCGTTATTTAAATTCGCAATCAATCTCTGTTTAGCTGCTGCTTGAACTGCTGTTTCTGGTAAATTAAACTTTTCTTTGATTTTTAAGGTATAGCCAATCCATACATTTCTCAATTTTGTGATTAATCCTTGTTTAGTTATTTCTTTTGATTGTGCACGCTCATTGTCTTCTTTTGGAATATCTGGGTTATTATTTTGGTTACTACCGTTAGTTATGGTTTCTTGACCGTCACAATTGGGAATAAAAGTTTTTTTTGTAGTTTTGCTATTTTCTCCACATGTTCCTGTAACTTCACAAGGTTGGCTCGTTTCTGACATGAGCTTTTTATAGCATAAAAAATGATTAAAATCAATAATTAACAGAGAAGTTTTTTGGCAAATAATTCTCGGTTAAAATTACAAGTAAGATTAACTATAAAAATAGAAGGCCATAATTGCATGATAAGAGGAAAATGAATAAAAATGAGAAAGAATTTGGTTCGGGAAAAAATATGAATCAAAACAGGAAATTTTAGGATCGCAAAAAGGTTTCCAGATCAAGCTCGCCGGTGAGGGCGGCGGCGGCATCTTCGTCTGGCACAAAACGGCGCTCGTGACTCGCCGCCGCCTGACTGGCAGGAGAAATGGGTGCGCGGCACGAGAAACTAGAACCGGAGAAAGGAGAACGATTATTAGTACGAGCTTGACTGGGCGACCAAGGTAAACTAGAGAAATTGCCGGCAGAAAATTCTTCCAAGCGTTCCACTTCTAAAACATCGGCACTAAGGTCATCCAAAAAACGGCTCCGGCAAACGGCAGTAGTCATGCCATATTGCCAGCGTCGACGAGCGCAAGTAAAAAAAAGCTTATCTTTGGCTCTAGTGATGCCGACATAACAAAGACGACGTTCTTCGCTGAGTTGGTCTGGATCAAAAAGAGATCGAGAATGAGGCAGTAAGTTTTCCTCCATGCCGACCATAAAAACAATCGGGAATTCCAAACCTTTGGCAGAATGCAAACTCATCAAAGAGACCTGGTCTTTTTCTTCTTCTTGAGCTAATTGAGAGGGCGATTGATCTGGTGAATAATCATCTTGAATTAAGGCAATATTTTCCAAATAAAGAGTGGTGTCAGTAAATTGGCTAGCATGAGCCAGAAGTTCGTTGATATTTTCTAGTTTCACCGCTTCCTCTGGCTCTTCGGGATCGTAAAGATCGCGATACTTGGTAACAGCGAGAATCTCTTGCAAGAGTTTAAGCGGAGTTTCATCGGCTTCAGTTTGAGCCTGATAATTGGTGCGCCAATCAAGATAAGCATTGAGACGACGTTTGCCGATTTTAGTAATTCGTTTGAGACTGACGCTCTCTTTAGGATTGAGATAAAGACGTAAATAGGCAAGCAAATCTTTAATTTCTTTACGCTCGTAAAATTTGAAACCGCCAATGAGTTTATAAGGCAAACGATAACGAGTCAAGGCTTCTTCAAAAGTGCGCGACTGAGCATTGGTGCGATATAAAATAGCACAGTCGCGCAAGTGAAAGTTTTCTTCTTGACAGAGACGCTTAATAGTCTTGGCAACATAGTCGGCTTCTTGATTACCGTTTTCTGCCTCGGTTAAATGAACCTTGGTTTTAGTTTTGTCAGTCGTCCAAAGATTGAGAATAGGATGGTCGGTATTTTTCTGAATAATTTGTGTGGCAGCGGTCAAAATTGCTTGATGAGAACGGTAATTCTGGTCAAGGTGATAAGTAGCAAGCTCGGGAAAATCTTTTTTGAGAGTGAGCATATTTTTGTAATCGGCGCCGCGCCAAGCATAAATGCTTTGGCTAAAATCGCCAACAACAAAAAGGTTTTGTTGAGGCGCGGCGAGAATTTTGCTCAAAAGATATTGAACTTTGTTAGTATCCTGATATTCATCAATGAGAACAAATTTAATTTGATTTTGATAAAAATCGCGGACATGATCGTCGTCGCGTAAAACGCGATAAGAAAGATTCAAAAGGTCGTCGAAATCAACGGCTGATTCACGCTGTAAGGCTCGCTGGTAGCATTCATAAGCATTGGCGACAAATTGAGTAAAGTCACTAGAAACTTGTTGGCGATAATCGTCTGGCGATTGCATGAGGTTTTTAACTGAACTGATAACGGCTTTAACAGCTTGCGGTTTGTAATTTTTGGGGTCCCAACCATTGTTTTGATAGACTTGCTTGAGCAAAGCTAATTGGTCGTCGCTGTCGTAAATAGTAAAGTTGTTGTCAAGGTCGGCGCGAGCGGCAAAACAGCGCAAAAGACGAGTGGAAAAACTATGAAAAGTGCCCGAAAGCGGCAAATCCAAACCAGTGAGGCGAGCGACGCGACTCTTCATTTCTAAAGCGGCTTTGTTAGTGAAAGTGACTAATAGAATTTCGCTCGGCGTCAAATGCGGTTGATGAGACAAAAGATAAGCGACACGGCTAGTGAGAACACGAGTTTTCCCCGAGCCAGCGCCAGCTAAAACGAGTGCCGGACCAAGTTCATGCATTGTCGCTTGAAGTTGATTGGGATTGAGAGCGGATAAAAAATCTGAATCTGTCATTAAGTTATTATAATGTAAAATTGGCGTGAAGAGACGAGAGTTTGCCAAAGAAAAAAGCAAAAAGAGGGAAAGGAAAAAATAGTTTAAGTTTTAGTTTAAATTTAAGAAGGTGTGTTTGGCTGCTGCTCACGAGCACAGAAAAGGCATAAATCAATAGCGCGAATGATTTGGCGCATTTTTGCTTCGGCTTCCTCGAGAGAGAGATGATATTCCTCTCCTGGATAAAGATGAAATAAACGATTACGTTCCAACCAAGTATCCCAGATAAAGCGAGCAGTTTGTTCACCGCAAAAATGCGCCAAATCATCAAAATACCAGTATTGATCGCGTTGTTCCAAACGCACATCGGGATTGAGCGAGCGGCCAATAGAGAATTTCTTGCTATTGTAAGTGCGGTCGGTAATCAGACCAGCATTATAAAGAAGATCTTTTAAAAAAGCTTCAAAGGCTTTGGCGAGGGGAAAAACGATAAATTGATAATCTTGAATAGGCACGCTCATACTAACAGCTGAGTTTTGTAGTTCTTTCTGACTGGCTTTTTCCCGAGCCAAAAGCTGCCAGCTCAAAAGTGCTAGCGGGCGCAGATTGGGCGCCAAACCTTGATACCATTTTTCTGAGTCAAGATTAATCATAAGAGGATTTTAGCACATTTTGGCAAAGAAAAAGGCCCGATTTGCGTAATGCAAATCGGGCCAATGATATCGGCAGTCGAGTCACAGTCAACCAACGAACTCCGCGCGAATATAATAATGCATTGTGTAATAATATTCGCTAGAGAATTGGCTAACCTTAATGGAACTAGTTTCTTGAGCAAAGAATTGCCGCAAGAGATTTTCGCTAACTTGATAGAAAGTCTGCACGACTACCTCTTGAATCGGTTTGGAAATCAGCGCCGCCACTTGTAAAGCTTGTTCAGCTTCATGCTTAGCGTCGTAAGCTTCCTCAGCACAATCGTCGCTGAATTCGGGACAATAGGCAGAGCCCATGTGACCGACAAGACGGAATGGATTGAGCTCTGGTTCGATCCAATTTCCCAAAGAATAACGAAGGATACTTGCTGTTGGACGCTGATTGGATTCACCGGCAAAAATGCCGTGAGTAGAGTCATAGGTATCTTGAAAGGTGCTCATAGCGTAGAGTGGGAAAGCGTTGTCAGATGTAGCCAGTGTCTTGACGACTGCGTTGACAAAACAGTTGCCGGCATAGATTGGCAAGCGAGAAATCAGAAAAGGGTCATCCTTGATAAGATGCTGATGTAGACCATTACCCAAAATGATCATGTCGGTGAGCGGACAAAGAGATAAACCTTGAGCTTTGCGTTGCAAACTCTCCACAAAAGTTGACATAAATTTCTCCTCCTTAAATTTATGGTTGATAAATGTAACAGAGCCGATATCGCGGTAATTATAAACCTAAATAGATAAAAAAGCAACAAAGTGATATATTTGAATGGTCAATTCGCATTTTGCGATGGTAAAAATAAAGAAAAAAGTTATAATGTAAGATGCTTGGACGATGAAAGATTGAGGCGATAATTATGGAAACACCAACTTTTGCTCAACTACTAGATTTACTGAAAAAGAAAAAGCTTTCTGCTGTGCAGAAAGCTTGGCTGACAATGAATGAAGTGGATATCGCTTGGTTTATTAGCGATTTGCGTCCAGACCTGGCGGCCTTAGCATTTAGAACTTTACAGAAGCAAATCGCGGCTGATGTCTTTGCAGAAATGGAGTCAGAAACTCAGCAAGCAATTGTTGATTCGGCTGATGATGAAGAACTGACGGAAATCTTGAAAGAGCTGGCTATTGATGAGACGGTGGATTTATTGGAAGAAATGCCAGCGATAGTGGTAAAAAGAATTTTGCGTCATACCAATAATCAAAGTAGAAAGTTAATTAATCAATTTCTCAATTATAAAGAGAACACTGCTGGCAGCATTATGACGGCAGAATTTACTGATTTACGGGCAAAAATGACGGTGTCTGAGGCGATTGCTGATATTAGAAAAACCAGCGATGAAAGAGAAAACATTTACACTTGTTATGTCATTGATGAGGCTCGAGTTTTGGAAGGAGTGGTCACAATTAAAGATTTACTACTAGCTAATGATAAAGATATAGTCAAAGATTTGATGGAGACAGACTTAATCATGGTTAATACTGACGAAGATCAGGAAGTAGTGGCACAGCTATTTACTAAATATGGTTTTTTGGCTTTGCCAGTGGTAGATAAAGAAAAAAGGTTGGTCGGCGTGGTAACAATCGACGATGTGCTAGAAATCGTGGAAGAAGAAGCGACGGAAGATTTTGAGGTCATGAGTGGTATTGCCAAGCCAGAAAAACCGTATTTGAAGACCGGAGTCTTAACGTTGGCGAAAAATCGAATTTTATGGTTGATGATTTTGATGATTTCGGGTATGATTACAGGCGGTATCCTGGGAAAATTTGAAGTAGCAATTAGTGCGATGCCACTTTTGGTGACTTTTATTCCGATGCTAACTGATACTGGCGGCAATGCTGGCAGTCAGAGCAGCACTCTAATTATTCGCGGGCTAGCGACGGGAGATATTGAATTAAAAGATTGGTTAAAGGTGTGGTGGAAAGAATTCAGAGTCAGTGTACTTGTTGGTATAATCTTGGGACTAGTTAATTTTATCAGACTAATAGTGTCTTATCCTGGTCAAAACGAGATTGCTTTAACTGTTTCTATCACCATGTTGATCATAGTGATCTTAGCTAAAACAGTGGGTGGATTATTGCCTTTAATAGCGAAAAAAATGAAAATTGATCCGGCAATTATGGCGGCACCGCTGGTAACAACGGTGGTAGATGCGGCAGCGTTGGCGGTTTACTTTTCTATTGCCACTCGATTGCTGCCGCTTTAAAAACAGAATGACGGTTAACGAAAAGAAAGTAGAAGCAGAAATGTTACAGCAAGCGCAAAAATACTTTCAGTGGACAGGCATGGCTTTGCTTATAGCAGTGAGTTTAGTATTTTTGCTTAAACTACTTTTGGAGTAATAATCGGTTATAATAAACGAGAACGCCAAATTGACATAATTTTTGGAAATTGGGCCCCGGTGTTGGAATTGGTAGACAAGCTGGTCTCAGAAGCCAGTGCTCCGATGAAGAGCGTGCAGGTTCGACCCCTGTCCTGGGCACAAAAGTTTTCTTATAGTTGGGTGAATAATTTTCTGGTTTATGTGATATAATAAAAGATCTGTATGCTCAAAAAAATCAAAAATTATTTTACTGGAGTGGCGGAAGAGATCAAAAAAGTGACTTTTCCAAGTAAAAAAGAGACTAAAGAGATGACGACTTTGGTAGTGGTTTTATCTTTGGCAGTAGCTTTATACGTGAGTTTATTGGATTTTGGTTTTAGTAGTTTTACTAAGTGGTTAATCAGCAAGTAAAGGATTTTATGACTGATGAAGTAACAATGACAACTGAAGAAAAAGATGAAGTAATGACGGAGACCGAGACGGTGGAAGTGCCAGAAACTCAAGAAGTAAAGGTACTGTCGCCAAATGTAGTAGTGATTTCTGAAGCGGTGAACGACAAAGCTAAATGGTATATTGTCCATGTGTATTCTGGTCACGAGCACAAAGTATCTGAAGCTTTGCGTCAAAGAGCGCAAACTCTAAATTTGGGTAATCAAATTTTACAAACCTTAATTCCGACTCAAGAAAGAATTCAAATCAAGCGTGGTCAAAGAAAAACAGTGAATGAAAAGATTTTCCCAGGCTATATGTTGATTAATATGGAAATGACAGATGAGAGTTGGGTAGCAGTCAGAACAACGGCTGGCGTAACTGGTTTCGTCGGCACAGGCGGAAATAAACCTTTGCCTTTATCCAAGAGTGAAGTGGAAGCGATTCAAAAATACATTAGTC
>CAYVKW010000036.1:0-7392 GCA_964452285.1 uncultured Pseudomonadales bacterium | reverse complement strand
CGAACCTGGATTAAAGGCTTCAAAGGCCTCTGTCCTGCCATTAGACGATCGGGCATTTCCTTAAAATTAGGAAAGGACGGTTATTATAGCACGAAAATAGCAATGAGGGAAGTAGAAGAAAGAGGCGCGGCAGTTGAGTTTACATCAAAGTAGCGATCAGACGGAAAACGCCGCGCATCATTTTGGTAAAAAGATTGGCAGAAGTAATTTCTCGCAAAAATATTTGTCGACAATCATCTAAAGTCCGATGTAAATCGCTGGCTAATTCTTTCAAAGCTTGTGTTTGATACATCCAAACGCCGTCCTCAAAATTGAGATACAAACTGCGATAATCAAAATTGATCGTTCCGATGACACTGACTTCTTTGTCAACTAAAATAGTTTTACTATGAATAAATCCTGGTTTATAAATAAAAATTTCTACACCGGCTTCAAGAAGCGAAGGGTAGAAAGCTTCAGATACAAGTTGATTGTACCATTTATCAGCTACACCAGGCATGATAATTTTAATTTTAACACCGCGACGAGCGGCTAAAATAAAAGCAGTGTTGAGTTCTTCGTCGATGGTGAGATATGGGGTAGTGATAAAAATTTCTTTTTGCGCTTGGTTAATAAGATTGAGAAAAACATTGCGACTAATATTCTCATTATCATGAGGACTATCGCTGAAAGGCTGGATAAAACCATCATTCGCTACTAAAGCAAAATCAGAAAGATGATAATCATCAAAATGACAATGTTGGGAGGAAGCAAAACTCCACAATTGCAGAAACATCAATGTGAATGACCATACTGCTTCACCAGTAATCATAACGGCGGTATCCTTAAAAAGTTGATGAGGATGAATGACATTAATATATTCATCGGCGATGTTGATACCACCGGTGAAAGCAATACGATTATCAATCACTGCAATTTTACGGTGATCGCGATTATTCATGCGCACTTCTAAAAACGGACGAAAACGATTAAAGTCAACGGCTTGAATTCCAAGAGCGGCCATTCTTTTAGCAAAATTGGAGGACAAAATAAACATTGAACCAAAATCATCATAAAGAATTTTTACCTCTACCCCTTCCTCCACTTTTTGGCAAAGAATATTCAAAATTTCTTGCCACATCGTACTATGTTCGTTAATAATAAAATATTCTAAAAAAATGAAGTGTTGAGCTGTCTTCAGTTCACGTTTTAAAGCAAAAAAGAAGTTTTCACCAAAAGGGAAATATTTGGTTTGTGTATGTTGATAAAGCGGATAACCAGCTGTTTGCGACAAATAATATGATTGTGGAGCAATAAGAGGAGCAGTAGTAACTAATTTTTGAAAAGCAGTATGACAGTCTGGGAAGAATTGTTCTAGGTTCTTTTGTAGCGAAATAATTTTCTTGACTTTTTTGCTTGGCATTTTCTGCCAGCCAAAAATCCAATAAACGACAGAGCCAATGGGTGAAATTGCCATAATAAAAACAGTCCAGGATAATTTATAAGCTGGATTAATTGGATTGCTGACTAGATAAACGACGGTAAAAACGCTAAATAAACTGCCAAGGGTATAAAATGTGAGTGAATAATCAAAAAAACGGCTCAAAAGTAGATAAAAAAGAATGAGCTGAGTGAGTAAAAGAATAATAATAAGAAATTGACGACTAAAAAGAAGGCGTAGAACTTTGTAAAAATAATTATCAGAATAAGATTTTTTTGGTCTCATGAGGGCAATTATAACATAATAAAGAACCTACAGTCATTATTGAAAATAATAGTGTATAATAGCGGGAGTATTAGTATCGCAAAAAGAGAATAGAGTGAGAGAGGAAGATTTGTTTCGCCCGTATCTGCTTGAAAATGTCTGTTGCGTTGGCCGCCTTGAGCGGCAAGGAAGGGAATTATGGAAGACAATTCGTCAACCATTAATCCATCAAGATTGTTCGTCGGAAATCTGGCTTATACCGTCAGAGATGAGCAATTGCGTGAATTATTTAATCAGTATGGTGAGGTGACAGAAGCGACTGTGCTTTTGGAGAAACAATTCGGACCTGACAATGGACGACCACGTCGTTCCAGAGGTATGGGTTTTGTGACTTTCTCAACACCAGAAGAAGCAGAGAAAGCAGTCGAAGCTTTGCATGATCAGGATTTTGAAGGTCGCAAGTTAATTGTGGCTGTGGCAAAACCTCGAACTGAACGTCCAGCTGGCAACGGTGGTGGTTATCATCGTGGCAATGGTGGCGGCAATGGCGGCTATCGCGGCAATGGCGGCGGTGGTTATCGTGGCGGCAATCGCTGGTAAATTTACGGTTAAACAAAATTTGTTTAATGGATAAGTAAAGCGCCTCCCTGAAAAGGGAGGCGCTTTGTAATAGGAAGCTAGACATTTCAGACAAAAGTTTTCAGATGTAGATTTCTTGGATACAGATTTTCCGGATGCAATTTTTGCAAAAAATCAAATAGTATCTTTAAGAAGCTCAACGATTTCACCGTTTTTGAGTTTGAGTGTGCGTTGATTACTAGAACCTTTGTAAAGAAGATCGAGAGTGCGAAGTTCAATTTTGAACGGTCCATCAACTAAAACGTCAATTTCTTTGAGCAGAGCCTGCTGAGCAAGTGTACCAGCAGCCAATTCTTGATGGAGAAAACCACTGAAAGCCCATACATCTAAACCGAGAGAATGAGCGTGCTTGGCAAGAGCCAAGCACGCCTGTGCTTGTAAAAACGGTTCACCGCCAGAAAGAGTAATGCCTTTTTGCATTTTTGCCTGACTAATTTGATCTTTAATGACGTCAATGTCATAAAGTTTACCACCTTCCAGATCGTGAGTAGCTGGGTTGTGACAGCCAGGACAATTGCGCCAGCAGCCTTGAGTAAAAACAACTGTGCGTAAGCCAGGGCCATCAACGATGCTGTCGAAAATAAGTGGACTAGCGAGACGAATTTGCATAAAATAAGGATTATTTCTAATAAAGATTAATTTTTACTCGCTTGGGTACGGCCGCTTAAATCGACACCGTGTTTGACACGATCTTTTTCTTCGGCTTTCTTGCCATCGTTCCAACGGTCGAGAGTGCCAACTAAATAGCCAGTAATGCGACGTAAACGTTCAAAACCAACGCCGTCACTCCCCTCTTTACGACCACAAGACGGACAAGTGTCACCGATAATGCCAGAGTAGCCGCAAATCGGATCGCGATCAACTGGATGATTAACACTACCGTAACCAATCCCACTTTCTTTCATTTTGCGAATCACAGCCTCAAAAGCGTCAATGTTTTTGAGCGGATCGCCGTCAAGTTCAATATAAGTAATGTGACCAGCATTACAAAGATCGTGATAAGGAGCCTCCAATTCAATTTTATCAAAAGCGCCAATAGAGCAATAAACTGGCACATGAAAGGAGTTGGTATAATAATCACGATCGGTAACTCCAGGAATAAGACCAAAGCGATTGCGGTCGAGTTTAACAAAACGACCGGAAATACCTTCGGCTGGAGTTGCCAAAAGTGAGAAGTTAAGCGTGTATTTTTTGCATTGTTGATCACAGAAATCACGCATATACTTCACAATTTTCAAACCTTGTTTCTGAGCGTCGCTACTTTCACCATGATGTTTACCAGTCATGGCGACCAAAGTCTCAGCTAAACCAAAGAAACCGAGAGAAAGAGTGCCGTGTTTAATGACTTCACGCAAAGTATCATTTGGTTTCAAACCCAAACTATTAAACCATACACCTTGTCCCATTAAGAAAGGAAAGTTTTTCATCGTTTTGCCAGCTTGGACTTCAAAACGCTCCAAAAGCTGATTGCGAACTAAAACTAATTTTTCTTCCAACTCTTGGTAAAAACCGTCCCAATCTGGTTTTTGTCTTTCCCCGTCAGCGATGCCATGTTTGATACCTAGAGCAACAAGGTTGATAGTGGTAAAAGACAAATTGCCCCGGCCAGTGACTTTGCCGTCACTTTCTGGGAACACAGAACTTAAAACGCGAGTGCGACAACCCATAGCGACTGCTTCGCTGCTAGGATCGCCTTTTTTATAATATTTAAGATTGAAGGGAGCATCTAAAAAGACGAAATTAGGAAAAAGTCTCTTGGCGGACACTTCCATAGAACGTTTGAAAAGATCATAATTAGGATCTTCGGGATTATAATTAACACCTTCCTTGACCTTAAAAATAGAAATCGGGAAAATCGGGGTTTCACCTTTGCCCAAACCATTCCAAGTGGCTTCTAAAAGTGCCTGACTGACTAAGCGCCCTTCTGGGGAGGTATCAGTACCAAAGTTGATTGAGGTGAAAGGCACCTGAGCACCGGCACGAGAGTGCATAGTATTTAAATTGTGAACGAGGGCTTCAAGTGCCTGAAAAGTTTCTTTTTTGGTATCAGCAGCCGCTTCAGCAACTACGGTTTTTAAATCGGCAGCTGTCAGTTGCGTTTTCAGTTTCTGATTGAGGCGAGCAATTAAACTTTGACTGGTTTTAGTGTTCAAATCTGGATAAGTTAAATCCATTTTTTCGCTGGTCTGCCAAGAATAGAGAATATCTTTTAATTGGCTTAAAGAAATAGTCTGATTGTATTTATAAGTCAAAACTTTATGCAAATTGGTGACAATGGTTTTTTGAAAGGTTTTTTTGACGCCGCCAGAAAGGGCATAATCAAAATGCGGAATACCTTGACCGCCGTGCTGTTCATTTTGATTTGATTGGAGCACGATAGCAGCTAGAGCGGCGGCGCTAGTAATGCTCTGCGGTTGGCGCAAAAAACCATGACCAGTATTAAAACCGCGATTGAAAAGATCAATAATATCAATTTGGCAGCAAGTCAAAGTCCCCATCGGGAAAAAGTCGAGATCGTGAATGTGAATATCACCGACTTCGTGAGCAAGAGCGTGTTCCGGCTTCATCATGAAAGTTTTGGCAAATTCTTTGGTACTTTCGGAACCAAATTTGAGCATGGTGCCCATGGCGGTATTACCGTCAACATTGGCGTTGTCGCGCTTTAAGTCATTGTCTTTGGCATCATCGAAAGCAATGCCGCGAAATGTTTGCATCAAACGAGATTTGGTATCACGAGAACGAGAGCGCTCCTGACGATAAAGAATATAAGCTTTAGCGATTTCGAATTGATTAAGCTCGACCAAACTCTTTTCCACTAAATCTTGAACTTGTTCCACGGTGGGCGTGCGACGGGAAAAATTTTCAATCAAACGATCAACGACGTTTTCAGTCACTTGACTAGCAATTTGATTGTCGTGCAAACCTTCAGAAAACAGACTAGCTTGAACGGCGCGAGTGATTTTTTCAGGATAAAAAACTTCCTTGCGGCCATCGCGTTTTTTGATGTATTGCGGCACTTTGCGTGAGCTTTTGGACAGAGTCATAAAAACTTTCTTTTTAATTTACTAGTTAATAATTTTACCAGCGGACACAATATATTGTGGTTTACTGTGTTGTGGGATACTAAATATAGCAGAGCTTCAAACAAGTGTCAAGTGGGCAAAAGCGGCAAAAGACAAAGAAAAGGCGAACAGCGACAGGGATAATTTGTGCACAAAAAAGGTGAAAATAATGGCGAAAGGTGAGTAAAATAAATGGGATGATTTTGGGTGAAAGAATAAAAATTGGCAAGCGATACATCACAAACTAAAGTATAAGTTTATTTAAGATACCAAGTAAACACTGTCTTCAATATCATAACCATTAAAGTTTGTGGTTTCATCATTCGGTACAGAAATTTTGGTATATTCAGATCGATGCTTTTGTAAGACGGTAAAAAGTTGATCACGATTGGTACTGGCAGCATGAGCATGGTCAATAACGATGGCTAGTTTTCTGCCTTGTTCTTGAGCTAAAGAGCGGGCATAAGTTATAAATTGTTGATAAAAGCTTTCTAAATCATAATTGTCGGACACTGATCGTTGGGGATTGAGACCACGAATGATTAATAAAGGAGTGCCGTCTTTAGCTTGAGCTTGGAGTAGAAGACTAGCGCCAGAGATTTTTTCTGCTTGGGTATTGGGTTTTTCTGTCATCATGACACTGATAAGATTTGGTTGAGCCTCTAAGATAGAAACATATTTGCTCGCCCAACAAGCGCCAGCAATATGACCAGAGAATTCAGTTAAAAGACTCCGTTCGGCAGTAAATTGAAATGATTCTGTTTGCACATTACCAGTTTCGAGGTTGTTTCTTTTTCTATTGTATTCTGCCTGAGCTTTTTCTAAACCGCCAATACTTAAGAAGTTAGATAGATTAAGTTTCTTCTTACCTAAAATATCTTTAACAAAGGCAGGTCTGCTCTCAATATCATTAATCATTGATTGAATGGTTTGATCTTTTACGACATGGCTGATTTGTTCTATCAGCCAAGAAAGATCGCTGTTTGTTGGTTGCAATTGGCTAGCTTTAAGCTGATTAATGTGAGTAGTAATATTGTTTAAGTCTTGTCCTTGTTCTTGTAATTGAGAAAAACTTAAGTACATCATTACTTGTCTAATATTATCTTTTAATTGAACAGCTAATTCTCCTTTGTCGCCAAACAGATTAGCTGCAGCCAAAAGTGTGTAGAGAAGATCAGTTTTGCTTAAGCTACCTTTCTCACTATTGGTAAAGCTGTTTAACTTTTCTGAAAGAAATTTCAGTCTATCTATTTTACTTTGGTTAAACTCTTTTACTTTCTCTGGCAAGTCAGATTTATCAAATGACTTTTCTATATTGCCAATCAAATCCTGAATATTGGCAATGACATTGATGACAATTTCTTTGAGACCATGAAAATTTTCACTTTGATCATCTTTTGTTTCTTGATCTTTGGCAAATCGTTGTAAAGTACTCTCTAGGTTATCAACTAGAGTTTGATAATGTTTTAATTCTTCACCGAGATTGGGAGTTTCTTGAATCTCAGCTAATTTTGCTACTGGCAATTCAGCACTGACAGGGAAAGTTTGTTCTTGATTACTTTGACGATAAGCAAGATAACTTTCAATAGTTTTTTGAAAACTATCTTGGTCATGAGATCCCCAATCAGAATCAACAAAATGAACTTTGCCTTTGAACATGTCTGCCAGCAGTGGATTATCTAAAATTTCTTGACTTGTCTGTTTATCGTCTTCCTTTAGTAATTTGGAGACGATTTGTTTAGATTGCTCTTTTAATTTCTGAAGACCCCCTTCTCCCTCGTATTCAACCTGGTTAAAAGAAACTCTTCCTCCTTGAGTAAGAATCTTTATCTTTTGAAATGTCTCCCGATTGATGCTATTACCAAAAATCTCCAAAGTTTTGGTCAGAGCCGTTTTATTTTCGCCAGTGCTAAATAATTTAAGTAAATCATTAATCCGCGCAATCGGGTCATGATTATTCAAATATTCATTCAATGGTTCTTGAAATTCTGCATCTGGCAAATTAAA
>CAYVKW010000035.1:0-8503 GCA_964452285.1 uncultured Pseudomonadales bacterium | reverse complement strand
GCTCTTGCTCAACTTCCTCTTCGTTCATATGTTGGCAGAAGTGAAAGTTATGCTGAACAACCTCGGGTCAACAGAATTAACGAAGCCGGTGGAGATGCTACTTTGATTTCCGTTGATGGTGCTGGTCATCTAGAGACTCCAGCAGAAGTTTATCCTTTAGAAAAGACTGATTTAATCCAATGGCTAATCAGTCAATCAAGTTCTGCAAATAACTCTGGAACAGGCGATGTGGCTGTTAACGACGGCGGCGGTACTGGCGGCGATGCATCTTCTACCGAAACCTCTCCTTCTGACACTACTAATACAAAAAGTGGTAGCAACATGGGATCATACACCAGCTTTGTCGCTGCTGATAGACGTCAAAATAAATATCTTTCTTTGCAAGGAGTGACAACGAAAGGTGGTAGTGCTCCAGCTCTCAATATTCTTGGTGCTGGCCCTATCACTAATATTTTCATCGTTCAAGAATCACTTTATCCGCAAAAAAGCGGTCTTCACGAAACTTTGCTTAAATATCGGGATATTAATGAATATTTTGTACAAAATAGTGGTCTTAGTAGTACTAGCAATGATATTTGTACTCCCGCCAATCCAGAGTTTAGTAGTACTGGCGGCAAGCGTGATACTTGTTCATATACATCAGCTCAAGTCAGGATAAAACAATGTCCAGATAATGAAAAATATCCTTGTAGTGTGTTTAATCCTGTCAATGGTACCGCTGATGCAAGCGATCAAGATGCTCCAGCTTCTGCTTATCCTGGAGGCGTTGGCTATGGCGATTTATGTAATTGCACTGCGGTTTCTAAAGACACTATTTCTTTTGAAGATTATCTATTAGGAGTTATCTCTCAAGAAGACTCTAGACTTCTTTCCGACAATGTTAGCATTGAAGCTTTAAAATTATCTATTGCTATTTATAAAACTTATACTATTAGACGTTCGGCAAAAAATGGAGCAGAATTAATTGCTAATAGTGACGGCCGTTGTTTTCAAGTTTATCGTCCAGCCACTTCTGTTTCAGCGGCAAAGAAAAGTCGCTTCCAACAGGCTTATCAATCAGTTGGCAACAATCTGGTCTTCAATAAAAGCACCAATGAACTCATTGGTGCTGGTTATAATAATAGGCTTCAAAACTGCATCATTGATTTAGCCAAAGCAAACCCATCGACCAGTTATGAAAAACTCCTAGGTATGCTCGGTAGTTGTGATTATACTAGCGCTTCTTTGTATGCCAATGAAGGCGTAATTAAAAACTGTAATTAAATCTTTTATTTCTTCGTTGCAATTTCTTGTGGTAAATGATGTTCTGCTGAAAAGTTTTCCATCATCGCTTCATCTACATGATGGCGCGTGCCGCCTTGTCGCATCAACCAGGCCGCCAATTCAAAAGCTTCTGCTCCGCAATCAACACTGGCAAAATTATCCGTTTCCTTTTCCAACCCCATGAGCAAATTGCTTGCTTGATCGGCGTCAATCGCCACTTGTCCACTTTTAAGCATCTGCCCCCACCAGCTAGCGAAATTTGCCTCTTTTCCTAAATCTTTGGCGACGTCCGTCATCACTGGGCACGCGCCAAATAAGCTGTTTACCGCAATTAATTTACTACTATCCTCGAGTAAGTTTTGATTGCTGCCAAATAGTTTTTCTAATTCATTTTTTTCTTGTACCTCGATTAGAAAAATTAAATCATAATCTCCTGCTTGATAACTCAGTTTGACGTTTTTGATCTCCACTGGCTCATTGCCTTTTTGCGGCTTGATTACAATTGACAATTCGCTTTTATCTTTACTTAAATCACTTAAAACCTTTGCCACCTTATCTTCGCTATAAGCCAACTTTATGACTAAGTTCTGTTTTGGCAAACTTTTTTTTACTTTATTTATTCCTACTAAGTTACAAAACTCCACCACTGGCTCGGTAGGGGAGGCAAGGCCTACATTTTTGCCTAAATTTTTTAGCCATAGATACAAACTCGTCGCCAAACTTACGGCAGAAAAAGACGCATTCTGTCCATAAACCACCAATATATTTTCACTTTGGTTAATTTTTTCTTGATAAGTTGAGAATTCTCCTTCACTGGTTTGCATTTTGCCTTTCTTTTTCTTCTTGTCCTTTTGTATATACTATTTTTTAGCAAAAAGCAAGAGGCAAAATGCCTCACACATATACTTTATTTATCATTGCCTATCAATTTCTTGGTAAAATTTTATTTATTGTTTCCGCTTTTTATTTTGAGTCGCTTGTTTTTTCATTTTTCCTCTTGGGCCTATCACTTTTTTCCTCGCTTTTTCTTCAATTGGTCTATCGCTGACGTCGTCTTCCTTTTTCAATTTTGAGCTTTCATAAAATCTCTGATTGAGAATCAAACCTTCAAAAGTAATTATTACGCTGGCAAAGAACCAGCCGATTACCGGCAGAATTATCACCGTTGGTGATAAAACAATTATATTTAGAACGATTATCGCCATCATTAACCCTGTTTTGTCTTTGGTTCTTTGCCAGCTTAATTTTAGTCCTTCTTTCAACGTAAACTTTTGTTTCACACTTAAAATTAGCGGCGCCAAACCAAATCTCATTTTTAACCAAATACTGAAGGCGCCGCCACTGATCACACTAATCCAAAACCACGTCACCGACGGCGAAACGAAAACGTAAAAAAGTGCTAGTATCGCTGTTAGCCACAGCGATGCGTTTAGAATCGCTTTCGCCGCCATCACTCTCAGCCCCGCCAGCCAATAACCGCTCAACCACAACGGATAGCGCCCGGCCGTCATTTCTCGCACCATCGCTCCCAAGTTTTTATTTTTCCCCACTTCCACCATCGTCATCATTAGTAATCCTACCAGTACCCAACCACAAATCAACCAAAAACTTAGTTGCATCTTCCAAGCACCGATTAAACCCAAACCCCAAATTGTCGCTATCATTGCCCAAATCAAATACGCTTCTAGACAATAATATCCATTTTGTCTAAACAATGCGCAGCCTTCTTCAAAAATCACCGCGGCGCAATTTTGTTGTGCCCCCTTCATTTTTTGTACGATTTTTTGCTTAAATATCGCTTTTTTTCTCATTCTCTTTATTATAACATAAATTCTCCCTGATTGACAAAAGAACGTTTTTGTGATATAATTATAGGATAATGCAAAAAGAAGATTTTAGCACTCTTGCTCTCGTCGCTTTTTTAGTGATTCTTATTATTGCGGCTGTCTACATCCGTAAAGAACAGGAGTTGTTAGCAAGAAAACCAGATCTCCAAACTATTGTTTCCAATTTTTTAGGTCAAACTCAAGCTGCCGACGCTACTGTTGGTGGTCAAGTTTGTCCGGCTGGTTGCACTTCTACTTCCACCTCTACTACCGCCACTCCCACTCCCAAACCGACTGCCGATGATAAAGAAGCCTGGCGAGCGGATCCAGCTACTCGCGTGAGCACGGTTTTGCGTCAGAAATTTGCCAAAGAAATTCTGGCTGGCGACTTGGAACAAAATGACTTTATTCAAGATCAAATGTGGTGGCGTAGCCCCGATGAAGGTTATCGTATTCTGGTCTCGCCAGCCAAAACCACCGGCTATCAGGTCCAGACTACGGAGATTGCCGCCGAACTGACACCCAAAAACGCCAAAGATCTCCATCCGGCAGCCAAACACCCTGTCCTTAAAAAAGTGATTAAGGCTATTAATAAAGAAATGTCCAGCCTTGGTTATAAGAAAAGTAATTTTTCTTCTTGTCCTGTTAGTGAAGCTTATGATTCTTTCAATAATTGTCTTGCTACTTACACTCGCGACGATCATAAATGCACTTTGATGGCCGGTTATGGCCGACTTGATCGCCAAGTTAGCACTACGCCTTATTTGCGGCTTGAATTATCATGTAGTGACGCTTACGACACGGCTTATCAAGCCGCCAGACCTTATCTGTATACTCTTAATCTTATTAATCCAGAATGGCGCGTGCCTGATATGGCCGTAGAAAATGTTTATACTTTCGGCGATTGGTCACGCGTTAATTTTAGCGGCGGCAATTACGGTATTTTCCAAAAAGTGGATAGCGGCTATCGTCTTGCCTCTGGTGGCAATAGACCGGTGACTTGTTTGACCGCCGCCACCGCCGAAATCCCTCAAGAAATTTATCAAAATTGTCTCTAATTTGTAAACTCTCGCCATTTTCTTTTTCCTGTGTTATAATATCCCCGTTCTTATAAAGACATTTGAGCGTGGAAAGGGACATATATTTTCCCGAATATTTTTAAGATTTCGGGCTTAAGGGTTGTTAAATTAATCCGTGGATTGATTTACGCTCTGCCCACCTGGTTTTCCAGGGAAATCCGTTCCTTTTCACGCTCAGGTGTCCCCTGTAAAAAATGCCAGTTTACTCAAGTGGTCAACGAGGGTTGACTGTAAATCAACTGCCTTTGGGCTACGGAGGTTCGAATCCTTCAGCTGGCACCACCTTTTTTATGAAAAACGCCGCTAGAATGCGGCGTTTTTCCTTTTCCCCATCTCAAATCCACCTGCTAATGCTCTCCCTTCATCTAAATATTATTTTTTTACCCTAATCTATAATCCGTTCTTACCACTATTTAATGCTTTAAGTCCGCATTATCTGGCATTTAGTGCCATAAAAGCAACTTCTTTATAAAGCTCAAAAATTACCTCTGAGTGGTTAAATAGACTGATGACAAAAAATAAATTTTATTTTTTGCGCCAGTGTATAAAAGCCATTGCTCTAGTTGGTATCTTTTTGTTTGTCAAAGTTTTGTCCACCAAGCTTACGGCTCAAGCTTGCAGCCAGCCTTCCGCTTGTGACAAAACCCTAAATTACGAGTTCCACGATTTAAGTTATTTAGCCCAGCTAAACAACACTAGACTGATCAGCGACCAGCTCAGATTGGAGCCGCAAGCTGAAAGTGGTTATGCACTGACCAAAAATATTATTGCTCCTAATCTGGATAGTTGGGATAGAATCGTCATTACTGGCGAAGATAGATTTTTCCCCACTCGAGTAAAACTCCAATTTTATTCTTGCAGCGGCAATTTATTGCCCAATCTCGCTCTAGGCAATCAAAGAAACGATTTAGGCATAGAACTAGATTCTGATCAAGCTGTTGACTTGTCTATGCTCAATGCCGCATTATATCCTTGCTTCAAGGTAAAAATCCTTATGTTTAGTAATAATGGTGTGGGTCATCCAAAAATAGAAGGCATAAAATTAAATTATCAAGGCAATAATTGCCCTACTCCAACCCCGACACCTACACCTACTCCCACTCCTACGCCTACTCCAACCCCGACACCTACACCTACTCCCACTCCTACGCCTACTCCAACCCCGACACCTACTCCCACTCCGCCTCCAACCCCGACCCCAACGCCCACACCCACGCCCACACCCACACCAACTCCCACTCCTACACCGCCTCCAATCTTTATAGCGGATAGTTTGTGGATACAAAAAACCAGTACTAGTAGCGCTGTTCCCGGAGGACAGATTGTCTATCGTCTCAATTTCGGTCATATCGGCTTGACGGACTTAATCGAACCACATTTAACAGATCAGCTAGATGAAAATTTGGAAAACATTAGTTTTTACGTAGATGACGCGACGAATATTTCTAATTTTAGCTGTCAGCTTAATGCGTGGCAACTCCATTGCTCAACTCCGGCAAGCCAAGTTTGGCCTGCCGGTAATAATGGCATTGTTTGGATTCAAGCCCAAGTCAAATTGGAGGCTACCAGCAGTCCCATTATTAATCATGCTTGCGTCTCCGCTGCTACGGCTTCAGGCACTTCTGCCGAGCAGACCTGCACCCAATTATCTTTGCCATTGGCTCCTTTGGAATCCACCTGGTCCGGTAAAATTGGCGACTTTGTCTTTTTTGACACTAATAACAACGGTCAATACGACAATGGCGATTATGGTTTACCAGGAGTTAAATTGCAACTCTTTGATGCCACTCAAAGTAATTTACTCGCCGAAGCTACTAGTGCTGCTGATGGTTCTTATCTCTTTGAGAATTTAGAAATCAAGCCTAATAACTCTGCTCAAACGCGCTTAACTAGATATTATGTGAAAGTTGATCAAAATAATTTGCCAGATTCCAATCTAATTAGCGTTCTGGGAACCGCAAACATTAACCAACATGGTCAAGATCAAACTGGATATAGCGTTGACCTTAGTCCGCTCGCCACTGAAGACCGTACCGCAGACTTCGCCTTTACTTTAGTCAGCCAGCCCATATCAACTCCCACTCCCACGCCTACTCCGACATCTACAGGCGGCAGCTCTTCTTCCAGCAGTAGTTCTAGCTCTAGTTCAAGTTCCAGTGATAGCGGCAGCAGCAATTCCTCTTCTAGCACGGTTTATCATTTTTACGTCACCGGCGCTAAGTGGTGTCAGTGGCAGCATTAAACTCATTGAGAGAAAATATAGACTAAAACAATTTTTCTGCATCCAGCAAATTTGCCACCACCACCAATCTTTTATCAGTAGAAAAAATTGGCGAACAAGTATAGAGCACAATTTTCCTTGGACCTTGATTGAGAATCGCTGTTTCCGTCGTTTCCACTGTTTCAATTTTTTCCACTTGATAACGGTATTTTTTGTCATCCCAAAAAAGCCAAATCGCATCGCCGATTTTGACTTCGTCCAAATTGAAAAAAGGTTTGGCAAAACGATAACTCCAGCGATGAGCAGTGAGAATGAGATTTTTTTCCAAATCATCTGGGCTCATCGCCGCTGCTTGATCGACCCACACCCCGCGATTCATATCATCAGCTCGAGCCGTCTGGTAAATATCAGTGCGCAAACCAATACTCTCTATAATTAGCTGCTTAGTTGCTGGCAAATCAGCTAAAGAATTGGTGCTAGCAGCAGTTTTTTTTGCTTGTTGTCGCTCTAGCTGGATTGTTTGCGCTCGCGCTACTAAATCAGTTTTGAAATCGGGCCGGGGACAGCTGGCAATAAATAATGTATAACCTAGACTGACCAGAAAAACGCCCAATAAAAATGGTTTTTGCCAAAACACAGGTAACATTTATCTTATTTTAAGCACGACGGTCAAAATAAAGAAAGCGCAAACAAAGCACGAATTACCAGTATTTTTACGCCAATTTGCTAGTCTTTTTCCCGCGTAAAATTGGCAAAAACCCACCTCTTTTGTTGTCTAATTGCCGTTTAATTGATCATGCTCGCACATTGCGAAACTTTGGTTTTATCCCCCGCATTGCGCATCACAAGCTTTTCCATCGCCATCGCCGTCTCTTTTACTGCAACCGCACACATTTAGCTGATATTGCGCCTCCGCACAAGAAGACATTTGCGTACAAGTTTTACTACAATTACATTGATAGTTACTCGAAGAATTAGTATTAACATTATTTGTCGGAGTTTTAGCGCCGCTAGTATTAGTTATCGTGCTTATCGGCGTTGCTGTCGCTTTCAATGCATTGTTTACCATTGTCGCACCAGTCACTCCTGTTTCTACTGCTGTTATTGCTGCCGCACCAGCTGTTCTCGTGTCGACTGTCGCCTCCGTCTTTGTTGCCGCCGGTGCTACTGTTTTCAACGCGCTCGTCTCAGCTTTCGCTTCTAAGCTTTGACAGACTCCGCTCCACAGTCCCGCTTTCGCCTCGCGCGCCTCTTTCTCCACCCCTGTCAATCTTTCTTGATATTTTACATCTGGCGGGTAAGTCGAGGCTTGAGCATAACCTTCTGCTACCAAAATCTCATTTACCATCTGCCCATTTTCTAAATATACATAACGCAATAATCTCCCATAGCGATCAGTCTCGCTAATATCTTTTTCCAAAAACACTTTTTGATTTTCCACCAAAGCTTGATTTCTATTTTTCGCTTCTATTCCTAGACACTCTGCTGTCCCAGATACTTCTGGTGTATTTATTCCAATATAGCGCAGTTTTCTTCCATCTACTAGTTCCACTGTGTCTCCGTCAATTATTCTTTTAATGATTGCTTCTTCGCTCGCTTCATTCACTCTCGCCAGCTCCGTGATTAATTCTGTTCCATTTGTTGCCTCGTTTGTGATTTGTTCTCCTTTGACTGTCTCAATTTCTGTCGTCGTCAGCTCTTCTTTGTAGTTTTCCTTTTCCTCTATGTTTAAAGTCGGACTGGAACTTATACAAGCACATGCTACAAAACTTAAGACCAATAAAATCACAGTTTTCAACGCCGGCTCAATTTTGATTTTCAGCGCCCTCATCATCATCGCCCATACATCTGGTATCATCATTAGTCCTACACTCAATAATAAAAAACCACTTACTATCTGCTTTCCCAAAGCCATAATGAAAGCAATGATAATTAGTATTATTGCAGTACTATTAACTAAAATTTTGCTCCGCCCGTTTGTTTTTTTTACTTTATCTACTTCAACTTCTTCCGCTGCAATTTCTTTTACATTTTCCATTGTTTTTTCTTGCATTGAGCCCGTCTAATATCCACTGTCGTTTAAAGCATCACTAGTATAACACAAAAAACCTTCT
>CAYVKW010000034.1:7555-9136 GCA_964452285.1 uncultured Pseudomonadales bacterium | reverse complement strand
TTTCTCTCCTCCTCCCACCTCTCACCTCGAGTACACCCCACCCCAGCTATTGACAAAACCGCCCCCACGTGGTAAAATGATTAGCATTAGAGAAGTTAAACAACTTATCAATTTGAAAATCATGAAAAAATATCTAATTATTTTGCCAAATTTAAGTCAAAACGAGTTTTCGTGCTTTTTTCGTCACGCTGACGCTTGATATTCCTGTCTTTCTTCTCTCCTTAAATTAGTTAAACAAAGGAGAATTTATGGCATTTTTTAATAACTTATCCACCCTTTTTGTCAAGGGTAATCATCAGGTCGGAAAGCAAGTAGCAAAAAAACCGCTCGCACCTGGCGTTGCCGCCAAGAAAAACACTGGCAACAATCTTAATCATAAAGCGCCTCTCGCTGTCTCAGCGCCGGCCAAAAAACCGGTCTCAGCACCAGCGGCACCGACGGCACCGGCCGTCGTCAGACCAGTGGTATCTTTTAAACCAGATGCTCAAGCTTTGGCTGAGCTGGAAAACTTGAAGCGCGAAGCGCAGGCTCAAGCTAAAGAGATCGTCGTGGAAGCCAAAAGCGAAGCGCTGACCCTCCGTTCCAACGCTGAAAGAGAAGCGCAAAAAATTCTTCACCAAGCCGAAGAGCAACAACATACTTTGACCCAAAAAATTGATCGCATTGACGCTCGTTTATCGCAAATGGACCAAAAAGAAGAATATTTGGACAAAGAAAAACAAAAACTGATTGATCTTCAAACTCAAGTCGAAGAAACTAAGAAAAAAGTTCTGGCCCGCTTGGAAGAACTTGCCGGCATGACCAAAGATGAAGCTCATCAATATCTACTTGACCAAGCTCAAAAACGCGCCGTACATGACATGGCTGCCATTATCCGTCAAAAAGAAGAAGAAGCTCATGCTGAAGCCGATGCTAAAGCGAAGGAAGTTTTAGTCGAAGCTATGAAGTATGCTGCTACCGATTATGTGCCAGAGTATACTATGTCTATTGTCACTCTTCCTAGCGAAGATGCCAAAGGTAAAATCATCGGTAAAAGTGGTCGCAATATCCATTCTTTCGAACGCGTCACTGGCGTTGACGTCGATTTAGACGTTTCTCCAACTGAAGTGAAACTCTCTTGCTTTGATCCGGTCCGCCGTGAAATTGCCCGCCTTTCTTTGGAAAAATTAATCAAAGACGGTCGTGTTCAGCCAGCCAGAATTGAAGAAATTGTCGCCAAAACCAAAAAAGAAATTGACAAGGTCATGTTTGAAGAAGGTAAAAATCTTTGTCATCAATTGGGCGTTTATAATTTACCCAATGAGTTAATGCAAATTTTAGGTCGTTTCAAATATCGCTTTTCTTATGGTCAGAACTTAATTGCGCACACTTTGGAAGTGACTAGAATTGGTGTCAAGCTCGCACACGAGCTCGGACTCAATGTCAATGTCGTTAAACTTGGTTGTTTGCTCCATGATATTGGGAAAGTTATTACGGATCAAGAAGGTACACATGTAGAACTAGGTGTTGATCTACTCAAACGTAACCATATCCCAGAAGCTGTTATTAATTGTGTTGCTGAACATCACGAGGATAAAGACT
>CAYVKW010000034.1:0-7545 GCA_964452285.1 uncultured Pseudomonadales bacterium | reverse complement strand
CAATGTCAATGTTGTTAAGCTCGGTTGTTTGCTTCATGATATTGGTAAGGTTTCTGAAGAAGTCAATGAAAGTCATGTCGAATTAGGCGTTAAAATCGCCAAACGTTTCAATTTACCGCAACCAGTTATTGATGCTATTGCCCAGCATCACGAGGACATTCCTTTTAGCGGTCCAGAGCAAGTCGCTGTTTATATTGCTGACGCTATTTCTGGTGCTAGACCAGGCGCTCGTTATGAGAATTACGATGAATATGTCCAACGTTTGCAGAAATTAGAAGAAATTGCCAACGCTTATCCCGAAGTTTCCAAATCTTATGCCATTCAAGCTGGTCGCGAAGTCCGCGTTATTTTGGAACCAACTCAATCCAAAGATGATGATGTGACAGTTTTAAGTGACAAAATCCGCGATGAAATCAAGGAAAAATTAACTTATCCTGGTACTGTCACTGTTACTGTTATCCGCGAAACACGTGGTCAAGCAGTCGCCAAATAATATCGGCATAAATGTAGTAAAATAAGGAAACTATGAATAATAATACCATTTTAATTATCCAAATTATTTTAGGCATTGTCATTATTGCTTGTGTCCTTTTGCAAACTCAAGATGCTGGTTTGGGTCTTTGGGGCGGTGGTGGCGCTACTTATAGCACCAAGCGTGGCTTGGAAAAAGTCATTTTTTATGTTACTATTATTGCCATCGCGAGTTTTGTTTTCTTGTCCCTCATTTCCCTCGCGCTTTAATTAGTAATGAGAAAAATATATTGGTACGTCAGCGCTTATTTACGTAAACATGGTTGGAAAATTCTGCTTGCTACGGCGGCGGCAGTAGCGGTCTTCTCTTTTCTTTTACCTCGTTTCATTGAAACGATTACTCGCCGCCGCACCTATTATATCGGTATCGTTGGCGAATACTATCTTTCTGACCTGCCAGAAGTTATTACTACTCAATTTAGCCGTGGTTTGATGAAAATCGATGATAGCGGCAATTTTGTGCCCGACATTGCCGAAAAAGTTTATATCGAAGAAAATGGCACTCGCTATCGCTTTGTTTTGCCCACCGATTTATATTGGCAGAACGGCGATCTTTTTACCGCTGATGACATTAATTATCAGCTCAATGATGTGACTGTCACTCGTACTGAAGATGAAATTATTTACGACTTGCCAGAAGTATTTGCTTCTTTCCCGCAATATTTGACCAATCCTTTATTGAGAGTGACTTTGACCAAAAATCGCCATTTTGCTAATCAAGAAACTTACACTGGTCTCAATAATTTTGTTATTGCTGATCTTACTTACAACGATACTAGTCAGACCAGTTTGGCCGAAATTATTTTGGACGACTTAACAACTCGCCAACGTTATATTTACCGTTTTTATTTCACTCAAGATCAAGCTATTGACGCTTTTAAAATGGGGGAGATAGACTATCTTTTTGACGTCACCAATATTGAAGAATTAACCAGCTGGCCTAATGTGGCCGTGTCCGAAAGAGAAAGTAATGATCAATATTTAGCTCTCTTTTTCAATAATCGCGATGAAAGCTTGACTAAAAATTTGCGTTTGGCCTTGAGCTATGCCACTAATAAAGAACGCGGCGGTTATACTCGCGCTGTCGGTCCTATTCCCGCTGCTTCTTGGGGTTATTTAGCTGGTCTGAAAACTTATGGTCAGAATTTTGATAACGCTGTAGAAAGATTATTGGAAGATGCGCCCGGAGCTCCGATTGAGCTGTCGATTACTACTACCAGTAGTTATTATAGTGTCGCTGAAGAAATTAAAAAAGATTGGGAGGAATTGGGTAATCGCGCTGCTGAGGCCTGTCTTGCTGACAAAGATATTACCGATAAAGGCAAATGCGAATATTTACGTCTCCAAGTCAAAATTCATATTCAAAACTTTCCCGACACTAGCAATTTTCAGATTCTTTTAGTCGGACAAGAAGTTTCTCTTTATCCAGATCAATATCCCTTGTGGCATTCTAGTTTGGCGACCAACTTTACTGGTTATAAAAACACTCGCGTCGATAGTTTATTAGAAAAAGGGCGTCAGACTCTAGGTCAGACTGAAAGTACTGCCATTTATCAAGAATTTCAGCAGGTGCTTTTAGATGACCCGCCCGCTATTTTCTTATGGTATTTGAAAAGTTCCGACATTGCGCGTAAATAAAAAAGTCGCTGACAATTTGTATTTTCAGTTATTAGGCGCTCGCTCGCGCCGTTCACCAATCACATAACGATTTTTTTCTTGCCAATCTTTTTTAATCTGCCACTGGTATTGCGGCCATTTTTTAAAGTTTTCGAGATTGTGGCTTTCGTCAATTTCCAAAAAAATCATTTTCGGTAAACGCGCGCGCCTAATAACTGAATTTAATAATTTTTCAATTATTTGAAATCCGTCTTCTCCGCCAAAAAGTGCGCCCGTTGGTTCAAAATTAATCACACTTTTCGCCAACTTCCCTCTTTCTCCTTCAGGAATATAAGGCAAATTTGCCACTAAGATTTTTGCCTCTTCCGTTTCCACTCCTTCTAGCAAATTTGCCCGCTGCCATTGTACTCTCTTCGTTAAACCATAATTTTTTATATTTTCCTCTGCTATTTTTAAAGCCTCTTCACTGATGTCAGTCGCCAGAATTTTTACTTCATCCACATTTAGTGCAATTGTGACTGCTATGGCGCCACTTCCAGTTCCCACTTCCACAATCTGTATTTCTTTTCCTTCTGTTCCTGCTCTCACCATTTTTTTTGCTGCCTCGCTCACCATTCGTACCAATTCTTCTGTCTCTATTCTTGGAATTAAAGTTGTCTCATTCACTTTTATTATACGGCCGCCAAACTCAGCTGCACCAGTTAGATATTCTACCGGCGTTTCATCGTCACTATCTTCCAGTGTCCAAATTTTTTCATTTGTCCAGCCGTTTTTCAGTAACCAGTTTTTCTCCCACGCTTGTCTTTTAATCATTCTGTGTTTGTATCAGTTGCCACAGAGTTTTTGGAATTTGTTTGACTAGTTCTGTGGTGGTAAAAAAAGGTCCCACGCTTTTATATAATTCGTCAGCCGCTGTTTTCAGTGTCCGACTAGCCCATTCTGCCGCCACCGCCGCATCATTATAGGCGAATAAGCCCGCCGTCAGTCCAGCGAGAACGTCGCCGCTTCCACCTTTAGCTAAGCCGGCATTTCCGCCTTTTACTTCCGCTTTAATCCATCTTTTTTGAGTGATAATATCATTCTGATTTTTGCCCCCTTTTTCAATTACCGTGGTTGCCACGAGTTTCTCTTCTCGCTCTTTAGTATTTGCCTTGTCAATTAATTGTTTTAGTTCCAATTTGTGTGGTGTTAAGATAGAATTTTCTGGCAAAAAATCTAAGTCCAGCATTTGCAAAGCTCCGGCATCTAAGACAAATTTCTTCCCTTTCCACCGTGCTAAAATATAGTTAGTAATTAGATAGCTATTTTCTTCCCATTCTGCCGTCGTTGGTTCTCCACCACTTTGTAAAATCTCTTCTAGGCGCGCGCGCTTCTCTTCTCCTCGCGCCAATCCCGGTCCCAGCAAAATAACGTCCGCTTCTTGCGCGTATTCTGCCAACTTATCGCGCGCCACTACAATACCATCAAAAAACTTCTCCTTACTTTCTTTGACAATTTCATTATTAGTGCTCACACTCGCATAAAAAACCATATCCACCAGATGAGCTGTCGTTTGCGCACTCCAAAGTGACGCCGCATGAAATAATTGCGATCCACCCACAATTAATACTTTCCCATTTTGACCTTTATGGCTATCTTTTTGCGGAATCTGTAACATATTTGTCTTAGTTTACCTTATTTTTTAATAAAGTCAAAAACACATCTTGATCCAACTCTACTTTGCCAAATTGCTTCATCCTTTTTTTACCTCGTGCTTGTTTTTTGAGCAATTTTTGTCTACGGGTAACGTCACCGCCATACAATTTGGCAGTCACATCTTTTCGCCAAGCTTTAATTGTCTCGCGGGCGATGATTCTCCCGCCGATTGCCGCTTGCACCGGAATTTCAAACATTTGTCTCGGGATTACTTCTTTAAGTTTTGCCACCATTTCTCGCCCGCGTTTCTCCGCTTCTTCTTCAATTGCAATAAAACTCAATGCCTCCACTTGTTCGCCGTTGAGCAAAATATTAACTTTGACCGCTTTTACCGGTTCGTAACCATTGATTTCGTATTCTAATGAAGCAAAACCGGAACTGAGCGATTTTAATTGATCGTGAAAATCGGTAATCAGTTCAGCTAAAGGCAAGCGAATTTTCAGCTTCATATTGCCAGCTGTAAATTCGCTTGCCTCCAATTTGCCTCGTCTTTCTCGACAAAATTGGATAATATCACTTGAATAACTTTCCGGCGTAAAAATTTCCAAATCTGCAATTGGCTCTTCAATTTTTTCGATTTCACTTGGATCGGGCAAATCCGCTGGCACAAAAATATGTTTTTGCTCGCCCGTTTTCAGCGTTACTAAATAGTCCACTGTCGGCGCCGTTGCAATTAAATCCAAATCAAATTCTTGATTTAATCTTTCCAAGACAATTTCTGCGTGCAAAATTCCCAAGAAACCGATTTTAATTCCTGAACCTAAAGCATTAGAATAAGTAGTGCTGAAACTTAGAGCCGCATCGTGATACGATAATTTCGTCACTGCATCCTGCATTTCTGGAAATAAATCCGCATCAATCGGGTAAATCTCCATAAACACCACCGGCTGAACTTTTTTGAAACCAGGTAGTGGTTGGACTTGATTTTCTGTCCCCGCCACAATTAAAGTATCACCAATCGCCAGCTGTCGAATATCTTTAAGACCTGTACAGACGTAACCCACCTCTCCCGCTGACAACTTTTCCAAAGCTTCCATTTTCGGATTGAAATAACCAATTTCTAGTGGATTAAAAATTTTCCCGCTCGCCATAAAGGCCAATTTTTCTTTATCTTGAATTACTCCATCAATCATTCTTACATAAGCTATTGCTCCTCGATGTCGGTCAAAAGTCGCCGTCATGATCAAACCGCGCGCCGGTGTCTCCAGATTTCTTTTTGGCGCTGGCACCACTTTTACAATTCTTTCCAAGATTTTTTCTACTCCTTGTCCGCTTTTGGCTGATACCGCCAGAATTTCTTCTGGCTCGAAGCCAAAAGCATCCATCAGTTCCAGTGTCGTTCCTTCCACATCTGCCACTGGCAAATCAATCTTATTGATTACCGGAATGATTTTCAGACCCAGTTTTTTCGCTTTATAGTAATTAGATAGGGTTTGCGCTTGCACGCCCTGAGTCGCATCTACCACGAGTACCGCTCCTTCGCCAGCACTGAGCGACCGGCTGACTTCATACCCAAAATCCACGTGTCCAGGAGTATCAATTAAGTTAAGCTCGTAATTTTGGTAATGCAAGCGCACCGGCGCTAGCTTAATCGTAATCCCGCGCTCCTTTTCAATCGGATTGCTGTCCATAATCCGCTCGCTTCGTCCTCGCCCCACATTGCCCGTCAATTCCAAAAGACGATCCGTCAGGGTCGTCTTTCCATGATCAATATGAGCAATAATCGAAAAATTACGAATGAAATTCTCTGGCATTGGTCACCAAGTCTTTAGGCTTTGGCGACGGTTGCTTTACTCGCTCGCGCTTTTAACCGCGCCGCTTTATTTTTATGAATCAAATTCTTTTTTACCGCTTTATCAATTGCACTAAAAGCTGCTGGCAAATCTTTTGCCTCTTTCCCTTTCAGTACTTTATCCAAATTGGTTTTCACTTGCGTCTTCACGCCACGATTGACGATTTGTTTTCGCTTGCTCGCTCGTAAAGCCTTTTTTGCATTTTTTAAAATTGGCATAAGAGGCGTATTATAACACAAACAACAGAAAAAGGCACTAGCTTTCGCTAGTGCCCAAATTCCTTGACATTTTACCGGTCTTTATATTACTCCAGCGACAAGATTCAAGTCATCCTTTAGATAAATCATCCTATCTTCGCCAGCCCGATTGTGCGTGATGATGCCCGTTGATTTGAAACCAACGGCTAGAAAGTTAATCGGCGAATAAATATCCGCCGTCGGCAGAGACATTACGATCGCTTGTGTCTCCGCGTAATAAGAGAGGATTATTTCTGTTGCTACTTTGATCATTTCCTTTCCCAGATGATGTCCTCTGTAATCTGGTCGAACCCGAGGTTTTTTTAACTCCGCCACCTTTCTTAAATCCAATTCTTCTCCGATTCTTTTCCAATCGGTTAGCTGTTTGGCGTAGTGACTCACGGGTTGCTCTGGATCCAAGTGGTAAACCGGCAGATAGGCCACCAATTGCCCTTGCTGATTAAATAGCCCCAGGATAAATCCTGAAACCAAAATCCGCATCAACATATTCTTGTCCAATCTGCTCGACCAGCCCGCTTGTTGCAGCTCTCTTTCTTTCAGTAAGCAGTGCTCTTGCATCACTAACAACTCTTCAAAGTCGTCAATCTGCAGCTCGCGCAGCCGCAATACTTCGTGCCCTTTGCTACCGACGCATTTTACCGATTTTTCCTCGAGTTTCTGGAAAAGTCTCATCTTTCTTCCTCCTTTTTTAGTTTTCACGTCACTTTGTCAAAGAACTAGTATCTTCTCAATTTTCATCCTTCATTTTTAATGAGAAAATACCATATAATAACATTATAACATATTTTTATCCATTTTACCTGAGAAATAAAAAATCATTAAAATAATCAATGTTTATTTAACACATTCTTATTTTATCTATGAACTCGAATTACTGCAATACCACTTCCACCTTTACCGCCGGCATAAGCTGCTCCGCTGCCACTTCCTCCACCTCCACCACCAGTGTTATTAGCAGCAGAATTACCAGGTCCATAATTTCCACCTTTTGCTCCACCGCCGGCACCACCAGCCCCATTATTACCACCTCCGCCGCCCCCTGAATACAAAGTTAAAGCAGTATCTCCAAATTCATAAGTTGAGTAGTTTTGTCCCGCTCCAGAACTGCTAGCGCCGTTTGCACCACCTCCACTTCCTGTCCCTTCTGTTCCATAACCACCACCAGAGCCTCCAGAACCACCAGGTTGAGTTCCACCATAGCCATTCCAACCTCTGCCTCCATAACCACCTCCAGCACTATAACCAAAAGCCGAAGTGGCGCTTCCATTTCCTCCAGCTCCGTCACTTCCTCCACCTCCACCTCCTACTCCTATTGATATCGAGTAAGTAGTTCCAGCTGCTAAGCTAACTGAATCAGTTCTATTAATATAACCTCCTCCGCCTCCACCGCCAGCACCAGAACCTCCTCCGCCGCCTCCGCCAACTAAGAACGAATCAATAGTGATATTTTTTGTTGTCACTAATGTTCCACTAGACAAAAACTTTAAGCGCCAATTCCCATTACCTTCATTAATTACATTTTTGCTGCCAGAATATGAGAACAAATTCTGCCAAACTGCGTACAAGGTTACATTACCGCTTGGAACTAAATTAGAGACGCTTTGACTGTCTGTATACATTGCCGTTGTTGCAGAAGAAGAAGTGCTCCAACC
>CAYVKW010000033.1:0-10485 GCA_964452285.1 uncultured Pseudomonadales bacterium | reverse complement strand
AAACCTTTGCCTTTATCCAAGAGTGAAGTGGAAGCGATTCAAAAATACATTAGTCAGGCAGAAACTAAATTCAAAGCCGACTTTATCGAAGGTGAAGCGGTGAAAATCGTAGATGGACCGTTCAATGATTTTTTGGGCACGGTGAGTAAAATTGACGATGCTAAGGGAAAAATTGAAGTCTTGATTAATATCTTTGGTCGAGAAACGCCGGTAGAACTGGATTTCTTACAAGTAGAGAAAGTAAAATAAAAAATAAAAGGAAATATTATGGCAAAAAAAGTAATTAATGTCCTCAAATTAAACTTACCAGCTGGAACAGCGACTCCAGCCCCGCCAGTGGGTCCAATTTTGGGTCAAGCTGGTATCAACATGATGGACTTTTTAAAACAATATAATGCAGCCACTCAAGATAAAAAAGGACAAGTAATTCCAGCGGAAATTACGATTTATCAAGATCGTTCTTTTACTTTTGAATTGAAAATTGCCCCAGTGTCAGCTTTGATTAAACAAGAATTGAAATTGAGCAAGGGAAGCGGGACAGCTGGTCGTGAGACAGTGGCCACTTTAACTATGGATCAAGCAAAGAAAATTGCTGAGACCAAAATGGCGGACTTAAATACAACTGACGTAGAAGCAGCTTTAAAGACTGTCTTGGGGACAGCGCGCTCAATGGGCGTAAGCGTAAAATAGAAATAAAAATAAACTGCCGGCGGTAATAGGCTAGCCGAAGCAGAAGTGGCGCGAGCGCGCTGCGAAAGAAAGGAAATATGGGAGCAAAGAAAAATGTGACCGTAGAAGGCGCAATCGACGAGGTAAAAATCGTCAAGACGCAAGAGGGTGGAATTGTTGATCCTCAAGTAAATGACAAAATTGCCGTAGAATTGGCAGAAGAAGAAAAAGCGAAGAAAAAAGTCAAAATTGCGCGAGGACGAAGTCCAAAGTACGTCAAAGCTAGATCTTTGGTGGATAAAAGCAAGTTTTTTTCACCGACAGAAGCGATAGAATTAGTGAAGAAAACTTCTTATAGTAGTTTTCCAGGCACTATTAGTGCTGATTTAGTACTAAAAGAAGTTGATAATCAAATTGCAGTGACTTTACCTCATCAAACTGGCAAAGTTTTGCGCGTAGCGATTGTAGATGACGATCTCATAAAAGCGATTGAAGGTGGAAACTTAGACTTCGACGTGCTTTTGACTACGCCAGCTTATATGCCAAAATTGGCTAAATTGGCGCGGGTTTTGGGACCAAAAGGATTGATGCCAAATCCAAAAAATCAGACTATTGTCAGTGACCCAGAAAAAAGAAAAGCGGAACTTTTGGGTGGAAAAACAATTCTCAAGACAGAACGCAAAATGCCACTTTTGCATGTGACTTTGGGTAAAACTGATTTAGACACACAGAAATTGGTAGAAAACTTAGAAGCAATCATGAAAGTGACGGCAGACAAAACAGTGAAAATTGCTATTTCTGCGACCATGAGTCCAAGCGTAAAAGTTGCTTTGAATAAATAAGCAAAAGAGCTTGATTAATAGATTAAACTTGACATAGACCAGAAGTTAGTTATAATACTGACTTCTGGTTTTTTGTTGATTAAAGGAGAAAAACAAAACAGATCAGAGAGTTCTTTGAAAAGTCTAAATGAAAAATGGAGGAGGAAAAAAAACGATGGGATACTCATTACCAACTTATCAGGAACTACTTTGTCAGCCATTGATGTTAATTAACGATGGCAAGTTATTAGTAACTACGATCAGAAAAAATCAGCGCGGGGCGGAAATAATGGTGACCGATCTAGCCGACAGGGGCCAAGTGGGCGCAATTAACAATCATTGGATTTCGGCGGTAGAAGGCTGCCCTTATGTGCCAAAAGCACAAGAGATTGGCACTGCAACAATCATGCATCTGGGCAACGGTTATGCTCTAATCGTGATTAAAGAGAATGAGAGAGGCAAAGAAGTGCTAATTATGGGTAAAAAAAGCACAGAAAGAATGTTTTTGCCGTATGACGAACAAGTAGAAGCAATCGCCTGAAACTAATTAAAAGTGAAGGAGAGGTGCGTCTTAGTGTTGGAAAGTAAGGAGGCTTTTTATTTACACGGAAGTCAGCCAGTGTCGGTGACAATGGAAGACTTGCGCAGGGCGCAAATTGGCGCCGAATGGAAGGCGGCCAATTTGCGTGGTGAAGGCGGAGATCGAGCTCGATTAAATGACAGAGTAATCACCGAAAAAGGAACAATTCTAGCGAGAGTCTCGATTTTTAGAGACAATGACACAGACAGAATAGAAGATTGGATAAAAGAGGAAGCAGTCTTCATTCTCGAGTAACCAAAATCAAAAATGGAATTTAGACAAAAGGACAAGCCTGACAGTAAAATGTCAGGCTTTTTTAATAGAGAAAGATAGACTAAAGTCCATTATGATAGACTTATGGGGTTGACAAAAGCATGAATTATGATATAATAAAGGATGTTCTAGTTTTCGGGATCATTTTGTTAAGTGAGTTTTTGGCCGTATCGCTGATATATTCGCTTAACCGATCTTAAGAGAACGGAACTTAATTATGCCGCTTGGTTTGGTGAAAAGGAAGAGTGTCCTCCTCCTTAAAGCCTCTTTCTTTTTTGAGCCAAGCGGCTCTTTATAGCAAAAAGCTGCAAGAAATCAATAAAAGAGGTTTTTTTGATTATTTATCGCAGTAAAATCAAGTATAATTACTATCTATGAATGATAAATTCGAGCTCGTCTCGCCTTACAAGCCGTCTGGAGATCAGCCAGAAGCAATTGCGACATTAGTCAAAAATGTGCAAGCGGGGGCGCGAGCACAAGTGCTTTTAGGTGTCACTGGCAGCGGTAAAACCTTTACCATGGCGAATTTAATTGCGCAAGCGCAAAAACCGACGCTAGTGCTCGCGCATAATAAAACTTTAGCCGGACAACTGTATCAAGAATTGAGAGATTTTTTTCCAAATAATGCCGTCTCTTATTTTGTTTCTTATTATGATTATTATCAACCAGAAGCTTACATCAGTAGCACCGATACTTATATAGAAAAAGAAGCCACCATTAATGATGAAATTGACCGGTTGCGTCTGAGCGCAACAACCAATTTGCTGACACGAAAAGATGTAATTGTGGTCGCATCTGTGTCATGTATTTACAATCTAGGCTCGCCAGCTGATTATGCAAACTCAATTCTAGAAATAAAAGAGGGCGAATTAATTAGTCGAGCCAGCTTGCTGGCACGTTTGCAAGCAATGCAGTATCAAAATTCGCCCTACGACCTCAAACGAGCAACTTTTCGCGTAGCCGGAGATACGATTCAAGTTTGGGCAGCAGATAAAAACTTCATCTGGCTCATTGATACTTTGGAAGATAAAATTACGCAAATTCTGGCCATCGATCCGCAAAGCGGCACAGAAATAACGCCGCCAGAATTTGCCTATCAAACAGCTGGCAGGCATTTGATTACGATTAATCCGGCCAAACATTATGTTTTGAACGGAAAAAGTCAAGACGAATCTTTCTTAGAAATCAAAAGAGATCTCAAACAAAGACTGGAAGAATTGCGGCTAAGTGGAAAAGTGATTGAAGCTTATCGTCTGGAGCAAAAAGTCAATCATGACTTAGAGCAAATTAAAGAATTTGGGTTTGTAAATGGTATTGAAAATTATTCTCGTTATTTTGACGGCAGAAATCCTGGCGATCCACCTTTTACTTTACTTGACTATTTTCAGGAAAATACGAAAGTTTTTAATAAAGACGGTTTTCTAACCATTATGGATGAAAGTCATATGAGCGTACCTCAAGTACGAGGGATGTATTTTGGCGATTTTTCCCGTAAACAAAATCTAATTAAATACGGTTTTCGTTTGCCCAGCGCGCTTGACAATCGACCGCTAAAATTCAATGAATTTCTAGAACGAAATAACCAAATGGTTTTTGTCAGCGCGACGCCGGCAGATTGGGAAAAAGAATACAGTCAGGGAAAAATCGCTGAACAATTAGTGCGGCCAACTGGATTAGTTGATCCGGAAACAGAGATCAGACCTACAGCGAATCAAATTCCAGATTTAATTGAAGAAATTATCCAAAGAAAGCAAAAAAGCGAAAGAGTGCTAGTCACGGTTCTCACAAAAAGGATGGCAGAAACGCTCACTGATTACCTGAATGACAAAGTGAAGATGAGAGCGTTAGCAGGACCAGATAGAGAACTGCCTGAAGTTGCTTATTTGCATTCGGATGTAGAAACTTTGGACAGAGGCGATATTCTAGCAGACCTGCGTGAAGGGAAATATGATGTCTTAGTAGGAATCAATCTCTTGCGAGAAGGTCTAGACTTACCAGAGGTGTCCCTAGTGGCTATTCTTGATGCCGACAAAGAAGGTTTCCTGCGTTCGGAAACTTCCCTAATTCAGACAATTGGCCGAGCAGCCAGACATTTAGAAGGAAAAGCAATTTTGTATGCCGACAAAATGACGGGCTCAATCACGCGAGCTCTAGATGAAACCAAAAGAAGAAGAGCGTTTCAATTGGAATTTAATCAGAAACATGGAATTGTGCCGCAATCGATTCAAAAAGAAATCAGAGAAAAATTGTTAGAGAGAGAGGAAAAAATAGAAACAGAAGATGCTTTAGGTAGGACGATTACAAGAAATAAAAAGAGTATAGGGAAAAAGAAAAAGGAACTCCTCATTCAATTGGATAAAAAAAGCGGAGTAATAGATCTTAATAATTTTAATTTGGAAGAATTGACACCTTATGAAAAGAAAAGACTAGTGCCAAAAGTAAGAAGGAAAATGACCGAAGCGGCAAAAGTGATGGATTTTGAGCTGGCAGCGATTTTGCGCGACTTGAGCAAAGATTTAGAAAGTTAAATTAGCAGCAATGTGTTGACACTGCTAAAAATACTGTTATAATGATGATTATGGAAAAAAAGATGAATAAAACTATTAAAACTAAAAAAACTGAGACGGAACCAAAAAAAGAAGTGGCAAAAACAAAGGCAAAAGAGGAGAAAGAGCAAAAAATAGGCGAGCGAACAGAGATGAAGACAAAAACTGTACAAAATAAAGAAACGCAAGAATTAAATAAAAAATTGATTTTGCCGGTAGCGCCTTTAAAAGAGGGAACGGTTTTCCCTGGGCTGCAGACAAGAATGCTTTTTTCTAGAGAATTGTCGAAAAAAGCTTTACGGGCTTCGGCTAAAACAAAAAACTTAGTCTTTATTTTGGCGCAAAAAGACAATAAAGTGGAACAACCAAAAGCAGAAGATTTATATAAAGTCGGAGTCATAATTGAGACAAAACATCTGGAAGAGACAGAAAACGGCATTATGGTGGATTTTCGCGCGGTTAATCGAGCGAAAATCAAATCATGGGTGCATCAAGATGAAATTCTTATCACTGAAGTGGAACTACTTGAGGACGTGGAAGACTTGTCGGGAGAAGAATTAAAAATTATGAGTAATCGGCTACTTGATTTATTCATGCAGCTAGTGAAACTGGGTTCGGTAAATAATAGTGAAGATTTTTTGCGTTTCTTGCGCCAAGTGCCGCCAGGAGAAGTGGCAGATCACATTACCAATGTCTTGACGGCGTCGACAGAAAAGAAGCAAAAAATCTTGGAAACTCTGGAAGTAAGTAAGAGATTGTATTTAGTGCTGGAGCAACTGGAAACAGAATTGCAAATCGTGCAGGTGGAAAAATCGGTCATTGCCAAGACCAATGCGAAGTTTGAGCAAAATATGAAAGAAAGCATTTTGCGCGAGCGTTTGCAAATGATCCAAAAAGAATTGGGCGATACTGATGACGATGGCGAAGTGGCAGATGAATACAATAAACAGCTCGAAAAACTAGAAACCACGACGGAAAATAAAAATAAAATCACCAAGGAGCTGAAACGTTTCAGACAGACTCACAGTATGAGCCCGGAAAGCGGTTATTTGCGAAGTTGGCTAGACACGGTGTTTGAACTGCCTTGGGGTAAATATAGTCAAGATAAGCTGAATATCAAAGAAGCTAATAAAATCTTAGATGAGTCTCATTATGCTTTGAGAGAAGTGAAAGACAGAATCTTGGAATATATCGCAGTCTTAGAGCTGCGCCAGAGAAGACAGAAAGAGGCTAAAGCGCCAACGATTTTATGTTTTGTCGGACCACCTGGAGTCGGTAAAACTAGTATCGGTAAAAGTATTGCTAAGGCTCTAGGGCGGAAGTTTACTAAAATTTCTCTAGGCGGAGTGCATGATGAAGCGGAAATTCGTGGACATCGTCGGACTTATGTCGGAGCGATGGCAGGTAGAATTATCGAAGGCTTAAAACAGGCAGGCACTGCCAATCCAGTTTTTATGTTGGACGAGATTGATAAAATGGCTAGCGACTATAAAGGTGATCCGTCTTCGGCTTTATTAGAAGTGCTAGACCCAGCGCAAAACGAAAATTTTGAAGATCATTATCTAGATATGCCTTTTGATTTATCACAAGTGATTTTTATTGCCACTGCTAACACTTTAAATATTCCCACTCCCCTACTCGACCGGATGGAAATTATTCGCTACAGCGGCTATACCACCGATGAAAAAGAAATGATTGCACAAAAGTATTTATTGCCGATGGCAATTGAAGAAAGCGGGCTAACGGATGAGCAGGTAGAAATAAAATTGCCAATTTTGACAAGAATTATAGAACGCTATACCAGAGAAGCGGGAGTCCGAGAATTGGGACGACAGCTAGATAAAGTCATGCGGAAAACGGCAAAAGAAATTTTGCTGAAGCCTAAGATTAAAAAAGTGTCTATTGATCAGTCTAAATTAACAAACTTTTTGGGGGCGCCAAAATATGACGTGTCTTTGCAAAATCAAAAAAGTGAAGTGGGCGTGGCTACTGGCCTCGCTTGGACTAGCGTCGGTGGCGATGTGCTTTTTATTGAGGTGGCTTTGGCGCCTGGCAAGGGTTGTGTCAAATTGACGGGCAAGCTGGGCGATGTCATGAAAGAATCAGCGCAAGCCGCTCACACTTTTATTAGAACGAATGCAGAAAAATTTGACATTGATAGAAAAAAAGCCGACCTTCTTGATATTCATATCCATGTGCCAGAAGGAGCAGTGCCAAAAGATGGACCGAGTGCTGGGGTAACGATAGTCACGGCCTTGGTTTCAGCAATGACGGGACGACCGGTGAAAAAAGACGTGGCTATGACGGGAGAAGTTAACTTGAGAGGACAAGTATTAAGAATCGGCGGTCTGAAAGAAAAAGCGATTGCGGCCCATCGAGCTGGTTGCAAAACTGTTTTAATTCCTTGGGATAATCGCCGCGATTTACCAGAAATCCCAGAAAAAATACGGAAAGAAATCCAGTTTGTGCCAACTAAGACTGTTTTTGAGAATCTAAAGTGGGCTTTGGAGACGAATCCAAAGCGGCTGGCAAAGAAGAAGCAGCAGGCTGATTAGCATGTTTGGCTAAAACTTGACTATAAATTTGATAGACTTGTTCGGCTGTGCTCGACCAAGTAAAGTTTTTCTCCCAAGCATAAGCTTTGTTTAAACGATTTTGTCGCTGTTCTGGAGTCCAAGCAAGAACTTCCTGAACGGCAGCGGCAAAATCGCGAGCTTGTAAACTCTGACTAAAAACAGCGACCTGACCGCCTATTTCTATTAAAGAAGAGTTGCGATGACAAATAACAGGCGTACCAGAGCGCATAGCTTCCAAAACTGGCAAACCAAAGCCTTCGTAATATGAAGGCTGAATATAAGCCAAAGCACCAGTGTAAAGTGCACTCAGTTCTAGATCGCTGGCAATTTGATTAAGAAAAATAACTCGATTTTCAACTTCACTTAAATGAAGTTGCTCTTGGATAGCATACCATTCAGGAATTTCATGAGGGAAGAAGTTTTTGCCGACCATTACTAAATGAATGTTTGGAGGCAAAAACTTCAGAGTTTTGATTAATTGACGCAAATTTTTATTGAAGTTAATATCACCGACGTAAAGAAGATAGCGAGAAGGAAGAGAATACTTAACGCGCAAGTTCTTGATTTGAGCTAGAGAAGCTGGTTTTAAATTGGGATTGGCAGCCAGATAAACGACTTTGATTTTTTCGGTCGGTAAAGAAAAAATCTGACTGATGTCGTGTTGGCTAGCCTGAGAGTCGGTAATGATAAAGTCTGCTTGGCGGGCAGAGCGAGTTTGCCAAAAAAGATTGAAGTGAGCGCGTCTGCCCGCTGGAAAATCGCGAGGAAAAACCAATGGCGTCAAGTCGTGGATAGTGACCACAAAAGGACATTTATGTTTAGGCGGTTTAAGAGAGCGAACAAAAGGATCGAAAAAAGTATAATGAAAAAGATCAGCTTGATGAGGATCGGTCACAATTTGGAAATCTGACAAATTCATTAAAGACTCTTTTAGCCAAGTGTCATAACGACCAACGCCGCGATGAGCTTGTTGTTTGGCAAAAGGACTAATAGGAAAATAAACTTTCACGATTTTCGACCTTCTTGAACTGCGGCTTTCTGCTGTTCGTAATATTTTAAATAGGCGAGCTGATGATGCATACCGCTAAACCAAGCAAAAAGAAAGCCGGCTCTACCATCGACGTAACCGCGATGCCGCAAATACAAGCTGCAAAAAGTGGTCAAAGGTTTATGAATAAGATAAAGCCAGCTGCTACCAAAATTAATGGGTACTTGAGCAGCTGCCAATTGTTGAGCCTTAAAACTAGTATAAGTATTGAATTTGCGCCAATAACTAGTTAAATCTGGATTAGCGTAATGTAAAAGATGTCCAGAAGCGCGAGAAAGCTGACCTTTAACGACCATTTGTTCATGGACATCTTTTTGTGGTAAATAAGCTTGACCACGCCAAAAAAGGCGAATGACGGCATCTGGATATTGACCGCCTTTGGTTAGCCAATGATTAAAAAATAAATTTTTGCGGGCGATATCCCAAGCAACGGCGTCACTGACTGCCTGACCTTTTTTGGCTAATTTTTCGATAAAGTGGCGCAAATCCTGATCAACGACTTCATCGGCATCAAGCTGTAAAATCAAATCGCCTTTGGCAGCGTCAATGGCCATTTGTTTATTAATATGAAAATTGCTCTTATTGCTAGTGCTAATAATTTTGGCGCCAAACTGGCGAGCAATTTTCACCGTTTCATCGCTAGAACGACCGTCAACGACAATAATCTCGTCGGCAAAATCCTTTACGCTTTCGAGCGAGCGAGATAAAGTCTTTTCTTCGTTATAAACGGCATAAACAACGCTAATCATGAGGTTATTATAGCATGGAAAGAGGGGAAAGTTCTGGAAAAGAAGCAAGCTATATTTACATCAACTTTTTATATCTGACTAAGCGAAACTTGTTTGACGTAATGAATACCTTCTGCTCCATAATGTCCATAAATATAAAGGTAAGTAATTTTGCTAGCATCCAAAGTAGGAGCAGAAGTCATCACAAATTGTCTAGTAATCCATTTGTTAAGATCTTCAGTTGTAGCAGTATAAGTAAAATAAGTTGGCTGGAAAATATATGAAGAAGATGCAGTATTATAAAAATAAATTCCTCCTTCAGTTTTTTGACCCGCAGCAGTAAAGTACATGTCTAGAGTAACTAAATAAGTAGTATTTGGTTTAATAGTGCCAGCACTGATAATTTGAGTTATGCCCAACCACCTACCAGATTGAGAAATCACTGAATTGAGATTGGGAAATTTCATCACAATATAAGGAAATCTGCTATCATCGAATTGAGCATGATAGCCGATGGAAGGATCAGAAACGCCACCGTTATAACCGCCAAACCAATTAGTCGGTTCTATGGCTGGGTCTCTATTTAAGCTTGTATCCCATGGGTAAGTAACAGTAGAAAAAGAAGAAAAATCAGCATTGGTCAAAATGTTATTTGAAGTAGAACTGGTAATTTTTTCTTCATAAGCACTAACTCTTTTACCGTTGGCTGTTTCTGGCTCAGTGGTAGTAATTACATTAGTCCAAGTAGAATTGTCAGCGGAGACATAAGTAACATTATCATAAGTTGTTCTACCGTCAGCCCAGTAATGCCAAACTGAGATTTCATCAAGATTGTAGGCTTGACCAAGATCTACAGTAATACAGCGATTTAAAGTTTGAGATGCAGAGTTAGCATTACAACGATTATTCATGTCAATAATTCCGTCAGTAATCACGTTGTAAGGATTTGTATTAGGATTGGCATTTTCAGTAGTATCAATGATATCTTTTCCAAAAGCCACATTAATACCATTAATAATTGCTTGTAATTCTATCCAGGTAATATAACCATCGCCAGAAGAATTACCAGTACCGCAATCCTTAATATATCTGACGTTATTCAGTTTAGTATTTACTCTTGCTGGTTTAACATTGGATAGATAAGTAATTTTGGCTTGACCATTACCCTCTCTTACTCCCGCTTGCATTGTACCGTCAATAAAGTATTTATGGGAATAGTGAAGAGTTTGGTTGGTAGGAGTAAG
>CAYVKW010000032.1:0-12228 GCA_964452285.1 uncultured Pseudomonadales bacterium | reverse complement strand
TGGTTAATAGAAGCGGAGGGACAAACTAAATACTGACGCTGGCAATGACGAAAATACGAGCGGAGCGAGGGGATTAGATAAGAGCGAGCTAAGGTTGATTATCACCAACACCTAACCGCTGCAAGCATATTTACAAGTGCTAATGTTAAAGAACAAACTTCCCTACTCTATCAATAATGCTCTAAAGCCAGAGGGCGCGGGCGGCGCGCGCAGAGGCGCGCCGAGAAGAGAGCAAAAAGAGCAAAAAGAGCAACGAGCTAATCCTTAATACAACGAACGGCAAGCCCGTTGCCACGATCGCTGTTGTAGACTCCAGGGTTGACATTGGCAGAGTCGAAGTAGAGATCGTAAGCGCCGTCGGCACTGCCCTGAGTACCAGACCAATAGCTACCGCTTGTACCCTGATCGTCGAGACTACCAGTGGTATTGCAGCAGCCTGAAAGGAGACCGTTGAAATATGAAGCAGAGAGCCAATTGGCGACAGGATTGACGGTCATACTGGTAGTGGAGTAGCCGCCGTAACCACCAAGGGCAACGTCGAGATAGCGATAATCCATGCTAGTGGGTACATGCCAGCCAGTAGGACAGATGCCGGTGGCAATGACGGGACCGGTATAGGAAGAATTGTAATAAGCAGTGGAGTGTTGCATGGCAGCTTGCCAGTTGTAATAATAACCATAGGAGGTGTTACCAGAATCACGGCAGTCGCCATAAGTACCAGTACCAAAGGTATTGGTGGGAGTAGCTGAACCATTGCCAGAGAAGGAGGTTTTACCAGCACAGGCATCGGTGGAGCCACCATAGCGAAGATTGTCAATCATCCAGCAATGACCGTCGGCAAATTTGCGAATGCGGTAAGTTTTACTGTCACGAGAGTCAGTGAGGGTGGTGGTGGCACCAGCAGGGCAATTGTCAATAGCGCAAGTAGGTAAGGCTGTACAATCGGCAGTGGTGAAGGCTTGAAGAGTAGGTGCAGGACTGATAAGACAAGAAAGAGTTTTGGAGGTGGTGCCATCGGAGAAGGCATAAGTGGGATTGGCAGTAACAGTGACAGTATGTGTGCCTGCTATGGAAGCAGTGTTATTGGAATAAGTGGCGTGAGTAGCACCACTGGCGAGAGTTTGAGGGCCCAGATCATAGAGAGGAGTATTACAGCTGCCAGTAGTAGCAAGAAGACGAGGATAAACTTGTAAAGCTAGAAGTAAACCACTGTTATTAACTTTGGTAAAAAGGAGGTTGTTAATTCTAATGACTGTGCCAAGAGGGGCTTGAGATAAAGAGATGGTATTGGAAGAGGTAGTGACAATAGTGTCTGCAGTGTAGGTAGTAGTATTACCAGCAATATCAGAGACAGACCAAGAGAATTTGTAACAGCTATCAACCGTGAAGCCTGAGGTGGTGATATTGGGATAGGTACCAGTATATGAGACTGGAGAGAAAGAACTAAAGGTACCACAGGTACCTTTAGTCAGTAAGGCTCTAGATATTAAGAGTTGACGAGAAGAAGTATCAATACCACTTTCACTATCTGTGCCATCATTAACAGTAATATTAAATGTTTGATTGGATTTGGTAATGGGACCAGTGGAATATGAAATGGAGCCACCTGAGGGAGGGGTGGAATCTAAAAATGTAATCTTGGCAAAGCCATTACCAGTATGACCTGTTTCAGTCCCACCAGCGGGAGCAGGAAAGCTACTATCGCCAGCGATGGTAGAAGCAGAAGTGAGATAATAACTAGTACTTAATTGACAATTGGGGTAATTGACAGCGGTGCTGGCGGTGTAGACATAACCAGAACCGCCACCGGCGCCATTTGACCAGCCAGCTGAGGCACCAGCGCCACCACCATACCAACCACCACCGCCACCGCCGCCATCATAACTACCATCGGCAGCGGTGGCACCAACGCCAAAAGTACCAGTGGCGCCAGTGGTTCCACTATAGATACCACCAGCACCACCAGCGGTTTGACTACCACCACCGCCTTGGGTCCCACAACTACCTTGAGAAGCAGCGCCACCACCTGCTGTACCGCCACCAAAACCGGCGGTAGCACAAGAATCTTGACCAGCACCACCACCACCGCCAGCAACAATCAGACGATGAGAAAGAGTGGTACCGTTGAGCCTGATATCAGTAGCGCCGCCACCGCCAGCACCGCTACTGCCAGCTCCACCGCCGCCGTTGTAGCCAGCGGTACCAATAGATCCTTGTCCACCAACGTAAATAGATAAAACATCACCAGTATTTAATCTCACATTACCGATAGAGTAACCACCAGCACCACCAATCTTACTACTTAATGTACCACCCTGTGCTCCCCAGACTTCGAGCTGATAGACTCCAACTCCAGGAGCAGTAAAGGTTTGAACACTGCCGGTATATGAGAAGTCGGTGGCGAAAGTGGGTAAGGAGGAAGTAATGAAGAATACCAACGCTAAAGCTACCACTTTCGCTGGTGAGAAAATTTGCCAGCGTGATTTTACTGACATACTAAATTTCCCAAGGCAATCAGGAATAAAGCGAAAGAAATTATGGTGTGTGTGTGTGTGTGTGTGTGTGTGTGTGTGTGTTACAACAATTTTGCTTGTTTGTCAAGCGACTTTTACTATTTATTAAGGAATTTTGAGAATTGATAGAGAGAGAAAAAATCATGTTTTTTGGTTTTTTTTCTTGTTTTTCGTGCTTATTTATTAATATTAACATTGATGCTACTAACTAAAATCCAAGAAAAGTGTAGCATAAAAAGTGCAAAAGTGCAAGAAGGAAATTGTCATAAACTTGTCATAATTGCGAAGATAATGAGAGAAGGGAGAAGAAATCATTTTATGATTTTTAATAATTGTAACTGAAAGGTGAGATGTCAAGTTTGAAATTGAATGAAATTTATCCGAGTCCGGAAAACGGTGGGCGCGAGTGGTTGGAAATCTATAATCCAACCACGAGCGTGGTGGAAATACGGGGTTGGGAAATCGGTGATGCGAGCGGCGGAAGCGAGGAGATATGGAAAAGTGGAACGGCGGAAGCGAGCATGGAGGGAAAAATAAAGGCAGGCGGATTTCTGGTAGTAGAAACGACCAAAGTGAGCCTGAATAATACTGGTGACACAATTTATTTATATACACCCACGGGAGGACTAGAAGACAGCGTGACTTATCCGAGCTTAAGTAAAAAAAGTTATGGACGAAAAGTGGACGGGATGGGAGAATGGGCAGTACTGGGAAAAGTAAGCCCGGGAGTAAGTAATGCGGAAACGGGAACGGAGCAAGCAAATGGAAATGAAGCGACAGTGATAGCAAAAGAGAATGAAGAGGAAATTTATGAATATAATTTAACGGCATTGGAATTTTATCCTTGCCCGAATAGCGGTGAAAAAGAATGGCTAAGACTGCAAAATCAAGGAACAAGGGCGGTAAATTTATTAGGCTTCAAATTGAAAAATAACTTGAGTAGTGTGAGCAGAAATATGGGAGATGTGACTCTAAATGCGGGAGCGAGTGCAAAAATAGAATTTACTAGCGGAGTGGCACCAAACAGTGGCGGGACGATGCTGCTACTGGATCCAGCGGGAGAAACGGTGACAGAAATTACTTATGATGCTTGCAATAATAAAGGAGTGACATTGAGTCTAAATAATGGCGTATGGACGGAAAAAGTAATGACGACGACGGCAAAAACAACAGAGGAAAAAGAAGAGAGGGATGAGACAAGCAACAAAAATGAGACAGTGAAAAATGAGGAGGTGACAAACTGGCGAGAAGGACATGGCTTTCGGGTGCCAAAATATACGTATGATGCGGCAAAAAATGAGGAAGGAGGAGGAATAAGAGAAGGGAAAGAAGGGAGTGGGAGTGGAATAATAAGAGAGGCAATAAGAGAGGGAGAAAGAAGCTTGACAGCGGGAGAAGCAGGTTTACTAATCAGCGGCTGGGCGGTTATAATACTAGGAGCACTAATAGTGACATGGACAGGATATAAACTGTGGCAGGAAAAAAATAAAAATGAAGCAGAAGCAATGGTCGATTATTAAAAAATGGAGATGGCTATTATTGCCGCTGGGCTGGATGGCAGTGATATTTGCCCTGTCGGCGCAAAGTATTTTACCCGGTCCACAGGTATTTTTGGGTGATTTTATTTTCAAAAAAGGGGCGCATATGTTCGTTTTTGGAATGCTGTATATCTGGTGGCGAATTTTTTTGGAACATTATGAAAAGGAAGGGGGCAAAAAAATTCGCCTAAAATGGCTCTGGGCGCTCGTGTTCACAGTGATATACGCAGGTATGGACGAATATCACCAAAGCATGGTCCCAGGCAGAACGGCAACTCTGCGTGATGTTGGTTTTGATACCTTGGGAGCAGTGACAGCGATGCTGTGGAGTTATCGAGTTTTGTGAGAAGCGAGGGAGACGGATTTTTTCTGGGTGCGGCGGCGCGACAAAGCGGGAGCGGGGATAAAAATAATCAGAATGAGAGCGCCGACGAGACCGGCAAGCATAAGAATGGCACCTGTTTGGAGATGAAGATGAATTTGCCAGTCAAGGTAATTAATCTGATCGCTACCAAGCCAATTTAAAAGAGAAGCGGCATTGCCAAGCAGTTGATTGATGAGATCGGTGATGGCGCGCTGGAATTGAGTGTTGAGAGAGGCGACGAAAGTGGTGTTCCAGCGCGCTAGAACTTGCCCGTAATAAGTGGTTAGGATAGCGGCAAGAGCCACGACCAAAGTGACGACGGAAACGATAATGAGGGAGAAAACTTTGCTCACTCTGGGGAAACAAAGAGCAATAATAGCGCCGATAATCAAGACAAAAAGGAAAATGGTAGTGAAATTTGCGACTTGAAGCGCAGATTGGATAAAGCTAATAGATTGACTGATGATCAAAGATTCTTGACGAGCAGCGATGACGATATTATTCAGAGCGGTCACAACTTGACTAGCCTGACCGACGATATTAGCAGCACCCTGAAGAGCGTTATGAATATCGGTGGCGTAATCAGGAAAATAATGAGTGAGAGTACTAAGTAGCTGAGGACTGCTGATAAGAGAAGCGGTTTCTGGACTAATGAGCTGAGTAGCGGTTTGCAGATAACCGTAATCCTGAAGAGGATTTTTGAGGAGGTCGTAAAGGCGATAATTGCCAATGGTGTAGCTATCAATAGTTTGACCAAAAAGGTCGAACGCTGGTAATTGCTTGCCGACGAGAAAATCGGCGGCGGTCACCTGCGTGACTTGAGTATTCTCTGGAAGAACGACGAGGTGACCGCCAAAAGGACCGTTGAGCGACAGACTGGTATTAACTTGTGCAAATGGCCACCAAAAACCAACTAAGGACAGCAGAAGAAAAAGAATGGCAAAAATACGGGTATAAATGGAACGCTGACGAATGACAGAACCGACCTGATCGCTAGCATGAGTAAATTCTCTAAGCAAGGTGTTATCAGAAGAGGAAGAAGAAGGCGGTCTGGAGGCTAAAGATTGTTTCAGAACCGGTTTTTTCAGAGTGGATTTTTTCATAAAAGGATTTCTATTAAAAAAAATAATTAAGAATAAGTGTAAAGGAAAAGAAAGAGAGGCTGGCTTTATTATTAACTCAAAATTACTAACTCAAGATAAGTGATTTCATTGATAAAGGAAGGACAAAGTGGAAAAACAAAAGAATAGGAAAAATAGGGACCGTTTTATGTTATAATCGTGAATCTGAGAAGGAAGAGAAGTTTGATGCCTTCATAGCTCAGTTGGCAGAGCGCAGTCTTGGTAAGACTGAGGTCTCGGGTCCGAATCCCGATGAAGGCTCAAAAAAAATAGAAAAGCGATCAAATTTCTAAACTATTGTATGCCCATTGAAGGAGAGCTTGGCGCTGGCGGCGGCGGCAAGAGAGGTTGTGAGGGAGACAGTTTTTTTGGACTGCCGCCGCATGGCGCGCGAAAGCGCGCCAACGATGGATTTGTCTCAAATCATCGCGACAGCGCCGACCATAGTAATAACGACAATACCATTGAAACCAGCCACGAGGGTCTTCTGGATAAATCCAGCCTTTTTGACGCCAAACGGAGAGTGGCTGTCCAGAAAGAACACCGAAATAATTAAGTTCTGGATCGTGAAACTGATGACAGAGCTTGGCATTGATAAACCAGGAAGAAGGAAATTCGCTAATGCAATCAGTCATATATTTACCACCAAAAACACCCAAAGAAAGCATTTGCTCAGGCGTCAGTTGAGGTTGAAAATCGGGATGAAAATTTTTACCAGTGGGTTGAGTAAGAGAATAAATGTAGTGACATTGCATGAAATCATTGACAATAATTTTCCTGAGCATGAAATAATTATAGAAGAGAAAAACGAGATTGCGAAGAAAAAAGTGGATGAAAAGGCGTTTTTGAGTTGATTTTGAGTGTTCGAGCAAGTGTGAATGAAGAAAGAAAAGTAAAATTGAATGAGGGAATTGACGATGAAAAAAGGCGGAACATGAGGTAAGGAAATTGTTTACAGGAGAAAAAAGAGGGGGGGAAGAAGATTTTTTCTAGAAGCCGAAGGAGAAGAGAAAAAGAGAAAAGATAGTAGAAAAGAGAAAAGCGCCAGACAGAATGTCTGGCGCTTAGTTTTTGTTACGCGAAAGCCAGCCGACCGTAGTTGACAAGCTGAATCTCACTACCGAAGGGTTGCAGGATTGCTGATAGATATTGTTGGCTCAATGAGCTATAGCCGTGAGGACAGCGAGTAAGTGTCCCCTGCCGAGCCATCAGCAGTGCCCCGCGCTGCTTTTCCGACAAAGGAATACCATCTTTGCTAAGAGCCCAGGTCAGGACCGTGGCAACGCCGATGGCGGTGCCGCTATAAACCTGCCACAGAAGTGACAAGTCCAGATTTCCACCAACATCCTCGTCAAGCATGACGGGAACATCAACCAGATGTTCCCAGTGTTGGAAACCGACTGGAATGGCTTGACTAAGATCTGTAACCTGATAAACTCCTGGCTGTAGATAGCCAGGGTCGTGCGCGAAGCGCGCAGGCAGTCTGTCATACAACCGGGGCTGATGAGCTCCAGCATAAATCACAACAATAGCTTTCTTTTCCATGGAACTTCCTCCTTTTGTCTGCCTTTCGCGCAAGCGATAAGGACTTATGACAAGCACCATGACTTGCCTTTGGTAACCGTGTAACAGAACACTGTTTAATGAAGAGAAAATCTTGCAAACAAGATAAACTATTCATAAACAGAGCCTATATTATATCATAAAATGGCTAATAAGTCAAATGTAGAAAGCGAGGCTGAAGTAAAAATAAAACAAGAAATATGCGGTTGACGATGAAAATGAGGAGAAAATGTCTAGATTGGCGTAGAATGCAGCGATGTGCTACAATGAAAGTCATGAAGGCGCAAATTGGAGCAATTTATCAGCATTACAAGGCTAAAGAAATGAAGTATAAAGTGCTGACAATAGCAATTCAGAGTGAAACTCTAGAGGAAATGGTGGTTTACGAATGCCTGTATGACAATCCAAGAGGAAAAATCTGGGTGCGACCGCGTAAAATGTTTGAAGAAAAAGTGAAAGTAAATGGAGAATGGAAAGAAAGATTTAAGGAAATTTTAACTAATTAAGTGACTCAAAATTTGGAAAAATGAGAATAAAAAAGAGTATAATGTGATAGAGAAGAAGAAAAGTGCAAAATTAAGTAAAAAATAGGGTAAAAATAAAAATAGAGAAGATAAAAAAAGAAAATAGAAAGCCAAAATGATGACAGAACAAGACGCAATACCAGAAATCGAGAAAAAAGAGGCTGATGAAAGCAACGAATCAATAGAGACAGAGAAAAGAGAAAAGAAGAATTGGCCGATATGGCTGGGAGCGGGAGTAGGAGCGATTATCATAATTTTGGCTGGATGGGCGATGGCGGCAAACTTCAAATCAGAACAGCTCGATAAATATAAGACAAAAGCTGATTCAACTAAATTTGATTTTAATAATACAACGAGTATCGAAAATTTAAGTGAAGGAAAATTTACCGATGAGGAGAAAAAAGCGATTTTAAGCGATGGTTTCGTAGTCAGACCGTATACTAAGGAATTTTACAGGCAAGATCCAAAAGTAGAAGTACCAAGAAACGATGATTGGACAGATATTTATGGAGACTTTGGTGGAGGAAATATTTGCACAAGAGAAAGTGGAAATGCGGTTTATGTCACAGCTGATACAGCGATGCATATTTACCACAAACTTTTTGATTTGGAATTGGAATATTTGGAAGATACCAAGTTTTTGCCGATGTTGCAACAATTAACGGAGGAATTGTTGGCGGAAGTGACGATGCGGGCAAATCAAGCAACGGGAGCAGACGAAAAGGAAAGTTATGAACGTCTAAGTGCTTACTTGGCGGTGCCGGCGGCGCTGCTAAGAAGTGTGGATCTGACGCCGCTTGAATATACTGATGTTCCAGCAGGCTACATGGTAGAGTTAGATGAAACAAAAGTAAAAACAGAAATGGCGGGAATAATGGCGAAAAATCTTACTAAAGAACAAGCAGCCATGGCAACAGCAGAATTAGAGCAAGTACTAGCCGCAACGGAAGGCTTGGGCTTTTCTGAAGTGACGGGACAAAATCACGACTACACACAATATACAGCTCGAGGACATTATAATAAAAATTCTCTAGGGCAGGCTTACTTCAAGGCGATGATGTGGTATGGGCGGAGTAATTTTGCTTTGAATAGCATTGACAAAGAGCTGAATGCAAAAAAAACTTTGGACGCGCTCAATTTGGTGAGCGCGTTGGAGGCAACAGAGAATGGCATGACTTTGTGGCAAAATTTGAAGGAGCCGATTGATTATCTGGTGGGTAACGCAGATGATCTGACGGTGCCAGATTATCAAAATTTTGCCAAGAATGGACTAAACTTACAAACGGTGACAGAGCTATTGCCAGAAATGCAAAAGTTAAAAAAACCGCAGATTATGTCAGCGGTAATCATTGATCCGGCAATTATGACAAGAACAAAAGAAGAAGTACAAGGAGGAACGCAAGCTTTCCAATTGTTTTCGCAGAGATTTACACCAGATGCGTATATATTTACGAACTTAACTCAAGGAGATGAGGTGGCAGATGCGGAAACAGGAGAGAAATTGCCGTCAATGCCCACAGCGCTGATGGTGCCGACGGCTTTTGGAAATGAGTTTGCCGCGAAACAGCTGGCTGAGTGGGAAAAGACGGAGGCGCCAGAATCGAAGAAAGTGTTGGCGAAAAAAATGAAATTGTTGCAAGATGAATTTGCGGGCTGGGATGAAGAAGCATGGACAAAAAATAATTATGTATCGTGGTTATACACTTTGCAGAGCTTAAAAGATGGTGGTACTCCAGGATTAATGACCAAGACAGGCACGCAAGCAAAAAACCTAAATACTTTTTTGGGTTCTTACACCGAGCTCAAACATGACACGATTTTGTACGCCAAGCAATCTTATGCAGAAATGGGCGGTGGAGGTGATTGTGAAATTCCAGCTGTCCCCTATGGCTATGTAGAACCAAATCTGGAGTTTTGGCAAAGATTGACTAGTTTAGTGCAAAAAAATCGAGATTGGTTGGCGCAAAGTGGCCTAATCGAGGAAGAAGATGCTTTGACTTGGAGATTGGATGCTTATCTGGAAGATTTGAATTTTTATCAAAAAGTGGTAAAAAGTCAGATTAACAGTGAAAAATTGACGGAGGATGAATATGAGAGCTTGCGAACAATAACAGCGGGGATAGACGGTGTGCTGGGACCGATTTTCCCAGTAGCACGCTTAGAGGATAATGCTAGATCGGCTCTGATCACCGATGTGGCGACAGATATAAAAACTAGTCAAATTCTATATGAAGCGAATGCGATTCCAGATGAAATTGTGTTAGCGGTGGATGATTTCAATGGACGGCGATTGGTGCGAGGATTGACTTATAGTTATCGTGAATTTACAGGACCGCTGACAACGAGAGAGACTGATGAAAGTTGGAAGGCAAAAGTTTATCAAAGAGAAGAATTGCCAGCACAGCCTAATTGGTGGACGCCGTATTTCGGAAAGTGAATTAAAAAGGCTTGGGTAGTACCACATCATCTTTTGGCACGCGATTTGATCAAGCAGACGCTTGATCAAATCGCGTGTAGTGACGAGACCATAATCGTCTTAATTTCACCGGACCATTATAAACAGCTAAAAGCAGGAGAAATGATATTGACAGATGAAGAAGGAGGCGATTTTTTGCGGGAAAAATGGGAATGGGAAAGTGAGAGGAAGGAAAAAATATCCATAAATAGGCAAAAAATCGCCAATGAACACGGAGTAGCGGGATTATTACCGCTCATCAAAGAGGCTTGTCCAAAAAGTCAAGTTATAAAAATGGCAGTGAGCGCGAAAAAAAGTCAAAGCAAAAATTTGCGACGATTAGGTGAAAAAATCAATAAAAAAATGGGGACAAACGGAGAAAAAGCAGAGATAATTTTATTGATTAGCTCTGACTTTTCTCACGGCGGAAACATGGAAGAAACAGCGCAAAATGATCAGCGAAGTCTAAAAGCTTTGGAAGAAAATAATTGGGCAGAAGTGGTCAATGATTGTCCAAATTGTTGGGCAATAGTACAGGGATTTTTTGGAAAGAAGGAGCCCAAGTTTTTTCTAGAACAAGTAAGTAATTCGCAATTACTAGGTGGCGGAGAAGAAAATATTACCAGTTACATAAGTGGCTGGTGGGAATGACCAAGTGTCACTTATTTGACATTAACTAGATCAAAATATATAATATAGGATTCGACAAGAAGGAGGCTTGTCAAGTTCTTTAATAAAAAAACGACTTCAATAAAGGAGGAGAAGCGAATGAAGAAAAGATGGTATGTGATTCTGTGGTTGGGAGTCGATGTGGCGCTACTAATAGCGATAGCGAGGGTCCTAGCTTTAGACCGAGTACAAATGATCATTAAATTTGGAGTAAAAGCAACTGATAGCCTAATCATGACGAAATGGATTACTTGGATAGCAATGGCTTTAATAGCTAACACATTACTGCTAATTGGTTATCGGAAGCTAAAGAAAAAGCAACAGGTTTTAAAAGTTAAATTTAACTTGTCACCAGAAGTAAAACACGATCCAGAAAAAGTACGTCAAGAAATTTTGTCTTTTCAAAGAATGAGACCAAAATTAAATGATTTACTAGAAAGAGGGATTGATCAACTAGATAATATTGCTCGCAAACAAGATAGAATGACAGAGATTCTTGAAAGAAACCAAGTTAAAATTTTCAGTTTGGCGCAAGATTCTCTAAAAACAGCAGAACAAGCGATCTGTAAAAAATTATTGTTAGTGCTAAATAGAGCTTTGTTGTGCGATCCAGAAGAAGAAAACTTGGAAAGGAAAAGACGTGTCTATGAGGAAAACTGTCAGCAAATGACAGCTTTCCTGCATGAAAATGAAGACATTCTTAATCAATGTGAAGTCCTTTTGACAAAAGTAGTAATTTACGTGGAAGAACAAAAGGTAGGAACTCCGCCAAAAGATGTAGAGGAAGCGATTAAAATCGTTCACCTTAAATCTTTCGGCGGTATTCATTTGGAGCAACAATAAACTGAAAATAAACAAAGGGGAGGAATTTCAAAATGAAAAGGAAATTCTTACTGGCAATCTCGATCATGGTATTAGCGTTGGTTTTGAGTGGATGTTCTAGTTCTCTGATCATAACAGAGACAGATAACGGCGAGCCATTGACGGAAAAACAAGCGCAGGAGACATTAGACGCACTCTTGACGAGAGTGAAGGTGCAAACTTTATCTCCGCGTTTAGACATCAGCGGCACAACATTAACTGACCCGGCAGATGAATTGCCAGAAATTACTAATTATCCACAGAGTGTCACTGGAAGAGGAGAGATTGATGTAGAGATAGTGGCTTCAACAGAAAAAGCTGGAACGAATATGGATGGTTGGTTAAATTTGGTGGCAGAAAATTTTAACAAAAGCGGATTCGAATTGAATGGACAAAAAGTGTCGGTTTCAATTCGACCGATTGCGTCTGGTTTAGCCACTGAATACATTGCAACTGGTAAATATATTCCTGAAGCATTTTCGCCAACAAATCAATTGTGGGCGAAAATGATCCAAGCTAAAAATATTGATTGTCAATTGGTGGAAGAAAAATTGGTAGGCAATACAGCTGGGATTCTGATGAGTAAAAAGACTTATACTAATTTTCAAGAAAAATGGGGC
>CAYVKW010000031.1:0-12473 GCA_964452285.1 uncultured Pseudomonadales bacterium | reverse complement strand
TATTCTGGACCGACACAAAATGTGCAAGGACTATGTCCACAAGGTTGGCATGTGCCAACGGGTGGACCAACAGGTGAACAAGTAGCTTTGGATCAAGCGATTGGTGGCACGGGTGCTAATGGTCAAACCAGCGGTAACTCGTTTACTTTCTGGCGACCAGGAGGTAATTTTCTTGGGACTTATTCTGGCATCTGTGACGCGTTTGGAGTGCTGAGCAATCAGGGTACGTATGGCTACTATTGGTCGTCGTCTCAGGCTAGCACGACGTACGCTTACTTCGTGGGCATCTACACCGGGTTCGTCTTCCCTCAGCATTCTTACGATAAGTTCCGCGGGTTTTCGGTACGTTGTGTAAAGAATTAGATTTTCAAGGTGTGATTTGAGGAATTTTGAGTTATTAGGTGACGGAGAACGGAATGCTGGAAAAGTTTTTGCGTTGCCTAATAACTCAAAATGGACGTTTTATCGGAGATGGGATTGAGAGATCAAGAATTTTTATTATTGAATAAGTTTGCAGATTTTTTTGGAATAAACAGAATGAAGATGATAAAGATGTTATGTTATAATCGCCGTACGCAAAAATAAATAAGGGAAAGGAAAAGAAGATGTCAAAGGCGATTGATCAACAAAAATTGGATGAATTTATGGACCAAGTGAAAAAGGTGGAAAAGGGCCATAAATTGGATTTATCCTCGGATGAGGATCTATCAATCGCCGTGATGAATTTGATTTCAATGGAAGAACATTTTTTCTTTACGGCGAAAAAAACGGGCAATGACGCTTATTTTGAACTCTTGTCGGAAATACGAGAAATGAGAAAAGGGTTGCTGAAAAAGTTGATTAAAGAATATGACGGTGAAGTCTGGTGCATTAGTAAACATCTGCTAGCAGCAAGTATGAGACTGATGGAAGTGGGCACGAAAGCGATGGCGACGAGACCGGCGGAAGCGCGCGAGTTTTTTGAACAATCTTATCGTTTATATAATTTGTTTTGGGCACTCAATCTGAAAATGGTAGATACAAAAACGACCAAAGAACTAAGTGCGAGTCAGAAAAAAATCTTAGCGCAGATAGAAAAAGAAGATACGTGGTCAGCGACGGATGAGAAGACGGAAGTGCAAGAAGTGGAAATAGGAAAAACGGTGGCAGTGGGGGCGGCAGCAAGCCAGGAAAAGACGGAGAGCATGAGTAAAACGGCGGGCATGTGGCAGAAATTGGGACAAGCGCTCAATAAAGCTCTTGATTGCTGCCGCGAATAATGATAGAATGAAGCTCTTATGAAGAATTTCAAAAAAGTGGCCGTCATTGGCGCTGGCAATTTTGGGTTTGCGCTAACTTCGCACTTGGATCGACAAAAAGAAGACGGCTTAGAGATTGCTCTATATGATCATCGTCAAGAAACGGTAGATTATATTAAAAAACATCGGGTGCATCCACGTTTTTATCCGACAGTGAGTTTGTCTACGCGAGTGGCGGTGACACATGATTATGCGGAATTGATGGCAGAGACGGATATTGTGATTTTAGCCATGGTGTCAACGGCGCTAGAGAGTGTGCTGGATGAAATTAAACCATTAATTAAAAAACCGACGATTGTGATGAGTATTATGAAAGCGCTAGATGATGATACGGGAAGCGTATTGTCAATGGTGATAGAAAAAAAATTGGCGGAGTTGCCAGTGACGACGGCGGTTTTAGTTGGAGGAACGACGGGTGAAGAATTGACACAAGAGCAATATTTAGGCATGACTTTAGCTTCGCGTGATATAGAAGTGGCGCGGGCTTTGGCACCGGTTTTTGCCAATGAATATATTCAAGTCCAGACCAGCACGGATATTTTAGGGTCACAATATGCTAGTAGTTTGAAAAATTTGATTTCCCTAGTGGTGGGAGTGGTAGCCGGTTTAGGTTTCAGCTATGGGACACAAACACACGCTTTATCTCTGACGGCGGCGGAATGTGAAAATCTAGCAGTGGAGTTAGGTGCGGACCACCAAACTTTTTCTTTCGCCAGTCAATGCTGGGGTAATGACATGGTGATGAGTGCGACGGGAAAAACACGTAATCGAGCTTTGGGAGAATTGCTGGGTCAAGGCATGCTTTTTAGTGAAGCGGTGGCAAAAATGAAAGCGGAAGGCAAAACGGCCGAGAGCGCCAATACTTTAGTGATTCTAGCAAAAGTGGTGGATTTGAAAGATTATCCAATTTTGCAATGGTTGGTGAAATTGTCACAAGATAAAGCGGAGGCAGTAGAAATTTTGCGCTTGATCGCGAAAAAAGAAATAATATGATCTCATCTTTACTGCTGACTGGCGTTTTAGCGACTTATATTGGAGCGGAAACTTATTCTCTAGGTGTGGAGAGATTGATTATCAAAGATGTGCGGTTGCCAAAAGATTTTCATAATTTAAGAGTTTGCTATATTAGCGATTTGCACCATGGGACTTTTTCCAGTAAAAAGAGATTAGAGCTGATGGTGAAGAAAATCAATGCTCTTAAGCCTGATATTATCTTGATGGGTGGGGATTATTTGCAAACTTATAAAACGAAGAAGGTAAGGCAGAGGCGGGCGCTTAAAGAATTGGCGGAGATTTTGGCGCAACTGAAGCGCCCGCCTTTGGGAATGTTTAGCGTTTCTGGTAATCACGATTATGTTTTTGGGGTAGATGAGGTGAGAGCGGAATTAATGACGGCGGGAGTAAAAACTTTAGATAATCAAGGCGTCGTTTTAAAGAGAGGGAAAAGCGAAATTTATCTGGCGGGAGTGGATGATCTGTGGTTTGGAAAACCAAATTTGGAACGAGCGCTTAAAGGGCGCAAAAACGCTGATGAGTTTACGATGTTGCTGACTCATCAACCAAATTTTGTAGATGAATTAGTGAAAAGTGATGGTATAAATTTCGCTTTGGCTGGACATACACATGGCGCGCAATGTCGATTCTTTGGCTACATGCCTTTTTTGCCGAGTAAAATTGCGCGCTGGGATTACACCGCTGGTCTGATCGACACAGCGGCCACGAGAATGTTAGTATCACCAGGAATTGGTACGGTGGCACCATACTTTCGTTTTTTTGCAGCGCCAAAGATTCACTTGCTGATTTTTAAGAGTGCTCCGCGTCTGTCAATCTAGGTTGAGTTTCAATTTTGGCTAAACGGCGATTAATAGTGGTGGTTTTACTTTGAGCCTCATTGATGATATTACTGGCTTCAGCAAGTTTTTTTTGCGTTTTGGCGAGAATATCGCCAAATTTACCGAATTCATTTTTGATTTGACCAAGAAGTTCCCAGACTTGAGCGGAGTGCTTTTCGATGGCGAGAGTGCGAAAGCCAAGCTGAAGAGAATTGAGAAAAGGGACAATAGTATTAGGGCCCATGACAGCAATATGCAAGTCGCGTTGCAGGCTTTCGCATAAAGAAAGATTTTGTGTGACTTCGGCATAAAGGCCTTCGGTGGGTAAATACATGATGGCGAAATCAGTGGTTTGCGGCGGGTCAAGATATTTTTGGTTGATATCTTGCGCTGATTTTTTGACCCGCAGTTCTAAGTTTTTGCGAGCCAGAGCGAGAGCTTCTGGGTCGCTTTGTTCACTGGCTTCTTGAATGCGTAAATAATCTTCCACGGGGAATTTGGCATCAACTGGTAATTGAAGAAAACGGTCGTCGTCGCCTTTGCTGGGAATAAGAAGAGCAAACTCCACTCGTTGCGTGGAACCTTTTTTAGTGATGACGTTTTTTTGATATTGATTTTGATTAAGAATTTGATCGAGTAATTGTTCAAGTTGAACTTCTCCCCAAGTGCCACGCGTTTTGACATTGGTCAAAACGCGTTTGAGATCGCCGACTCCGTGCGCCAAAGTCTGCATCTCTCCCAAGCCTTTATAAACGGCTTCCAAACGTTCGCTAACTTGTTTAAAACTTTCATTGAGCCGACGTTCCAAGCTCGTTTGAAGTTTTTCGTCAACGGTGGCGCGCATAATTTCTAGGCGTTTTTCGACGCTGTCAGTGAGGTGATTGAGGCGACTTTCCAAGGAAGTACCAAAAGTATTGAGCGTGAGAGTCAATTCTTGTCTCTGGGCAGAGAGAGTTTGGCTGATGTCAGGCTGTTTTTTGATTTGTTGAAGGGTGAAGAGTAGATAAAAAGTGAGGGCTAAATTAAGAACCGAAAGAATCAATAGAAGAGTTTGCATGAAAGTATTATAAACGAAAAAAGAGAGAAAAAATGGTTTAAGACAAACTGGGAGAGCGAATGATAAAATTGTTTAAATCTTGACGGCCGAGACGAATTTTATTTTTTGATTTGTCTAAAGCTTTGGAAACAAGCATAGCGGTTTTAACTTTTTTGCCGGCCAGGATGAAAGTGACTTCGACCACTGGTGCTTTTTCGCCAGTTTCGGTGGCTTGAAACCAAAGTAAATCCTCTGGTTCGCAGAGCTTTAGATCAACGGCAAGGTCTCGGCTAATACTGCTTCTTTGTCGGCCAGTGTCAATGGCGAAAGAAACTTGAGTACGGATTTTACTACCAGAAAGGACTTCGCCAGTTTCGATGAAAGAAATAGGCGCTTTTTCTTCTGGAGGGATAAAGTGACTGGCTAAACTGGACTGAAAAAGCGCCTGAGCAATTTTAATGCCGTGCTCAGCGCTCAAAACTTCTAAATCGCTTACGCGCTGCAAACGTCTTTTGAGACCGCGATTATTGGCCAACTGAATATTGAGACCGGGGCTAGTATTGAGTTCTACGACTAAAGGACCTTTATCTTTATCAATAAAAAGATCGACGCCGCCATAAGTGAGGTCAGCGGCTTTGGCTGCTTGAACAGCGGTGAGAAGTACTTTGCGCCAATAAGGGACAATAAAACCGTTGAGTTTCTTTTTGGTGTCTGGGTAATATTTAAGTGGAGTGCCGTCAGCTTTAATAGCGCGAGTAGTAATACCAGTGGCAAGGTCAATGCCGACGCCTAAAGCACCTTGATGAAGATTGGCACGACCTTCGCTTTCTTTAGTTGGCAAGCGGAGCATAGCCATGACAGGAATGCCGTTGTAAACAATGACACGAACATCAGGTGTGCCATGATAAGCAAGTTTAGCGAATTGAGGATGAATATCGACTCTTTCTTCAATGATGACAGAAGTGCTGGCGCCAGGATGACTAGTATATTTGCCTTCTAAAATATCCAAACAATGTAAGAATAAATCTTCTTGTGACCAAGCTCGACCCATAGTGTCAATGACGCTATCTTTATCTAAACGTTTAGTAAAGACACTAATACCTTTGCCGCCAGAACCATTACTGGGTTTAATGACGAAATTGTCTTGCAGTTTGTGCCAATTAAATTGATTAAGTTCTTCGTGATTATTAATAATAGCAATAATTTTGGCAGCGCCAATGTCTTTGGCTTGCATGAGTTTTTTGGTGGCAAATTTGCTGTGGCAAATTTGCCTGGCACGAGCAGAATTTTGACTGGTGTAAAGGCGGTTGCGGGCATTCATGCCCAAGACTTCATTGGTTTTGAGCATAAGTTATTTTTTGTGAATTAAACTTTGGAAACGAATTAATTCTAAGAGGCGTAAACCAGTGTAGCGACCAATTAAGATATTGGCAACTAAAGAAACAAGTAAGACTAATTCTGGATTAATGATAGTGAGTTTCTGGATATTATTGTTGCCGATAATGAAAGTACCAATGACAGCCAGGAGCAAAGTTTCTAAAGTGAGTTTAGCAGCTTCTTTGGCGCTACTCATTAATTGCGTGCTGGTAAAGTTTTCTGATAATGAGACCAAAATTAAAAGTGGGAAAATGGTGAGAGCGTAAAAAGTCTCAACGCGGAAATAAGCCATGACTAAAAGAAAACCAATAATAATGACGCAAATACCCCAGAGAGTGAGAGCGGTTTTGGGTAGATGAGCGAGATTGAAACGACGAAAAAGTTTGTGCAAAAGGATAGAAGCGATAACAATCAGAAGAAAGATAATTAGACCAATCGGAATGCCAGTAGAAACGAACACCACTGAAAGGACTGCGGGAGTATAAACACCAAAACCGCGCAAACCAATAACATGACGAGAAAAAGCAATAATAGTGGCTACCAGAGGAAAAAGTAGGAGAAGAACGAGAATATTGCTAGGCAGGCCGCGATTAACGGCTTTGCGAATGGCAATTTGTAAGAAATTATACCAACTAGGATTCTTAAGGGGCTTTTCCAAAAGATAAGCGGCTAGAAGATCACTTTTGGTGCTAGTAACTTCGGTAATATCTTGGTCTTTTTTTTCTTGAATACTTTGTTTGGCGCTGGGGTCAACAATGGTGGCAGCCAAAGTGGCTTCACGAGTAGATTCAGAAATAGGCGATTCGATTTCAGGTAAAGGAAGAAAATTTTCTTCGTCAACTGGAGTAGCAACAGGAGTAGGAGCGGCGGAAGCTGAAATCGTAATTGGAGTTTGGACTTGAGCTTGAATTGATGAAGTCAAGAAGTGAACAAATCCAGAGAAAAGAATGGAAAGAAAGACAAGAAAAAAAACTTTTTTGGCCATATTATGGGTGATTATAGCATAATTTGCCCCACTTGGAGAAAGAAGATGCTTTTTGTCAGAAAATTTTTAGCAAACAGGCTTTGACATTGCGAATTTTTGGTCTATAATATCTCATCTATGGCGAGTAAACGTGATTATTATGAAATTTTGGGAGTAGATAAAAGTTCCTCTGAAGCAGAGATAAAAAAAGCTTATCGGAAGCTGGCTTTGGAATATCATCCAGATAGAAATAAAGAAGCTGGGGCAGAGGAAAAATTCAAAGAGATTAATGAAGCTTATCAAGTATTGAGTGATCCGCAAAAAAAAGCTAAATATGACCAATTTGGTCATAGTGCTTTTGATCCGGGCGCGGGCATGGGTGGTAATCCGTTTGCGGGCGGCTACCAAAGTGGACCGTATACTTGGAGTTATGGTGGGGGCGAAAATCCATTCACCAATGCCGATTTTTCTGATCCGTTTGAAATTTTTAATAGTATTTTTGGTGGTGGATTTTCGCGTGCTGGTAGCCGCCCGCAATATCAAACCTTTTCGATGAAAATTACCTTTATGGAGGCGGCTTTAGGAACGGAAAAAACTGTTAGTATTAATGGTAAAACGCAAACGATTAAAATTCCAGCTGGTGTTGATGACGGTACTAGAATCCGTTTTAGTCAGACTTATGTAGTCTTTGATGTGTTACCAGATAAATACTTCCGCAGAGAAGGACCGAATGTGTTTGTGGACATTAAAGCGCCTTTGTCTTTGCTGATTTTGGGTGGTAAACTCAAAGTGAAGACTTTAACTGGTGATATTGTGATTAAAGTGCGTGAGGGCACTGCCTCTCACACGATGGTGAGACTGAGTGGTGAAGGTGTGCCGCGTTTACAAGGCGGTGGTAAGGGTGATTTATATGTACGTTTGATTGCCAATATTCCAAATAAACCGAACCGTGAACAAAAACGAGTGGCTGAAGAAATGAAGAGTGTGAGTCTCTAAACAAAAGTTTCAAAAAATAAAGGGAAAATTAAGCCGCTTTTTGATTGGTGTCGTCTTCGCCAGTACTATTACCGAAACGCAAAACTTTACCACTCTCGCTTAAACCAGAATTGGAGCTGGCTTGAGCTTCTTGTTGCATTTTGCTTTGTTGAGCGGCTTTGCGCGACCAGATTTCGTAGGCGGTCAAAGAAGTGCGACTAAGTTTGGAATGACGGGAAAAGAATTGTTTTAAATGACTTTGAAAAGAGAGAGGAGCAGGAGCATTGGCGTGATAAGAAAGCTCTTGAATGTCGGTGGTGGTCTGACTTTGAAGGTGTTCTCTGCCTGCTTGTGCCTGAGCTTGAATTTGAGCAATTTGAGCTCGAACTTGGGCTTCAGTTTCTGCTTCTGCTTTTTGCTTGAGGCGGTGAAGATCGTTTTCTAATGTTGCTTGTTTGACGGAATCAAGAGTGGGAGCAGGATTTTCAGCGCGAGTCGATGATAATTGAGTTGGAGTTAAATCTTGATGATCTAGGAGCTCGGCTGGGTTTTCGGCGATATTAGAAGAAGCGTCTAAGACGGAGGAAAGGGATTCTTTTTTGGGCAAGTTTTGGCTAGTCATAATAATATCTATTATATCAAAATAGAACAATATTGTCAATGACGCTGGAGCTAAAACTTTTAAAGTTTAAGTAGCCAGTCGGCAAGCTTTTTGCGTTTGGTGAGTAATTCCATGTAATCACGGACACTTTGTTCTTCGAGCTGCTTTTTTTGTTCGGCGGAGTCAGTGACATTGGGCAAAGTTTCTTTGACTTTGGCCAAAATTTCTTCTTCGCTGGCAGTAATTTTCTCAGCGTCCAAAAGAGCGTCAAGAATAAATTCGAGCTGAAGATTTTGCAGGCTACTGTAGGCTAATTGCTGACTGATAGACTCCATATCTAAGCCGCTTTGTTTAAGATAATCTTCAATTTTGAGATTGTTTTTTTGAAGTTGTTCGACTAAACGCTCGAATTCTCTTTGAGCGGAACGCCGGACCATAATCGAAGAGATTTTGGGTTGCACTTGAGCCAAAAGGGCGAAAAGGGCGCGATCGGTGGCTTGAGCTTGCAGCTGCTCGTCTGTAGGAATAGTGTAAGCACGTTTTTCTTTTTTGGCATTAGCCGCAATTTCGGCTTGATCCTTTTGAGCTTGAGCAAAAGCTTTAGCTTTTTCTTCAGTTAAGAATTTTTTATAGTCTGGTAATTTAATGGTTGGTTTTTGAGGTAAATAAGCAACAACTTGCCAATCTGCGTCTGGTTCTACGGCTTTAATGACCAATTCTGGTTCAATGAAGACTTTGAGTTCTGGCTTTTTCTTCAATTCGTCTTGTAAAAATTTAGGTGCCAGCTGACGCAAAACTTCTTGAGCGAGATAATTTTTGTCGACTAAATCTTTAGCGACATTGGCTGGAACTTTGCCAGGACGAAAACCGTCTTGTTTGACATTACGAGCTACGGCAGCAAGAACTTTGTCATAAATTGGTTTGACCTGAGCCCAAGGTAAAGTGATTTCTAAAGTCGGATCAGTGGCGAAATTTTGAGCCAAAATTTCGTCCATGGTGGGGACGTTTTTGTCAGCTTTGTCGGTGGAAACGGCTTTTTTAGGCGCATTTTTTTCAGTAGTCGCGGCCACGGTGGCAGCGGTTTTTTTTGAGGTTGATGATGATTTTTTTTCTGTCATAGGTGAGTATTATAACAGAGAAAAGTAAAGAGTAAGCGTCTAAAATGCTTATTTTTGATTTATAATGGGGAAAAGAAGAAGAAAAAAGAAAAGGAAAATAAAAATGTCAGGAGAAAATACGTTAACTTATTTTTTACCAGATTTGATCATTTGGGTGAGTTTGATTTTGGCGATTGGAGCGCAAATTTTTGTCAAAACAACTTATAAAAAATTTGCTCAAGTGAAAAATAAATTGGGTCTGACTGGTAAAGAAGTGGCGGAGAAAATTCTTTTGGGGCAGAAAATTAAGACAGTGAAAGTGGTGGAAACTAAGGGTGTGCTAAGTGACCACTACGATCCGCAAAAAGAGGAAGTGGCACTGTCGTCAGAGGTATATGCAGGAACGAGCGTGGCGGCAGTGGCGGTGGCGGCACACGAATGTGGACACGTGATACAGAATCATGAGGGTTTTGTCTTTTTGCGCTGGCGGAGCGCTTTGGTGCCATTTATCAATTTTTCTTCTTATGCTGGCTACATAGCGATTATGATTGGATTGTTATTTGGAAACGCGCTTTTTTGGGTGGGAATTTTGTTTGAGTTGGCGATTTTGGGTTTTCAATTGGTGACCTTACCAGTGGAGTTTGATGCTTCCAAAAAAGCGCTCAAGATTTTGGAACAAGAGCACATTTTGCAAAATGAAGAAATGCAAGGTGGAGAAAAGGTGCTAAAGGCAGCGGCTTTTACTTATGTGGCCAGTGTGGCAACAGCTTTATTGCAAATCGTGCGGTTAGTTTTGATTTTTAATCGGCGGGATGATTAAAAGAAGAAGTAAGAGAGCAAAAACGAGTTATTAGGTGACGGAGAGCGGAATGCTGGAAAAGTTTTTGCGTTACCTAATAACTCATTTTGTAATAAATAAATGATGTTTATTGAGAAATTGGCGCAAAAATTGCCTGTTTTATCAAGACAATTTTTGCGCCATAAAAAAGAAACAAAATTAGGTGACCGAAGCGGCGTAAATTTCTTGAATGGAATGTCCAAGAGTGCGATCAAATTCTTCAGGTGTTTGCTGGGCGCTCAAATTTTCTAAAAGGGCGCGAGAAAAAGAAGCGACGACACCTTGGTTGCGAGCGAGACGGAGATTTGCTTCGGTTTGGGGATAGCCGCCAGAAAGAGCCACGACTCTGAGAACGTGAGGATTTTCCACAAAAGAACGATAAAAATTGTCTAAGCTGGGAAGACTAAGTTTGAGCATAATCTGTTTGCCAAAAGGTAAAGCAGTCAGTTGCTTTTCAATGGCGGCTTTGAGCATGATTTCGGCATCTGCCTTGTCGGGAATATCAATAGCAACTTCTGGCTCGACAATTGGGACTAAATCGTGAGCAATGATTTTTTTCGCCCAATCAAATTGCTGCGCGACAACAGCTTCAATGCCAGCTTGATTGGCGGACTTAATCAAAGAACGCATTTTGGTGCCAAAAACACCTTTGCCAACAGCTTTAGTTAATAAATTATCTAATTCAGGAAAATCTTGCATGAGCTGAACGTCATTATTTTCTAGTGCTAAACCTTGATCAATTTTTAAAAAAGGAACAATCTTTTTTTCTTGCCAAAGATAATCGGCAGTTGGTAAATTACCGATTTGAGAATCCAAAGTGCGCTCAAAAAGAATCGCGCCCAAGATATAGTCGCCGGTAAAAGCGGGGCTAGTGATAATGCGAGTGCGCATCTGGTGCACGAGCTCAAACATTTGAGCATCGTCAGTATAGGCGGTAGCAGGTACGCCATAAGCAGCCAAGGTTTTTGGAGTGCTACCGCCACTTTGATCTAAAGCAGCAATAAAACCGTGACCAGTAGCAATTTTGGCTAATTGTTCTCTATTCATAGTAACCTTTCTTTTTTTATGTGGTTTTTTGATTAAAGCCATTATAGCTTAAAAGTGAGGTTTAAAAAGAGGAAAATAAAATAAGTTATAATAAATAAAAGTGAAAAATAAAAAAGAAAGTTGAAGATGGAATACCGTCGATTTGGAAAAAATTATGTAGTGAGACTGGATAAAGGAGAGGAAGTAATTGCGAGCGTAAAGAAATTGTGTCAAAAGGAAGGGATTACTTTGGGAACGATTGCAGGCTTGGGAGCAACTAATAAAGTGACAATTGGTCTTTTTAATCCTGAAACCAAAGTTTACCAACAAATGGATTTATCCGGTCCAATGGAGATTACTGCCCTTTTGGGTAATATCTCCATTATGAAAGGCGAGGTTTATTTACATTGCCATATTAATGTTTGTAATGCGCAGATGCAAGTTTTTGGTGGACATTTGAATGAGTGCTTTATTAGTGCAACTGGTGAATTACAAATAACGGTTTTGGAAGGACGCGTGGAACGAGAAAAGGATGAAGAAATTGGGTTGAATTTATACAAGTTCATTTGAGTTTTGAAGTTTAAATCTAAGCTTTAAAAATCTCCCCTCTAAAACGAAATGCGCCACTTGATAAAAGACCTATAATGTGTTATAATAGGAAGCGTTGATGTATGTGCAAACATATATTTGAGAAGCTCTAAAAAATCTAAAAATGAGGAGGACATGAAGGTGAAGTTTTTCCAGTTATTAAATGGTCAGGGATCTAGCAGCTTCAAAATCAGAGGTGAGGAGGGAATGCCGCTGCCAAGTGAAGAGCTCTTTAATCAATTAGTGACAGTGGTAACCAATCTGCGCACGCGCTATGAAATGAAAGGCTATGGTTCTTACGACTTTTATGAGGACGACAAAATAAGTATCCGACTGGATACTTACGTCCCGAACTTGGTCGTTTGGTTGAAAATGCCAAACGACAAAGACTGTGTGTTTTCCAGTGATTATGCTGGCAATGTGCGTATTTACCACCACGGAGTGTGGGAAAAGTACGTGGCAAAATTGGGTGAAAAGGCCCTATTGGCGGAGAAACTAGTAGACTTAAATAGGGAGGAAGAGAGAAGACGGCAAATCGAAAACGATTTTGCTGAAATTGATGACATGGTCATCTTCGATGAAGATGACCTAGATTTTTAGAGTTTTGGCCCGCGCGATGAAATCGCGCGGGCTTTTCTTTTAATTGAGCAAAAGATTTATTTCGTGATGAACAGCTGCTTTATTCTACATCTCCCCTACTTTGTTGATTTTTGAAGGTGCGTGAGTCTATTTTGGGTAAATTTTTTGGTTTGCTTTTTCACTTTAAAATAAGGTATAATATGTCGGTCTTGCCCAGGTGGTGAAATTGGTATACACGTACGCTTGAGGTGCGTATGCCGTA
>CAYVKW010000030.1:0-12598 GCA_964452285.1 uncultured Pseudomonadales bacterium | reverse complement strand
AAAGATTTACTCATTTTGTTGCCATCAACAGTTATAAAGCCATTGATCAAGATTTTTTTACTTGGTTTTAAATTAGCAGACATAAGCATAGACTGCCACATAGCGGCCTGCTGACGAAGGTTGTCTTTACCACAGATTTGAACGGCGGGCCAAAACTGAGTAAAAGTTTTTTCATTTTCCGGCCAGCCCAAAGTAGAAATATAATTAACCAAAGCGTCAAACCAAACATACATCACTTGACTATCATCACCCGGAACAGGAATGCCCCAAGGCATTTTGGACTTAACACGACTGATACTAAAATCTTGGAGACCGCGACTAACAAAACTAATAATTTCTTTTTGCTTACCTTTGCCCAAAATCAAAGTTGGATGAGTTTGATAGAGATATAAGAGTTGTTCTTGATACCGACTAAAACGAAAAAAGTAGTTTTCCTCGACTCTTTTTTCAAGCTTCAAATTGGGGTGAAGCGGGCAGCAACCGTCAACCAAATCGCTATCGGTTTTTTCCATTTCGCAACCGACACAATATTTACTTTCGTAAGTTTTCTTGTAAATATCACCGTTATCCAAGCAGCGTTGCCAAAATTCTTGCGCTGCCCGCTGGTGATGAGAGTCAGTGGTGCGAATAAATTGAGTATAACTTAAATCCAAAAGGTCTTTGAGAGCTTGAAAATCAGTGACCAAAGTATCAGTATAGGCTTGAGGAGACAAGTGGTTGTCTAAAGCTTTCTGGTGAACTTTTTGACCATGCTCATCAGTCCCAGTATTAAAAAAAACCGTGTCGCCGATAGCCTGATGATAACGAGCGATAAAGTCAGCAGTCAGGATTTCCCAAGCAAAACCTAAATGAGGCTTAGCATTAATGTATGGAAGAGTGGTGGTAATGTAAAAATTGCTCATGGCGATTATTATATAATAGAATGGTGTTATAATATGAAGGTAAATTCGTAATTTTTTTTACAAGTTAAAGACAGAAAGTTTTTTCATGACCGATGAAATTTCGCAGTTGAAAATTCTACCAATGGGTGGAATTGCTAATGTAACACAGAATATGTATGTCTATCAATATGAGGATGAAATCCTCTTGGTAGATTGTGGAATTGGTTTTCCAGATGTCCAAATGCCGGGCGCAGATATTTTGATTCCAGATATTAATTATTTGCAACAAAAGTTGCAAGAAGGCAATAAAATTGTGGGCATGGTCCTAAGTCATGGTCACGATGATCATATTGGGGCCTTGCCTTATATTTTACCAAATTTACCAGATTTTCCGATTTACGCGAGTAAATTAACGGGCGGTTTTGCCCAAAATCGTCTGTTAGACGATAATATTGTCAGAGATATACAGGTGCTCAATGATCGGCAAAGTCAGAAAATTGGTAAAAACTTTCAAATAACCTTAGTATCAGTAACTCACTCTGTACCAGATACAAAGCATGTTTTTATTGAAACTCCAGTAGGAAACGTTTATCATGGAAGTGATTTTAAATTTGATCCGGCACCAGTAGATGGCTGGTTGAGCGATATTGCGTTTATGGAAGAAATCCGACAAAAAGGCGTGAAACTATTGCTCTCTGACTGTCTAGGAGTAGAAAGAACAGAATGGACACCAAGTGAAAGCAGCGTCGGGCCGATATTAGAAGAGGCAATGCAAAACGTGCAAGGCAAAATTCTAGTCACACTCATGAGTTCGCATATTCATCGCATTAAGCAAGTTTTGGATAAAGCGGCGAAATTGGGACGAAAAGTGGCGCTGATTGGACGGAGTGTGGAACAAAATGTGTTGACAGCGGCAGAACTAGGTTTCATCAAGGATGAAAGCGGAGTTATTATTAATAAAAAAGAAATCAAGAATTACCCTGATAATAAATTATGTTTAATTGTCGCTGGTAGTCAAGGACAAGAAGGCTCTTCTCTTATTCGAGCGATTTATGGCGAACATCAAGCAATTCACTTAACTAAAGCAGATCGGGTGATTTTTTCGGCGAATGCGATTCCAGGAAATGAAGTGACTTATTATGGCGCGATTGATGAGTTATTTCTAACTGGTGTCGAAACTGTTTATCCGACAATCGCGCCTGGCATTCATCAATCTGGACACGCGGGCGCACCGGAAATGATGGACTTAGCCAAACGCTTGCAACCAGGGAAAATCATGCCGATTGGCGGTAATCCTAGACATCGAGTACTTTATCGACAAAAAATCGCCATACCATTGGGTTATAAAGCGGAAGACGTGCTGACACCAGAAGACGGTGATATTTTAGGTCTGACAAGTGATGGCGCAATCAAAAAGATTGGCAATACAAGCTTGAGACCGCAGATTGTCGATGGCTTAGGTATAGGAGACGTGGGTCCAGCTGTCTTATCTGACCGACGGGCTTTAGGTCAAGCAGGAGTGATTATCGTCATTGTCAAACGTTATCGTAAAGACAAGAGATTGGATTTAAATAATATCGTAGTCATTTCTAGAGGCTTTGTTTTTATGCGCGATGCAGGCGAGGTAGTAAACTATATCAAAGATAAAACGAAAGAATTATTTGAAAAGCACTACAAAGATGACAAGCGCGAGCAAAGTGAAAAAGCAGTCGAGAGAGGTCTAGCGCGAAGTTTATATGAGGTGATTCAACGAGAGCCGATGATTGAAGTGGAAATCGTTGACTTCTAAAAAAATCAGTGTTGATCGAGGAAGTTTTGAAGAATAACAGCGGCGGCAAGGTGATCTATCGGACCTTGCCGCTGTTTGAGTCGATGAAGACGCAGAAATTGATGAACTTGATAACTGCTGAGAGTTTCATCGTTAAAGAATAAAGGGAGTTGCGTTTTTTCTTGCAGAATTCCCGCAAAACGGCGAGTTTTATCGGCCATGTCATTTTCGCTCAAACCAACAACGAGCTGTTGAATGCGATGTGCTTGAATTAAATTTTGAAGATTTTTGTATAAATTTTCATCGTTGTCTAAAATAAGCAAAGGTTCAGCTAAGCTCGCATAAGAAATAGCGATACCGACTCTTTTGGTTCCATAATCTAAGGCTAAAGTTTTCATAGCGTTAATTCTGCGGTAATAACTCCACGGCGTAAAAAAGTGCCTTCGGGAGTACAAGTAACTAATTTTAACTGACGAGCTTGGCTACTTTGAGCCAAAATATAATCATCGTCGGCGGGAACTTCTTTTTTCTCAGTGACTTGATAGGTATAAGTGACGTTACCCTGAGTGACGTAGATGAGATCACCGGTGCTTAAAGTCATAATGGTAGAAAAAATAGATTTGTAGCGTTTTTTATTACTTTCTTTGGGATTGTAGAATTGTCTCATAGTAGAATGACCAAAAATAACTGGAGTGCCAATTTCTCCAACTACAGCGTCGGAATTAAATTGGACTAAATTGTTATCAATATTGACGCCGCCTAAGCGAACCAGAGCATTGTAAATGTTGAGCTTAGGAATTTCAAGGGTATAAGTGGCTTGTTTTTGTTGATGAGTGACGGTGGTAGCATCGGCAAACCAATTTTCCAAATTGCCATAATCGATATCTTGAGTGATAATCGTAGCGGGAACATTTTCGATATCGGTGAAATCGCCCAGAATTTGCGGACGGTTATTGATTTGGCTCAAAAAATCATCAGCAACGACAGGAAACACCGTATGATTATAATGCTGCCAAATCTGACTAGTAAAAGAACTTAAAAGCGGCCAACAAGCCAGGACGATAGAACTTAAACCGCAAAGAAACAAAGCAGTGAGAAAAAAAGGTGAGCGTAAAATCTTATTCAAGTGTATTGACAACGTTAACCTTTCCGCTGTCTTTGGGAAGACGGCGATAGACTCGAGGATAAAGTTGGTTGCTCCAATTTAGACTAAAAGTCTTAAGATTGGCCAGATTTTTCAGATAATTATCAACTTTGGTCAATGACTGGCCTAAAATATCTTGCTTAATCACGGCTAAATCAAGGGTGGCTTGGATAGCTTGAGATAGATTGACATTCAGAAAAATCTTGGCGCCGTCTTTTTCAGTTTTAGCTTCATTAACAGCCGACAAAACATCTGGCTGAGTGGCACCAAGCTGATAGCCAGAAGGAAGTTCTTTGGTCAAGACGCTTTGCGCCAAAGGCTGGAGCTGAGAAAGCTCATAAGTAATGACGGGGATTTTGGCGGTCAAAGACAAAGTGACTGCTTCCGCTTTTTCATTAAGTTCGGCGTCAAAAGTTTGTTTAGTAATTTTGAGTTGGTCCGTTTGAACCACTAAATATTTACCGTCAGCTTGGGTGCCGATGTCTTTGACCGCTTGTTTTAACAATTCTTTTTTACCGTCAGCCAAAGCTTTAGTCTGATCTTCACTAGAAAAAATAATTTCAGTTTTATCAGTCCCGCCAGTAAAATTTTCTGTGCTTTTAGCTTCAAAGTCGTCTTTATTTAAAGTGCCAATGGTCAAACTGGTGTCAGATTTAATATTACCAGCGGAACCCGGACTGTTGGCAGTAACTTTGACTTTAGCTTTACCAAAAGTCTTTTTCTCACCGTCGCTATTAGTCTCGACCTTGGCAGCAGGAACGGTAACTTCGCTATTAAAATTGTAGGTATAAGTGCCATCAGTCGCTTGAGAGCCACCGGCGAATTTCTTTTCAGTGGTAGTTTTATTGGAAATTTCAATTTCTCCTTTGGCACTTTCACCGACAGCTTTTTTGCCGGTAGCAGTGAAATCATAGTTGTAACTAATATCCTTAGTAATGACTTCTCCTGGCAAAACCAAAGTTTCGTAATCAGCTGTTTTCGCTTTAGGATCAATCACCACCTCTAAGCTTTTGGTTAAAACTGAAGTTTTAGGGGTCAAAGATACTTGAACAGTGGTGCGAGACAAAATATAGAAGAAAGCGATAAGAGCTAAAGTAATAAGAGCCAGAACAACGGTGATAATAATAGATTTTTTACTTAAAGGAAAAAAATTGGAACGGTCAGCGTCTGCAACGGTGGGCGCGGCAGAAAAGTCGCCGGCTTCCACAGTTGGTTGAAACTTCTGCCGCGTTAATAATGGCGGTTCTTGAGCGGGCGCGGGAGAGATTGGTGGAGCAGTGGCGTCGTCTAGAGCGGGTAAAGTCAACCAACCATAGGATTTAGCCAAGACAGTAGCACTGGGCAATAAAATATATGAAAGTAAAATGTCATTACCTAAAACATCGGCACGGATAGGCAAACCGCTTGGTAATTGCGAAACATATTGTTCAATTTCGCCGGTAGAGAAAACTGAAGAAATAAAATTGACAAAAAGTGGTTCTTTAGGTTCCTCGCTTGGTGCCAACTCTTCTGGATGAGGTAAAAAGCAAGAATTATAATCAACACCGATTTTGCCTGCCATCTGCACTAGTGCCGCTTTCATAAGCGCGGCAAAATCGGAGCTATGATAATCATAATCTAAAACGCAACGTTCAAGTAATGATTTTTTTTGATAAAAGCTAAAAATAACTTGATTCAAAGTAAACTCAACGATCAATTGTTTGTCTAACTCTGGATTTTGAGCTAATTTAGCATTGAGCACGGCTTCGCCATTGGCGATAAAACCGAGAGAGTCCAATTGAAGTGCCTGAGTAATATTTTCAAAAAGAGGCTTTTTATCAGCTAAAATTCCTTGTGCATCGGTATAAAAACTATCCAAATGAAAAAGGGTTTGGTGAACGACTTGACCTTCTGGTCCAAGCTCTTGTAAGCATTGATCAAGCTTGATTAATAGATCATTGTCATTGCTAAAATCGCGAAGACTGCTTTTGGCTAAAATCTTGACGTTTTCTTCTACTTCCCAGAGTGAAGCTTGAACAATTTTTTCTGAAATTGATAAGCTAAAGACGCGTTGGGGCGCGGTTTTCACCTCAGTAGGTCGATTAAATAACTTAAACATTTGACTTTTTACCTTTATAATGACATAATCATAGCATAAGAAACAAAAAGTTTCAAGTAAAAAGAAAGGAAATTATGAATGAAGGCAGCGGCAGATTTTGGGCGACCCTAACAGGTTTAATAGTCGGAGCAACGGCTGGCGCAACAGCGATGTTCTTTTTATCACCGCGATCTGGTGAAGAAAATCGGAAAATGGCGAAAAAAAGGTATGATGAAATTATCGATCAGATTGAAGAAGAAAGATCGGCTTTGGAGGACAAAGTGGAGGAGATTTTTGGTGAAGTGAATGCAATTACCACTTCTTTGTTTAATGATGCTCGTAATCTCTGGAACACACAAATTAAAACTTTGGAAAAAAGCGTGGATAAAATTGATAAGGCGCACTATCAAGAAATGGTGGACAGTATCATGGAAAAACTACAAGGAAATAAAAAGTACGATAATACCGATTTAACAAAAATGAAGCGTTACTTGTCTGGAGAATGGAAAAAATTTAGCCAGATGATGGACTAAAATGAGCGCAAATTAGTTAAAAGAAAAATAAAAAAATGCCAAAACCTCACTCTTAGAGTGAGGTTTTTGTGTTATAATTTGCAGTGTCTTATGTTGCAAAAAAGTAAATTGGTGCGGAGTTTTATTTGGATTTTGGGCTTGTTAGTCATAGCAAGTTTTATTGCCTTACCTAGTCAATGGCAATGGCAAATAAACGGGCAAACTATTAATTTTGATAAAACAATTTTGCAACCAACCATATTCGGAAAAACATATAATTTAGATTTACCTTTAAAAAAGGGTTTGGATATTGCTGGCGGCATTCAATTAATTTTACAAGCTGACATGACTGAGATTGCGGAAGAAGATAGACTGGACGCTTTGGCGGCAGCAGTGGAGGTGGTGCGAAATCGAGTCGATGCTTATGGTGTTAATGAGCCAACGATTCAAACAGCAATTAATGGCGATGACTATAGAATTATCGTAGAAATGCCAGGAGTAGATAATGTAGACCAAGCATTATCGGTCATCGGTACGACAGCGATGATGGATTTTCGTTTACAAGAAGCAAGCGCTGGCGCAGAAATAAACGCTTTACAAAATGAAGCCACTGATGAAGCAGGATTTTTTAATTGGTATATAGCTTATTTGGATTCTTTTACAAAAACAGAATTAACTGGGGCGATGTTAAAGAAAGCCACAGCGACTTATAATCAACAAACTGGGCAGCCAGTAATTGCTTTGGAATTCACGCCCGAAGGAAGAGAAATTTTTGCTCAAATTACTAAAGACAATATTGGTGATATCCTAGGTATCTTTATTGATGACTCGCCAGTGACGGCTCCAAGTATCGAAAGTGCAATTGTTGATGGTCAGGCGATAATTAGTGGACAATTTACCAGCGAGTCAAGTCGACAATTAGCAATTCAGCTCAATTCTGGAGCTTTGCCGGTACCGCTGACGATTTTACAACAAAAACAAGTGGAAGCGAGTTTGGGAGCAGACAGTGTGAATAAAAGTATTTTTGCTGGTGTAGTTGGCTTGGGATTAGTCTGTCTATTTATGATTTTGAATTATGGGAAAAACGGCATCATTGCCGACATTGGTTTAGCAATTTACGCTGTGCTAATTATCGCCTTGTATAAAATATTGGGGATTACTCTGACTTTACCTGGTTTAGCGGCACTGCTATTGTCAATTGGAATGGCAGTAGATGCCAATATTTTAGTCTTTTCGCGCTTTAAGGAAGAAAGGCTTTTGGGCAAATCTTTGGGGCGAGCCCGAGAATTGGCTTTCGGGCGAGCTTGGGACAGTATTCGCGATGCCAATACAATCACGATTGCAATTGCGATTATCTTAATAAATCCGCTTAATTTTAGTTTTCTAAACAGTAGCGGAATGATTAGAGGTTTTGGCATTACTTTACTTTTGGGGGTGATAACCGGTCTTTTTACTAGTATTTTTGTGAGCAGAACATTGCTCAGAATTTGGTTAAGAGAGAAAGAAAAGTAAAAATGAAATTCTATAAAAATTACTGGCGGTACTTTTTTATTTCGGCGATATTTTTGGTGCCAGCGATTATGGCCTGGATTATGTTTGGCTTGCGTCCTGGTATTGATTTCACAGGTGGCACGTTGATAACAGTGGCAGCGACAGAAGCGAGTGAAAGCGCTTTACTAACTGAAGACATAATCCGTTCAAAGACAGATGCTGATTTTCAGATAAACAGTGTTAAAAGAAGTGAAGATGGTCAAGTAATGATACGTTTGGCAACATTGAACAATGAACAAAAAGAGAGCTTTATAACCAAAATAAATGAAATAACAACAATAGAAGTGATTAGTTACGATTCAGTGGGGGCAACTTTGGGCAGCGAATTAATTGAAAAAACAATGGTAGCCATTGCTTTGGCTTGTATTTTTCTAGTGATTTATTTGCGAGCTAGGTTTAAGGAAGTATCTTTTGGTGCGGCAGCGTTTTTAGGAGTAGTACATGACACATTAATTATTAGTGGAATTTTTTGTCTCTTGGGAGCATATTTAGATATAGAAGTGGACACTTTATTTGTGACCGCGCTTCTAACGACGATTTCTTTTTCAGTACATGATACAGTGGTAATTTATGATCGGATTAGAGAATTGAAACAACGTTTCCCGCAAGCGAGTTTGGTACAGATATGCGAAGCGGCGGTGACAGCCACTTTTTCCCGTTCGTTGAATAACTCTCTAACGGTGGTATTTATGCTGGCAGCATTATTGCTTTTGGGTGGAGTAACTCTGCGTTATTTCGCTTTAGCTTTGCTTTTAGGTGTCATTTTTGGCACTTATTCGTCTCCATTTGTGTCAGTACCGCTACTATTATTATTTGATGATTACAAGCATTTATACATAAAAAATAAGCAAGTGAAGAAAAAATAAATATGACAAAAGAAGAAAAACGTTGGATTTACATGAGTATGCTAGTAGCGGTAATAATATTTGCTTTTTTAATTTATTTAATTTCTGATTGTTCACCACTGGCAAAAAGTGACCAAAGCGAAAATGTTTTGGAAAACTTGGAATATACACCAGAAGCAAGCAGCGAAGTAAATTTAGCCATTTAATTTCATCGAAAACTAAATAGTCTGAAAAAAAAGAGAAATTGGACAATTAGCGGATCTCGGATTTTTTTTCTTTAAGAAAATCACGCCAATCTTCGATAAAGCTGATAAAAAGCGAGAGAGGCGCGTCGACTAGCAAACTGAAAAAGACAGAAAAAATATTGTATTCTTTCCATTTCTTGGAAAACCATTGCCCGATACGAGCGAGAGGAATGGAAAAAATATCAAGGATAAAGTCAAAAAAACTACTCTTTTCGTAAACGGTTAATTCAGTAGCTTTATGACGAATATTGAGAGAGGCGAAAAGAACCATAGTCAAATAAACAACATTAAGATAAATGGAAGTCCAAGGCAATCCAGAAATCTCAAAGGCTTTGTACATAGCAAAAAGACCGATAGCGCCAGCGATAAAAGTAGAAATATAGAAAAATCCCTGAAGGGTCTTATTAATAATTTTTCCGCGCTGGCGAATTTCGTAAGTATCTTCTTTGGTTTGAGCGAAAACAGTTTTGTCTATTTCTTGCCAAACAAGATCTTTGTTTTCTGGAACTGGCGGTCGAATCACAATAACTAGGAAAAACATAGCGATGCTAGGAATCAGAATGTCCATGGCAATAGAAAACCAAGTAAAATCAAGACCTGCGAGCGCAGCGAGCGGTCCTTCAATGGCGGCCACGGAAAAAGCATTTGCAGCAAGAATAGAAAGAGTAGTCCAGAGAGAAGTTCGAAGCAAGCGTTTTTTGAGACTCTTGTAACGAGAATCATAAATTGTTTGAAAAGATTTCTTAATTGCAGCTTCATCTGACCAAGCTTTTTCACCATCTTCGACGCGGCTGTAATCGATTTTTTTGTTAATGTCGCCGATCAAGCGGAAAGCTGCGTCATATTTGTTGGCCAAACGCAAGAACGGGCGAGCTTCTTTGGCGCTTAATTCCTGATAAAGAGTGAGTTTGGCTTGAAAAAAAGCATCGGCGGAATTAGTTTGATTCAGAGTTTCACTTTTAAGCAATTGAGGATATTGCTGGACCATTAGCTTGTAAGCAACTAAATAGTCGTCGGCCTCAAAAAGGGCGCGCCAGCAAGAGATAAGGATGTACTTTTCTTGTAAAACGGGATCAATGAAGTCTTTAGGGATAAGTTTAATACGCTGACGCATAACCGTGATCATGAAGTCGGCAAGCGCTTGCATGCGGTAATTAGGCGCTAAACAAGATTCCAATTCACAAGAGGCAATTTGCAAAATCCAGGTTTGAAACTTAATTTTTTCTTTGGCGTCTTTGCGAGAAGCGCTCTGAGATTTTTGATTATTTATTTCTTGCAGAATTGCCGCATATTTAAAAACAATGTCGGCAACCATTTCTACTTTAGCGGTATTAATAAGTTCATTGTTAAAATAGCCAGAACGCATGAGCTCAAAAACTAAGGCTTGAGCAATTTTAGCATTTTGAGCTTTAGTGTATTCTTTGCTAAGACCGTAAAATTGACTAACAAGATTGCGCTTGAGACCGCGAGTGATAGCACCACGACGGAGCGCGTTTTCCTCTTTCCAATCAACAACTTTGCGAATTTTTTCGTAGAATTTACCGACGCTTAAAGCAAGATCATCAATTTCAAAACTGCTGATAATAGGCTGATGTTGATAGTCGTAAGCTTTTTGATAATCACGCAGATATTGTTTCAAATAGGAGCTAAGCACCATATTCGACTATTATACCGCAAATACAATGTAAAAAAGACGAAAAATGATTACCCTGAAAACTATTGGACGTTCACTACAGTTTTGCCAAGACGCTGTGTAAAAAGAACAACGCCGTCTTTCATGGCAAAAATGGTTTGATCACAACCCATGCCAACGCCTTTGCCAGTTTTATACTTGGCACCACGTTGACGCAAAATAATTTGACCAAGCTTCACTGCCTGACCACCAGCTTTTTTCAAACCAAGACGTTTGCCGTGACGGGCACCTTGAGAGTGTTGATTAACGCTACCACCGGCTTTAACATGTGACATATATTTTACCTTTCAAATTTTTTTGGTTCGTAGTTAAAAACGACAATTTCACGTTCGACCACAGCTTGTGGACGAGCGTAGAAAAGATCGCAAGAGCGCTTATTATAGCCAAGAGAGGCGAGTTTGTCAAGAAGTGTATCGAGGGTAAAAATTTGACCGTTGTCAGCATGAACACGAGGGAAAATTACTACGAGATTGGCTCCTGGAGTAAGCAAGGTTGCCCAATGACGGAAAGCACCCCAATAAAGTTTTTCCAAACCGCGGAAAATGTTAATGAGCTCACTACTGCGAGGAGTTTGCTTGCCTAAAAAAGGTTCGGTGACAATAAAGTTGATAGGACGGCGGGCAAGCATGTCTGACGTGACTTTAGTCACATCGCTAGTAAAAAACTGAGCTGAACGAGAAAGAGAATAAGTCTCTTCCCACCAGGCAAAATTTTCTTTAGCGCCTAAAACAGCACGAACGTCAAGATCAGAGGCGATGAGTTGAGCAAAAGGCGCAAAAGCGGCTTCCAATAAGACAGTACCGCTACCGCAGAATGGATCATAAAGAGTTGTATTCTCGACATTTTGCGTGCCGACAGCTAAATTAACCATCATTCTAGCCAATTTTGGCGGTAACATGCCTTTTTTATGATCGGCATAAGGTTTCTGGCGATCGCGCAGCGACCAATCATCGATATTTTGAACTTGTAGAGTCTGAGCTAAAATAAGCTCTTCTTGCCCTTGAACAAGTAGAACTTCATGCAAACGTTGACGGTGAAGCAAGAGAGCGGCAGAAGCGCCGGATCGAGAACGATCGTCGAAACGAACTTTTAATCCAGAATCTTGGAGAGCATCTTTAAGAGAAATTAAATCAAAGCGCTCCAATTGGTCTCGGCCAATTTCACCAATAGCGAAATGAATTTTTTTCTCTCCAGACTGTAAAAAATGTTCAACCAAAGTTTGTTGAAGAGTGGCAGAATCGATGTCTTTGGAGAAAGTGGCGAAAATTTGGCCAATTTTCACGGTGCCGCCTAAACGGCCAATAAAGTCGGCAGCCAAATTTTCGCTGGTCTGCAAAATTGCCGCCTCACGACTAAAACGAGCAAGATTATCTGGAAACAGCGCTGACAATTCAGCGAAAGACAAGTCTGGAGTCGAACCCAAAAGAAAAAGATATTTATTCATATAACGCACCTTTCCGTGCTACCGTCTAATAATATTTTAATTGATTAGATCAATTAAAAAGATTCAACTTAGCTTAATTAAGCAATAGCGATGACTTCTAAATTGGTAATGTTTTGACGATGACCAATAGTTTTGCGATATTTGCTTTTGGATTTATATTTAAAAACGCGCAATTTGGCGTCTTTGCCATGCTCTAAAACTTTGAGAGTGACCTTAGCTTTGACCAGAGGTGTACCGACACTGACTGTGCCTTCGTCATTGAGTAAAAGCACATCGGCGACATCAAATTGCTCGTCGGTAGGACGATCTAAAAGGTCGACGGTGAGTTTGTCACCAACACTAACTTTGTATTGTTTACCTTGTAAGGCGATAACAGCGTATTTCATAAGATTGGTATTATACCACAAAAAACGAGATTTAATCAAGGGAAAAGAGATT
>CAYVKW010000029.1:0-12716 GCA_964452285.1 uncultured Pseudomonadales bacterium | reverse complement strand
CACGAAAAGCCTGCTGATTAATAAAATTCAAATCTTGATGACTAAGGAAGTTGAGCTGGTCAACGTCAGTTGGTTCGTCGGGAACGATGAGAGAGGCAGGCGCGTGAGTAAGCCATAAAGTAGTTTCAAGGAGGTTGCGCCTGCCTGATTGAATGAATTGGCCTAAAGAATGTAGATCAGTGGTAAACTGAACTGAGGCAGGAAAAAGCCCTTGCTGATTTTTACCTTCACTCTCGCCGAAGAGCTGTTTCCACCACTCACTGAAAAGTTGAAGCGAAGGCTCATAAGTGGCGAAAATTTCCGTGCTCATACCAGCGCGATAAAGAGTTTGTCTAGCAGCTGCATATTGCCAAGCTGGATTAGCCAAAGAATTAGCGGTGAGGTCTTTTTGGGCGGTTTGAGCGCCAGCAAGAAGCTGAAATAAATCGATGCCGGCTGTAGCAAGCGGAAGCAAACCAACTGGAGTGAGAACACTATAGCGTCCACCGATATCATCAGGAATATCAAAAGTGTGATAATGAAAAGCGATCGCCATTTGTTTTAAAACTCCCTTATTTTTGTCCGTGATAGCATAAATGCGCTGATTGGCGTTTTCGGCACCATATTTTTGAATTAACAATTGACGGAAAAGACGGAAAGCCACTGCTGGCTCAGTAGTCGTGCCTGATTTACTGATAACAATCAAACTGAAATCGCGCGCGCCAATGACAGATTTAAGGTTGAGAAAAGCCTCAGCACTTAAATTATTACCGGCAAAATAAATTTCAGGCGTGGTTTTTGGTAATTGATTATAAAAGGGTGAGCGCAAAGCTTCTAAAGCGGCGCGCGCGCCTAAATAAGAACCACCAATACCGATTACCACTACGACTTGACTATGGCTTTTAATCTCGCTGGCAGCGATTTGTAAACGTTCAAACTCGGCACGGTCATAAGTTTCTGGCAAATTAACCCAACCCAAAAATTCGTGACCGCTGCCGGTACCAGAAAGGATTTTTTGATGAGCAGTTTGGAGTTCTGGCTCCATTTGAGTCAAAAAATCCTGAGGTAAAAATTGTTGAGCAGCTTGATAATCAAATTGGAGTTTTTCCATAATCTTTTGTTTTTAATTGTCACTAATTAATAAAACTTCACCTTGGCCTTCGAGGTCATAAGTGCCCAAACCAGCGGGCAAAAAGAGAGTTTCGCCTTCTTTAATAGACCAAGTGCGTTTTTGCCAGTTGAGAATAAAGTTGCCTCTAGTCGCAAAAATAACTTGATAAGTATCATCTAAAACTAAAAGCTGAATTTTGTCTTCCAATTTGAGGCTTTTGACGACAAAATAAGGACAACTAGCCAAGGTCACTAAAGAAGCATGATGATTGAGAGGAATAGAGGCGGGTAAAGGAGTACTTTTGGTAGGAGTCAATTTCGTCACTTCTAAGGCTTTGTCAATGTGTAAGGGTCGAGTTTTACCATCATCCCCTACCCGACCGTAATCGTAGACTCTATAAGTAAGATCTGAAGCTTGCTGAATTTCAGCGATCAAGATGCCTTTGCCAATAGCATGTAAAGTACCGGAAGGAATAAAAAAAACGTCGCCAGCTTTGACTGGTACGGCAGCTAAAACTTCGGTTAAAGTATTATTTTTAATGCGCTGTTGAAATTCTTTACGACCGATTTTATGTTTAAAACCATAATAAATAAAGCTACCAGGCTCAGCACTGAGAATATACCACATCTCAGTTTTGCCAGGTTGGTTTTCATATTTGCGCGCGTAGTCATCACTGGGATGAACTTGCAAAGACAGATCGTCGCGCGCATCAATGAGTTTAAACAGGATTGGTAAATTAGTGGTAGAAAAACGTTTACCGAGAGCCTGGGGACCAGCTTTGTCTAAATATTTTTGGAAAGTCCAATGAGAAAACTCTGGTTCGTCAATTAAGGTTAAACCATGAGGGTGAGTAGAAAGTTCCCATGATTCAGCAATCTTTTGCCAATCACTGGGGACATCTTTGTGATAATAAGTTCTAAATAAAGTGCCGCCCCAAAGATAATTTTGAAAAACTGGTTTGACCTTAATTGGTCGAAAATAATTTTTGCTCATAAGCGAAATCATTATAACACAAGAAGATAAATTTATATGTTATAATTGGAGTTCAGATGAGAATAACTAATCGTTTTTCGCGTTTACAACAAGAAAAAGCTCGCAAGATAAAGGGAGGAAAGTGGAGTAAAGGAAAGATCTTTTTTTGTATATTGTTGGTATTATTTTTAATGGGAGTGATTTTTTTCTTAATCAAAATTCTACCTTTATTAAAAAATTTGCCTTCGCCCAAAGATTTAACTGAAGGCAATGACCGCTTTAGTGTAGCGACACAGATTTATGATCGTAATGGAGAGTTATTATACGAACTCTATGGAGACGAGAGAAGATTGCCGATTAAGTTGGCAGATTTACCAGCTTATGTCGGGGAAGCGTCAATCGCCATTGAGGATAAAAAATTTTATAAGCACTGGGGTTTTGATCCAGTAGGAATTATTAGAGCCTTTATTGTCAATAAAGTTCGCGGTGGTTTAGCTCAGGGAGGTTCAACAATTACGCAGCAACTGGTAAAGAAAGCCTTTCTGACCAGTGAAAAATCCTATGATCGCAAAATTAAAGAAATATTTTTGTCTGTGATTACGGAAATGGTTTATGAAAAAGATCAAATTTTGGAAATGTACCTTAATTATATTCCGTATGGCGGAACAGCGGTAGGAATTGGCAGCGCTGCCGATGCCTATTTTGGAAAGGAGGCAAAAGATTTGACATTGGCTGAGGCAGCCTTGCTGGCTGGCTTGCCTCAAGCGCCGAGTAAATATTCACCTTTTGCCTCTGATGCATCGGCAGCAAAAAAAAGACAGGAAGAAGTGCTAAAGAATATGGTGGAGATGAATTTTATCACTCAAGCGGAGGCGGATGCGGCCTTGGCAGAAGAATTAAAATATGCAGACAATGTCATAGATTTGAAGGCGCCACACTTTGTTTTTTATGTCCGAGATTTACTTTATGAACAATTTGGGAAAGAGGCTGTGCTAAAAGGAGGTCTGAGAGTGACAACGACTTTGGACTTACAATTGCAGGAAACGGCACAAGCAACTTTGTCGGCAGAGATTGCAGATTTGGAAAAATTAAAAGTGGGCAATGGAGCGGCTCTAATTACCAAACCTGACACTGGAGAGATATTAGCAATGGTTGGAAGCAGAAATTACTATGATGAAGAACATGATGGTCAAGTAAATGTGACAATTGCACAAAGACAACCTGGTTCTTCAATTAAACCTTTAGTTTATGCGACGGCTTTTGAACAGAGAGCTTTAAATCCTAGCAGCATTTTGCTGGATGTACCAACTTGTTTTCAAAATATTGGCCAACCTCAATACTGTCCAAAAAATTATAATGGTAAATTTAATGGACCAGTCACAGTGAGACAATCGCTGGGCAGCTCTTTGAATATCCCGGCGGTTAAAGCGCTGCGGATTATTGGACTGGAAAGTTTTATTTATCAAGCGCAAAAAATGGGAATTACCACTTGGGAAAATGCTAAAAATTATGGTTGGTCTTTATCTTTGGGCGGCGGGGAAGTGAAAATGACTGATATGGCTCAATCATTTGGAACATTGGCTAATATGGGTGTAAAAGTGCCTCTGATTGCGATTTCAAAAATAGAGAATTATCAAGGAGATTTGCTTTATGAGGCAAATATGGATGAAAGAAAAGAAAAATTGAAATTAATGCAAGATAATCCTGATGCAGATGAAGAAATAACTGGCGATGAGACGGTCTTGGAGAGAGTGTTGCAGCCGGAACCAAGCTTTTTGGTCAGTCATATTATGAGAGATGATAGAGCCAGATGGTTGGGCTTTGGTAGTAATAGTGAGCTGGTAGTTAAAGGAAAAGAAGTGGCAGTAAAAACGGGAACGACGAATGATTTGCGTGATAATTGGACGATCGGTTTTACGCCGGAATATTTAACGGTAGTCTGGGTGGGAAATACTGACGGCAGCGCAATGAATAGTCGATTAGTTTCTGGAGTGACAGGAGCAGCGCCAATTTGGAATGCACTGATGTCAAATGTGCTAAAAGATCAGGAGGTGATTTGGCCGGCTATGCCAGAGACAATCCAAGAGGCAAATGTGTGTTGGACGGGCTTGCCAGAACGAGAAGGTGACACAGTTACAAATGAAGAAACAGGAGAACAAATGAACACTGTGAGCGGATGTGGAGAGACAAAACGAGACCTTTATTGGGTGGATAGTTATCCGACTCGTTCCGGTGTCAGAAAAGAAGCAGCTTGGATTAATCCGACAACTGGTTTGCCACCAAGAGATGATGAATCTCAAGAAGGTTTAATTTCTGAAGAGAGACAAATTGCTCAAGATCCACTTTTGGATTATTATTGTCTTGATTGTGTTAGACCAGTTAATGAAGAAGGTAAAGCAGTAACAGATCGTGCTTATTACGTAAGCGAAGGCGACGGAGCGAGACAGTACGGAGATTAGAGACTTATAGACCAGAATGAGCATGAAAAAAAACTATTTAGGACTACTAGCGCTAGGATTAATGATAAGCGTGGGAGCGACGTTGACGGGAGTAAGTTTCTATCGGTGGCAAAAAAGCCAAGTGACTTTCCCAGTAGAGCAGAATGCGAGCGAGCTGAATGAAAACAAGAAAGTTTTAGGAGCTTATGAAAGAGAAGCGAGTGGCGAAGCGAAAACAAGCTTGGGGATGGTATATGGTTTTTTGCCTTATTGGACGGTAAGCGATTATCAACTCAATCCAGCTTTAACTCATTTAAATTATTTTCGTTTGGCAATTAATGGCAAAGGCGAAATTGATGAAGATGGCGGACTGAGTATTTATAATGGAGAAGAATTCCAGAAGATTGTGGAGCAAGTGAAAAGGAAAAAACTAAAAATGGAAGTGACATTCTTCACTTCTAGAGGAGCTGATATCGAAGCTTTGCTGGAATGTAGCGAATGCCGAGCTAAACTGATTGACAATATCGCTCAAGTGGTGAAAAAACAACAATTAGATGGAGTAAACTTAGATTTGGAATATCTGGGCTATGTGAGCGATGAGCAAAGACAAACAATGACGGAGTTTATTTTCCAAGTGAAGACGATGTTGGATCGAGACTTCCCCAGAACCAAACTATCGATAGATGTTTATGGTGGAGCGGCAAATATGAATAATCTCTGGGATTTTGCTAAATTAGGAAAAATTGTCGATCATATTATGGTGATGGCTTATGATTATAAAACTAAAAAATCGACAGTGCCAGGACCGAGTTCGCCAACTTTAGGTAAAAGTGTCTGGGGTGGCGATATTTGGGAAGATGTAAGGAGTTTAATTCGTTTTGTGCCAAGTGAAAAGGTGATTTTAGTCGTTCCTTTTTATGGTTATGCCTGGGAGACAACCACCGGAGATCTCAAAACTGCTAAAACTTGGCCAGACACTGGAGAGACAATGACTTATCGAGGGGCGATAAATCTCTTAAGCGATAAAACTATCAAAGCAGAAGAAAAATGGGACGAAAAATCACTCACACCTTATCTAGTCTATTACGATGAAGACGAGGACAGATGGCACATGGGGTTTTTTGAAAATGAAAGATCAATTAATTACAAAATTGATTTATTGGAAGGGTTAAATTTGGGCGGAATGGCAATTTGGGCACTAGGATATGAAGGTGAATACAAAGAATTGTGGGAAGTAATTAACCAAAGATTTTAAGAATGGGGCAGTTTATAATAAAGAAATGATGGCGCTAATAGAACCGCCGACTAAGAAGAGAGCAATAAGGAAGATAATAATTAAATTACGAATTTTAGTTTTTGTCACTTTTTTCATAAACAAAAAAATCAGTCTAGGCTGATAAAACTAATTGATAATAATTTTTTTTGCCGATGCGCAAAACATGGTTGTCTAGAAGCTGGACAGCTTTTTGGTCGATTAAACGACGCAATTGAGAGCGGCTTGCCTGCGGTTGAGCTAAAACAGCGAGTTCAAAGAGAGACAAATTAAAGTCTGGCACAGAAATTACTGGCAAATCACTAGGAATTTGTTTTTCGGAAACGGTTTTTTGCCATGCTTGCGCGGCTTGATCGGCGGCCGCAGATGAATGATACATTTTGGCGATTTCCCAGGCCAAGCGTTTCTTAAAAGTGAGCGGATTTTCTCCAGCTGATAAAGCCGCGCGAATATTGTCAATTTCTGTGGAATCGACATCCGTCAAAAGTTCAAAGTACTCGAGTATGACTTCGTCTTGAGCGGTCATCATTTTGAAGTACATGTCCGACGCGGAATCAGTCAAAGAAATGTAATTATTGTAACTTTTACTCATTTTACGTCCATCAAGACCGTTAATAATAGGTGTAGTTAAGACCCATTTTTCATGCTGATGATATATTTGTTGCAAATGACGTCCAACCATCATATTGAAAGTTTGGTCGCTGCCGCCAATTTCCAGATCGACATCCATAGCAACGCTATCATAACCTTGTAGTAAAGGGTAGATGATCTCATGACCGAAGATAGGCAGACCGTTTTTGAGCCGATTTTGGAACATATCACGCTCCAAAAGCTGTTGGACGGTGGTAGTGGCTAAGAGTTTGACAATTTGAGCATAATCCAATTTGTCCAGCCAGTCGCCATTATAGCGAACTTCGATTTTGTCAAAATCAAGAATATTGCTGGCTTGAGCTTGCCAATCTTTAAAATTAGCTTGAATTTGTTCGTCGGTTAAAACTGGACGAGTGCTGTCGCGGCCAGTTGGGTCGCCAATTCGAACAGTTCCATTTCCAACCAAAAGAATGACTTGGTGTCCGGCTTGCGCAAATTGTTGTAATTTGCGCAAAACCACACTGTGCCCTAAATGCAAAAAAGAACCGGTAGGATCAATACCTAAATAAAGACGGAGAGGTTTTTCCTGGGCTCTTTTTATTAAAGAAGCCGAATCTGGTAGAATTTGGGCTACGCCGCGAGTAAAAAGAGACGGCGAATTTTGTGTTTTGCTCATGATATAGATATTATAGCGCAAAAATCTGCCAAAAAAAGAGAAGGATCAAGCAGGCCCAAGCTTATCTTTGACAATAGTAACCACCTCTTCCAAAGTCAAAGGTGACGGCAGCTGATGAGGATTTTTGCGCGAACCATTAAGTAACATTTTCCCACTGGGGTGATAATACCAAGTACCAACGCTGTCTAGAGTTTGAATAGCTTCAAAGACAGCAGCAAGGTCAAAAGGAGCATCTGGTCGAGCCTTAATACGGATGTGACCGCTAGTAGCATCCTTTTTGATAGCCAAAAAATGACCGGCTTTTTGCGCCGCAGAAATCACTTCTTCATTATTGGAAAGAATAGCAAAAGCGGTGCCAGCGTGTAGCGGGAAAACAATACCATTGGCAAGCTCTTCGCGGGCGCGCACATAGCTTTTCATGCCAGCGTAAATGAAATCGAGCAAGCGCCCGCCTAATTCCAACTGATAACTGTCATCGTTTTTTTCGGTGCGATCAATACCGGCAATAATTTCGTGCAGCATAAATTGATAACGGGGATGATCGCTTTCTGGCCAAAAAACTTCGCCAAAGTGATCAACATCTAAAACGTGTTTCACAATTTCTTGCAAAGCTAAATCATTTTGTAATTCAGGATGAATTTTTTGCAAATATTGAAAAACCAGTGAAGTAGCGCAGAAATCTTTGCCGGCACGAGCGACGTCATGATGGTCAAAAGGACCGCCGCCGGTATCAACATGAGTGACTTCCTCTGGTGTATAGCCAAGTATGGCGGCAGCCTGATCGTCTAAACTATTACCAGCATTAACAAAAGCGACGCGGCTGCCGCCATAATGTTGCGTATCAAAGCGCGTCAAAAGCCAAACGCTGGCGATGGCATCTAAATCTGGAGCTTGGTGAGTAACAATTAGAGGCATATTAATTTCCTTCTTTTTTCATCGCTAAAATAGTTTTAACAAAAGTTCTGACAAACTGAGGATATTTTTTCGCATAATGTTTGTCATAATATTGCAGCATAGTATCGTAAAAATGAGTATTAGTTTTCTTCTTTATACTTTGGTCACTATTTTCAATACCAGACTTATTTTTATGATGAATGATTGTGACTTCAGGATTATAAACAATAGGAAAATTATGGTCGCGAAAACGTTTACACCAATCTAAATCTTCACCGTAAAGGAAAAAATCTTCATCTAAAGGACCAACAATATTAAGCGCTGGACGACTAATCATCATCGCTGCGCCAGAAATAGCTTCGACGAAATGAATGGAATTTAGGTCGGCAAAATAAGCATGATATTGACTAAAAAGTTTATTTTGAGGGAACAGTTTTTCTAAACCGGAAAAATAAGTAAAACTAGCCCAGAGAGTTGGTTCGCCTCGATGACAGGCAGGATCGAGCTCGCCGTTGGTTAAAAGTAAGCGAGGACCAATCATGCCGACTTCTTTGTGTTCATAAAGATAGTTGATTAATTTGTCAAGCTGACTTTGACTAGTGAGCTGGGTGTCAGAATTGAGCAGCATTAAGTAGTCGGCGTCAGTTTGAGCAATGGCTAAATTATTAGCTTTGGCAAAGCCAAGATTTTCTGGAGCAACAATAAGATGAACCCAAGGAAAATCAGTTTTGACCATAGTAACTGAATCATCGCTGCTGTGATTGTCTACCAACCAAACTTCGACTTTATTTTTAGTTTTATTTAAATAAAACTCTTCCAGAGAAGATAAGGTCTTTTTTAACCAAAAGCTACCATTATAATTAACTAAAATAATAGCTAAGCGATGTTTTTTAGGTGCAATTTTTTGTGCCATATCAATCCTTGCCTAAACTTAAATAGACCTGGTCCAACTTATTAGCAATCAAATCCCAATCAAAGTTTTCTTTGACAAAGGTTTGACCGTGGTCAGAAAGTTTTTTCTGCAAATCTTTATCATCAAGTAGAGTCAAAGCGGTTTTAGCCATTTCTGAAGCAGTATTGGCAATCAGGACTTGATTGCCATTTTTAACGCCCAATCCCTCAACGGCAATGCTGGTAGCGATAATTGGGGTTCCGGAAGCCATGGCTTCGAGGATTTTATAGCGGGTGCCTTTACCAGAAAACACAGGGGCTAATAAAATGTGAGCGCCAGCAAAAGCTTCACGAATGTCAGTTAAACGTCCAGAAACTTCAATTTGAGAGTCTTTTTGGGCATAATCCATAATTTCACTAGTCGGAGCATTGCCGACAATCCAAAGTTTTACATCGGGACGCTGTTTTTTAATCAAAGGCCAAACTTGATCGACTAAAAATTTAACTGCTTCAATGTTGGGCAACCATTTAAAAGTGCCAACAGAAAGTAAAGTAGGGGTGGCATGCTTTTTATATTTTTTTTGTGCGAACCAATGAGTATCGACACCATTGGCAACTACGCTAATAGGAGTTTTGCGACCGATTTCTTTTTGAATAAATTTTTTATCATCTTCGCTCATGGTCACTAATTGATTACAAGTTTGCCAGTAATATTTCTCCCAAAACTTAATTTTTTTAATATCAATTTTGAAAAGAGGACGGAGAAATTGAAAAGGAGTGGTCTGGGCGAAACTTTCATAACCTAAATATTCAATCGTCTGTTCAACGAGAATAACCGGAATTTGAGTTTTGGGGATATGAGGCATCATGTAAAAAGTTTCAGCGTGAATTAAATCGTATTGATTAGCATCCAATTCTTCGCGGATAGCGTTAATGACCTCATCAACGTGATTACGAATTACTAAGAAAGGATAACTAGAAAAAGCAGTGCGGAAAATGTTTTTGAGAGTGAAAGGCTGGCTAGAGCGCTTAAAAACTCTGACTTGGTGACAATATTTTTCTAATTCCTTAATATATTGTTTTTCATCATCATTTTTGATCAAAGCGAAGAGAGTAATTTCGTGGAGTTTGGCCATTTTTTTGAGCAGATTATAAGTTCGAATTTGACCGCCGGAAAGAAGTGGATAAGGCAAATACGGAGTAAGCATGAGAATTTTCATAAATTTTAAAAGGAGCTTTCTAAGTGAGTGACAGCAGAACTTTCAGTCTGAGTAAGCGGCTGAGTTAAATTAAGAATAGCACCACTTTTGTCTTGATAAAAAACAGGATAAAGAGCAGCTAGCTCATGAAAACGATCATTAAAATTGGCAGTAATATAATATTGTGCGCCTAAAGTAATTTTGTGATCTAAATTATTGCTGTCTGGCCAACCAAGGCGATTAGTTTGAAAAAGAAAATTAGTGTCACCAGCGAAACCGTCGGCAATAACCTTGGCGTCAATGGGGATAATTTTATCGGCAATAGTGCCAATTTCAACTTCGTGCCAATTATTGACATTAAATTTGCCGGAGTTTTGTTGCCAGGCAAAAAGCCAAGTGAACGAAAGAAAAAGAATGAAAAAAGCACAAAAGTAAAAACGGCTGTAAAATGAAGAAAGGTGTTTTTGCCTGAAAAAAGCAATGAGGCGAGAAGAAAGAAAAACACAGCCACGAGCGAAAATAATTGCCACTCCCGGTAAAAGTAAAACCTGATAATAATCATGCTGGACATTGCCAGTGGCAAAAATTGCTAAATAAAGAAATAAAGAAAATAAATAGGTATAACTTAAAAAATCAAAAGAGGTTAATTTTATTTTTGCTGGCTGAGAAAAAGAGAATTTTTCGGGTAAAAGACCAGGTAGAAAAAAAGCCAAACCAAAATAACCGAGCCACATTTTAGTTAAGCGTTCGTAAAAAAGCCACCGCCACCAAGCTGGACGTAAACGGATGCCATTGCCATTATAAAGCCAATTGCTAGCGGGAATCCCGCTAGGAAATTGTAAAATAAATTGACGCCACCAAAGTAAGGGCAGAACGCTGCCAAAAGCTAATAAATATAATTCTGGTCGTTTGAGGCAGCGCCAGCCATATTTTTGCCAAGCTAGAACTAGAAGAACGGGAGCAATAAAAATACTAGTGGGTTTGACTAAAAGAGCGAGAGTAAAACTTAAAAGTGTGCCCAGCCACAAAAGAAATTGTGGTTTCTGGAGATAAAGAGTAAAACATAATAAAGTGGCAAGAGAAAAAGTGATTTGAAATGGTTCAGGCAAAATAGTGCGGCCATAAAAAATACTATAGGGCAAAAAAGCGAGAAAGCCAGCGGCAAAAAGGCTTAAGCGAGAATTTTTTTGCCAATTTTGCAAAACTAAAAACAGCAAATAGATGCTAAGCGTAGAAAAGATGGCTGAAAAAAGACGAGAAAAAATCACTAAATCCCAAGTGGGAAAAATTTTTAAAATTTGTGCCTGAAGATAATTCATGATTGGAAACTCAACCATCCGATAACCTTCGGTATTATCTAAGCCACTTTGAATATTACCAAGATCATGATAGTGCGGTAGCCAGATAGGATAATTATGTTTGACAAATTCGCGAGTCACAGAGGCAGTATCTGCTTGTCTAAAAGAATGCCAATCCATTAAAGGATAATTAAAACGATAAAGACGACAAAGAAAACCGCCAAAAATAATGAGAATAAGAATAATTTTATGATTTTTTTGCATGATGAATTTTTGGTAAGGCCCAAAGAATACCGTCTAGCATCCAAAAACTAAAAGCCACTTTGGAAGCAGCAAAAACATCGATGTAGAGGGCATTAATTAAAATACCAATAGTAGCAGCAATAAAAGCTAAGCTATAATAGCGGACATCGCTGGAAGAGGAACGCAAAAACTTGAAAGCAGCGATTAAAGCAATAATGATGCTACCGTAGAAAGTGAAAAAGCCAAGCAAACCAGTTTCTCCCAAAGTACGTAAGTAATTATTATCAGTGCTGTCAGCTTCAGTAAATAAATCCATAACTTCACCTTTATTAATAGTGCCAAAACCACTCCCTAAAAGCGGATTGCGCATTAAGGCTTTCAGAGCATTGGGCCATAAAGTATCAAAGCGAATAGCCATAGAAAGACCATAAAGTTCAGCGTTACGAGACCAAGTGCGAGTGGCTTCATAAGTAACAGTTTCTCCTTGTTCATTAATAGTGGTTTTTATATCTGGAACATCAACATAAACGTCAGCAGGTCGATTGGGACCAGGTTGAGTGTCAGTTGGGGTTAAAACATTGCTAGCAGTGTTATTGCCTAGAGCATCAACGTCAACGGCGATAGAATTTTCTGGGGGCCGAATTTGATCTAAACCTAGAGTGCGTCTGACGTTTTCTTGAAAACCAAGAAATCTTTGATAGTTGTTTTTGACAATTTCGACTGAATTGAGAGATTGACTGAAACGTTCAATCATATCTTGACCAAAATTGAGAACGAGGACAACGACCAAACAATAATAAATGGCTTGTTTGCCCAGCCAAAGAAAGATTTTGCGGCTGATCTTGAGAGGACGGTGAAATATTTCTAAAGTAAAGAGAATGGTTAAAGCGACAAAATAAGCAATAATGGAAGTTCTGGCGGCAGAAACAATCAAAGCCCAGAGACCTAAAATGTGCACTGTCCAAGCGAGAATCTTTTGCCATTTTTTGGGCGCGCGCCAAGCAATGACAAGTGTAAGTGGCAGCATCAAAACTAAGTAAGCGGCGAAGTCGTAGTGGCCGCCGAAAGTAGATTGGACGCGCGCATGAGGAGTTAAATAAAGCCGGACACCTTTACTAAATTCCCGATTCATAGTGGAATAAAGTGGCCAA
>CAYVKW010000028.1:0-12732 GCA_964452285.1 uncultured Pseudomonadales bacterium | reverse complement strand
ACATTGATTTACCAATACTTTTTTGAAACGCAGGTGACCGTTTTCGAACGGTACCAACGGTACCTTACTTTTTTAGGTATCAGCGGAGGCGGAGGGATTTGAACCCACGAAGCCATTTCTGGACTCACGCTTTCCAAGCGTGTGCAATTGACCACTATGCGACGCCTCCTTTGACGGAAAGTCCTTCTATTATAAATGAAAAAGTCACTTTTTTCGCTTTGATTTGACTTTTTTGCTTTGTTTTTTTTCCACTTTTCCTTTTTATTTTCTTTCCACGTTCGCAGACCGCTGAGGTCTGCGAATAAAGTATTAGAAAGGTCGACTATGTTCGACAAAAAATCGCCTGCCTGTCCAATTTTCTTGGACACCAGTGTTCTCAATTATAATCAGGCTCTCATCTTTCTCACCAGCGAAATTCAAAAGGCTTATGGCTTTTTTCTTTATCGCGCCATTTTTGTGCTTCAACGCCAATACGGTTTGAGCAACCAAGACATCATTCAAATTTTTGGTTTTACTCGGCAGAATTTAAGTAAACTGGCTAAAAAATATCGCCCTTTATTGGAAAAACAGTTTTAATTTATTTATGTTGCCACTACTCTCACAGTTATTAGCGCGTTTGCGTCGGCAGGAAAAACATCAGCTTCTTCACCTCAATCGTCTCCGTTTACAAGAAAAACTCCCTCCTTTTGCCACTTGGTCTGACTATCAATTACTGACGCAAATCAAATTATACAAAGACAAAAAGAAACGCCGTTCTCATTATGAGAGTTAATCGTTTTGGTTGGATTAAGCTTTATCGTCAGCTTTTACTTAGTGACCTTTGGCAAGATCGTCCTTTTGCCAAAGGTCAAGCTTGGGTCGATTTGCTTTTGCTTTACGATAAAGCTCATGATCATTTGGTGATTTCCAAACGCGAACTTAGTCGTCGCTGGGGCTGGAGTGTCACTAAAGTGACGCATTTTTTGGCTGACGCTCAGGAAAATCACGATCTCAAACAGTTTGCAGAACAAAAAAAGACCATTATTCAGATTGATAAATACAAGTTTTTTCAAGAAGTTGCTTATCAAAAAAAAACACCAGTAGCATCTATTCCCGCTCATTCTCCAGGCTCTTTTAAGAAAAAGAAAGAAAAAAAAGAAGTGAGTGTCAGTGCTCAAGCACTTTTAGATTTTTGGGAGAAACAAAGATGACATCGCCTAACTTGTCCTCTGACTGGGACCAGCTCAAACGTTTTTATCGGCGCGCTTGGCGCCACCAGACCCTTACCGACATTCTTCTTCATCAAGCGCGCCAACTTTACCCTTCCCTCACTCAACTCCGTCAACTCGGTTTTTTGCATCAAGCCGGTAATTATCTAGTTCTTGATTTTCCCAGCCGCGACGGCAATTATCATTTCACTTATTTTCTTCATCAATCTCAGCCAGATTTGACCTACTTTCAGCTTTTTGATCTCCGTCGCAATTTAGTTTTCCGTTTGCCAGAACTTTCGCCTTCTTCTGATCCTACATCATTGTTTTAGCCATTTCTATTCTTTTCCAAAAAAAACTTCTCCTGGTTGAAGGAGAAGTTTTTTACTTTTGGCGTTTTTATTTTCGCCGTCTTGTCATTTATTATATCTTTTTATCAATTTTAATTGAAAAAGATATCTTGAATCAGACGCGTTGTTTTAGCATCAAAATGATCTAAACAACGCGTTGCATGTACAATTTTCTGCAACGCCCTTTTCTTTATTCTTTGTACCGTCGCTCGCGACACCGCAATCTCGTCCGCGATTTGTCCTTCCGTGTGATCTAAATAATAATTTTTGCTAATGACTTCCGATTCCTCGGGCGACATTTGCAGCGCAGCACATAATTGTCCGGTGATGCTCGGATTGCAAAGCTTCAATCGTTCTTTGACGATTTTTTCTTCCAACATTTTTGTTCCTTTTCTAAACAGCCTCTTTTTTAGAACTTCATTTATTCTATCTTAAATATTTTTATTTTTTCACTCAAAATTGACGCAAGCTTTGGTTGACAAATTCTTCATTTGCTCCCAAAAAATTCCTTAAAATCAATTTTTACCCCCTTGTATTTACTAAAGAAAGCAATTTTTTCAAATCCATTTTAATTTCATTTTGACTTAATTGAATTTGTTTAAATTCAGTTCTAATTTCTACCATTTCTAGACGATTTTTTTGGACTTCTTCATCAATAATTTCTATTTCCTTTTGATTTTTTTCATTCAATCTCCTCATCTCCGACTCTTGACCTGCTAGCTTTTTCACTTCGCTTTTTATCAACCAAAAAGCACTTGACATGCCTAGAACCAAGCTCAACAGAGTCAATAACTGAGGAAAATCGAAATATATTTCGTTGCTATTCATGTCCTGCTGTTTTTGCTACTTAAATTGACTGAAAAATAGGCGCTGGCAAGAGAAATGCTAAAAATCCACCAATCATCAGCTTGCAAATGATTGGTTAAAACTAAGACAAAGCCCAATATTACTGGTATTAACCAAGTTAGGAATTTGCGGCTACTCAATTTCTCACTAATCATAGACATCTTATTCTTGTCTTCCGCCTAAATAGAGACGAAAACCAACTTGAGTTTTTTCAATAATATAAGTCGTCGCTTTTCCTGGTAAATTATTTGGCGTTAGGTCGCTATTCATGGTGAGTAGAGTGTTGGCAAAACTCAGATTATGGTTGCCAATTTCATCTTGGACAAAACTAAATACTAACCAATCTCCGGTTTCCATATTAGCTGGTGCATTAATAGTGCAATCTGCGGTGGCTACAATTTCAAATTGATCGGAAGCATTAGCGTCAAAAGCGACGCTGGTCACATCGTTCAATTTTATTACTTGTCTTGGAGTTTTAAGATACGCCCGCACGCGAACATCAACAATATTCTCATTTAAAATTGCGGCGGCGCCAGCAGCCACCGTCACTTCTGCTAGCTTCTGAAATGGAATGCCCGCACCAAGACTTGTTTCAATCTCGCTTTCAGTTGCTGCTACTGGCGCCGCCGCTGGCGTGCCTTTGATGATTGTCAATTTGGCAATCCCTTTGCCCTCATTTTCGCTGTCTGGCACCGCACTGAGATCAATGTATAATACCACTGTGTCTATTCTGGAATTCGAGGTTGCATTGCTCTCAATCATCAGAGTTTCTATCGCATCTGAAATTACCGGATAGGCATTGCTGCTCGTAGATTTGAGATAAGCTCTTCCCGCCGCTACGTCCACTGTTAGTGCCGTCGGATTACTCTCACTCACCGCAAAATTATTTCCAGTTAATTTAATCACTCCGCCACGTCTGACGGAATCTGTTAAGTGCGCCAAAACTGTTTTTTCTGGATGATTACTCACTCCGGTACGCATGGTATAGATTGACATATTTTTCTTTCTTTATTTTTTTCTAATTTTCATTTTTATGATTTTTTGCCACTACCTAACTGGTTTCAATTCTCTCTAGGCGCCGCAAAAGCTCTCGATAATTTTGCCCAAAGCTTGCCTCCAAATTTTGCGGCGCCAAAACCAAACTCATCTGCATTGTGCCATCTGTATTACTTAGAGTTTTTTTCTGTACTCTGATCATCTGATCCAAATCTAAGGCTGTCAATTTGAGTTTTACCCAATCGCCGACATTCACTTCTCGCCAATTAGGATTTTGTGTTGCTACTTCGATGGCGATTTGCTCTCCGGCTAGCGGCGTCGCTTTCCCCGCCAAATACTGCGCTGCTCTTTCCGCTAAGCCGTCAGCTTCGCTCAAATCGGTCGCGCTTAAATAAGCTTCTTGCACTCCCCAGGCGATTTGAGCATTTTGGTCAGCAAATGTCGTTACTGCTAAGTTACCAGAACCTTTGATTCTCACTTGATTCACTAAATTGCCCAAGAGATTGAGTTGATTTTGAAAACTTAAAATATTTTGTTCATCAAAAATAATTTCCGGTTTATTTTCTCCTCTGTAAGGGTAGGCTAGATTTAATTTCCAATCAGTATCAATATACCATTCTAAACCGTTGGCAATTTTATTTTTACTCAGACCAACTAAACTATCTAAAATACGCGCATTTTTGTAGTTCCTTGTCACCATTGCCTCGCTTGCGTCGACCGTGCCCATCGTTACGCCCAGATTCCCAGCCGCTTGCGCTGTGGTTAGTAATGCCTCTGCCACCGTCATAATGTTGGCATCGGTGTAACTTTGATTGCCGCCAGTCAATCTTTTTGCTAGCAAACAGCTGGGATCAGCGAAACTTAAAGTCAAATTAATTGCCCCCATATCTTCGCCAGCTAAAGATGCGTCTGTCAGCACTCCTTTGAAAATTATTTTTTCCTCTTTTGTATCCTCAATCAAAATTTTCCTCGCATTGTCAAAAAGCAATTGTTTTACGGTTTGCATATTAGCGCGAGCGGTTTCCATTAGCACGTGGTAGGGGATAGAGACTTGGCCGCTCGCGCCTATATTCAAAGTTTCACTCCAGCTCACGCTCGCCCACGGTAACCACCATTTTTGTGTTTCAGTTTGGTTAGCCAGATAAAGATTTAGCATTTTTTACTTTTCCTGATTCTAGATACCCAAATAAGCGTCGTGAAACTCCAAGATTGCGCTTGTTGCTTCTGTCGTATCGTTTGCCGCTAACAGAACATTATTTATACCAGGAGCCACATTCCACCACTGACCACTAACGGTATTCAAGACATTAATATTATTGTTTAATAAGATTGTCCGTTGGTAAAAATCCACTGTTAGAGAGTCAGTTGTCGTCAACGTTTGCGTCGACTGCCACCTTTTTCCTTGTGTTTGATTCAGTAAAACAAAGCCGGCACAAGGCCCGGTGATGGTCGCTTTTAGATGACTATAAGCATTGCCGGCATTGTTTAACTGCGAATATAATTGAGTGCTCGCATTCAGATTCATCGCCATTGGTATAGTCATAGGAATTTCCATACCGCCCAAATTAGCGATGTTTAGCGTCACTTCTTTTTTTGTTCCTGCCAGATACGGTTTCTCCGTGGCGATTTGCACTGTCAATGTCGTCGTCGTGTAATCTGCCGGCGTTATTTGCTGGTCAATCGCGGTTACCGCCGCTTCAGTTGTCAAGCTTAGACCATTAGCAGTAACAAAAGTAAATTTATGATTGGTTTTTTCGCTACTCGGATCGGCGTTTAGCAGGCTCAAAAATCTTTGCTTTTCCGTCGCCAAACTGCTCAAACTTGTCACGCCAATCGTTACGGAAAAGCTTAACACAATGCTCCGATAGCACGTTTTCCCCAGCGCCACCCCGTCACCACCGCTTCTGGCATAACTTCCCACTTCAATCACCGGGCTGGCGCCCCCGCTCACCGCACTCAACCATCTCGTCCCCGTTATATTTACGCTCGTGCCATCAATCAAAATATTATTAATCATAAACTTCTTTTTCCTTCTTCATTTTTCAATTTCTCAAAATTCCGGTGCCCAAACTAGACGATTAATTCTCTGGACCATTTCTTCTACTGTCACTTTATCGCTCACTCGGACATTCATCGTTATTTGCGGCTGATTGTTTTTATTAATGACGCTTGACGGCGTCGCTTGCTGTCCGTTGAGCATCGCTTTACTCATGACAAATTCTCCCTCATGCACCAGAGCTAAGCCAGTTTTGCCCACATAACCGCCGTTGGCAAACTTCGGAATATTTAAATCCAAATCAAAACCCATTTTCCCCGCTACTCCATTGACAAATTTTAATAAGCTATTGATTCGGTCAATAAAATTATTGACCAAATTGCTCACGTGTTCCATAATTTTCGCCGCTGTATTTTTACTTACATCTGACAATATTGTCCACATTGTTTTCCAATTTGCCGTGCCAATAGAAAAGAAAGTCCCAAAGCTCGCCAATAAAATTTGCAACACGCCCACAATTGAATCCCTGATCAATCCCCAAATTTCATTAGTGCTATCCAATAATATTTGCCACTGTTCTTGTAATAAAGTCAAAAATTCCGGTGTAATTTCTTGTAAAAACACCAGCAAATCGCCAAATACTCTTACAAAAGCCAAAAATAAAGAATCTAAACTCTCATTCATCATTCGACATTGCTCCGTCATCATCGTCAAATACGGTGTCGCCACTTCTGCTGCTTCCGGAAAATCTTCCCGCAAAAATTTTACAAAATTCGCCCGACTCTCGCCAAAACTTTCATCTGTAAACACTGCTGCCAAGTTCGCAAATGGCGCCGTCAAATCCATGTTTGAAATCAATCCTTGGATCTCTGCCATTTGCGTCTTATAATCTTCCGTCGCTCTACTCAAAGCGACAAACTGATAATAAGTCGGAATACCCTCGAGTTTGGCAGCATCCATTGTCACCTTACTTGTGGTAAAAGTTTGAAAACCAGCTCCTTCAGAATAAATCGTTGTCGAAAGATCATTAGAATTTGTAATAAAACTAGTTTTTCCTGTCATAGTAAATTATTTTCCCTTATTTTTCAGTCAATTTTATACATTGACTCAAATCTGCTACGCTTTTTATGTTAAAATGATGCTGGATTTTATTAAAGAAGCTCAAGCTTTTATGAATAGCGTACGCAAAAAGTTACGTCATCGTATCGAGTATCTCACTGGTGAAGAAGTGCGTCAGCTCTATCGTCATTTTGATGCCCCGCCAGAACACGCTGAGATTTTGATTGATGCCTATCATAATCATTTGCCAGACAAAAAATTAGGTTTAAAACACCACTGTTCCAAAGCTACTTTGGGCAGAGTCAAACAGACTTTCTGGCGCCGAATCGAAGCCTGCGCCGATCTTGTTCCTGGTTTAGTCACGCCAGAAGTTAGAAATATTATCATTAAACTTTTATCTGTTTTGGCAACAACCATATATATTAAAAATTTTACCAGCGCAATGAAAGATGTTATTAAGTTAATATGCTAAATTTTATTAAACAAAATTACACATGAAGATTTTTTTATTTAGCTGTTTATTATTCGAGCCTTAAATTTTTGTAAAAATTATATATTTTTAAGTTCTTTATTAAAATTGAACTTAGGATATATATCTCTCTAAATTTTAAATCTAATTTTTCATTCGGACCATTTATTTTTATTAAAACTCTCCACTCTTCAATGTTTTTTCATGACAATTTTATTTATAATTAGCATTTTCCTCGTTTTCAGCTGAGAAAAATTGAGACTTTTTAACTTTTACATTCTTTTCGGGAAAAATTTCCCCCATCAATTAAGCCTTTCTCATAATCTTCAAAAAACAATCCAAACGCAAACCTAAAAAATGTTGTCAAAACCCTCTAAACAATCCCGCTAAAAAAATCATGATAAAAAACCTTCCAAAAAATCCGCGTTCAAATCCGCCTCAAAATTCCCATTAAAATCTACCTCAAAAATCCGCCCCAAATTTTACCCCAAAATCCACCCCGAAAGAACATTCTCACCTTTTTTATTCTGTCATAAATTTCGTTTTTCTCTCATGCTACAATCTCCACAACAATTTAGAAAGATTTTTATGCTTGACCCGTTCAATCTTTATTTAGATCAAGAGTTTGATTCTCAGTCTGATTTCCCCATCATTCCATGTTCTTCCGCTGAGGATAGCACTGAAAAAGTTGCTGAAGATATCGCCAACGAGTTGACTCAATTTGTAAAAATCCAAGTTCAAACCATCAAGTCTCACAATCTTATTGACCATTTTCCCCACTTTGCTGCTCAAGCGCTTAAAGGGCTCACTTTTTTGATTTCTCGCCCGCATAATCGCAACTTGGTACTTATGAGTGAAACCCAATATCAGTCTCTTTTGCAATTAGCTAAAGGTAATTATTTTTCCAATCGACTTCTTTTGTCAACGGAAATAGAATAAATTTTTTTTAATTTTTCTCCTTTTGCTTGTAAAATCTCTTTGGCATCATCACGCCTCGTGAGACTTTTGCCACTTTTTTATTCTTTTTTTGGTCATGTCACCTCAAGGAAAATAGTCAAAAAACAAAAATAAAAAACTTGAGACTTTTTGATGTCTATTTTTTTATAATTTGTGTGAAAATATAAAAGTTGCTCGAAGTTTAACAACAGCTCAAAACTTCAACAACGGACTGATTAAAAAAGCTCCGTGCCTTATCCACCTCGGAGCTTTTTTATGGCTATTTTCTCTTACTTCTTTGTTGGTCACTCTGTGCTTTTGCCTTAATTTTTTGGTAAAAAAGCATTTTCTTAACCCAATCTTCAGGTTGTGCTAACAGTTCCCAGTAATTAAGATGTAGCACATCGCACAGAAAAGCAATCTCTAATTCATTTGGCAATCCCATCGAACCACTTTCGCCTCGCAGAAAACGATAAAGCGGTTCTTCTAAACTTTTGGGACCGCTTTTCCCGAATCATTAAGTAATTGATTGACTGCCTGATAAATTTTCTCACCATCACTGGCGGGCAAATCAAGAATTTTCTCCAAGATTTCATCTCTCTCAGTATAGATTTGCCCGCCAATCTCCAATTTTTCCACCAGACTTTTTACCGCCAAGTCTTGCGCTTGCAGCACTACGCTGCCTGCAATGACAGTTGGTTTGGCAACTTGCTCATTCGCCGCCAAACCAACTTCGTTCTTCTCCCAATACATTTTTTGCAGCTCATGCTTCAAACGCATTGACACCCAATCTTTGATTATTGCTTGACCATCACCGATTTTTATAATCATCTTAACTTTCGTAACTGCTTTGACCGTTAGTTAAGGTCAAATCAAATAATTTCTGTGTTGTCGGATCCAAAGTCGCTACAAATTCTACTTCCAATCTTGCTGCTTCCGCATTAATCGGATTCACTAAGGCGCTAAAATACGCTTTTGGCAAATTTAAAACCAAGCTTTCTTGCGTCACACTTGTTCCACTTAAAGCATTGCCATTAAAAGTAATAGCTACACTTTTCGCCGCTTTATTCAGATAATCTTCATAGTAGCTCACCTGATTGCTGTTGTTAAGATACAAAGCAAATTTACCTTTGACCTCATAACGCCCAGCCGCAAAACCTTGAGGATTATTATTACCCAAACCATATTGAGCTTGCTTATTGCTGATGATTTCTACTTCGAAACTCGAAGTTAAAGGTACGCTCGCATTATCAATTTTGATGCCATTAGCAATGTCGGCGTGATTAAAAGTATGACCCAAATCATAACTGACTGTCGCCGCCGTTGTCACATCTGCTACTGTTCCTTTGCTCAATAAATTATAAGTCGCGACCACACTCTCACCTTGTTCCGCTGTTAATTTGAGCGAATTCACCAAAACTCCAGCATAACGGACAGGAAAATTATCATTGAATTGTTCAATTGTTAAGCCTGCTTTGTTGCCAGTGGGCAAAAATTGGTGTTGATAAATGCCGGTTTCTCCCGCTGCCACATTAGTAGTCACATTTCCGCACAGACTTCGCAACCAATAACCGCAAGTTTTGCTTTCCAAATCTGTTTCAATTTCGCCTTCATGAGTGACTAAACCCTGATAATAATCGCTATACGCACACAATGAGCCATCGAACGCCTCTTGCCCTTTCATATCTACTACCGTTTTCATTCCTTCGCTGGCTCTAATCGGCAAACCCTTGCTTGGAGTTACCGCCGTGCCCCAAGTGCCTTCCAAACCAAAACTAAAATGCTTACTCATTATTGTCTCCTTCTATTTTTATTTCTACAATTAATGGATGTTCTAGTTTCGTCTTCGTCTCGAATTCTTCTCCATAATGCAACACTTGATTAAAGCTTCCGTCAGCGCTTCTGATGATTAAAGGAAAAGCTCCGATGTAACGATATTTTTTCATTTTTATCCTCTTTTACTTCCTTAACGTACCGTTTGACTCATGACAAAAGTGACTTGCATTTTATAAGCGGGTATTTGGTTGACATCGCTGTATTCTGCAGTCGCTTCTCCTTCGCTCATTGCTCCAGACCAATAAATACCGGTGCCCAAATCGCAGGTTTCCAGTGCGGCTAGAATTAGCCACATCGTTTCTCTTAGTTTTGTTTCCCATATTGCTGGGTCAGTAGTGCTATTGAAATAAGTTAATTGCAAAGTCACACTTCTTTGATTTCTACTTACATCTTGATAAACGCTACTATGTTTTTGTAGACTAATTGCCCAAGTAGCCGTTTGTAAATTGTTTAAGTTAACACCAGTGGCGCTGATACTTACTCCAGTGCCTGTTAGCGCCGTTGTTAATAAAGTCACCAAATTTGTTACCAAAGTATTTAGCATATGAGTTTATTTTAAACAAAGAAAGGTAGAAACTTATATATTCTTAGCAACACTTGCAATTATCTGCCAACAGTGCTAAAATCGGGTTTAATGCTTAAACGCACATCGGACAATCGCTTGCTCTTCATTAATCAACGTCAAAGTTGCGAACTTCTCCCCTTTGTTAGTCCAGCTTTTTTACAAGATTTAAAGAAAGAACTTCTTTTGATTGAGCAACTTTATTTCTGCGAAGTTTTTGGCGCCTGTCCTTTCCTATTTCTTTCTCGTCCTCAATATCAAGTTTTACGTCTGATCGAAAAACATTGGTCTTTACCCAAAATTGCTCGCCAGCTCAATTTGCCACTCAAAACTGTCACTTTGATTTTTACCCAGCTCCAATCTCAATATCGTCTTTGGGCGCATGACAGCAATTTTAAAGTTCATCCAGATCAAGCGACTTTAAAAATTCGTCTGGAAGCGAGTAATTTTTCTGATTTAATTCAAGATGATGATTTTGAATCTTTAGCCGATCTTTTGCCCAGTGATAACGGTTGGGAAGCAGCGCGGGCGTGGAGCCAGATTGAAGCTCTGGACGTTTTGGCTTTATTAACGCCCGCGCAAAAACAAACTGCAATTTTTTTAGAACAAGGTTATTCTCCCGCGGAAATTGCTCAAAAAATGGGCGTTAGCACTCAAGAAATTTATCAAAAAATTGCTCGTATGCGTCGCACTTTATCTCAGGCCGGCTACGCCGGCCAACTTCGTCCTCACTCTTCCACTTCTCCTCCCGTTGATCAACAATCAAATTAGCGACAAGCAGCTCATTTCTAAGCATAAAAATGTACGTATGGATGCGACATCGCTGCTTGTCGCATAAAATCTACTGATTGGTCTAAATAATGCATCGTCGTGGTAATTCTAGAATGTCTCAATAGTCGTTGCATATATTGCACCGGCACTTTTCCACTCGCAATTCCCAATGTCGCATATGTGTGTCGGAAACTGTGTGGTGTAATTCTTTTTTGGCAATTCATTAATTTCAGTCTTTTTTGGCAATCTTTTTGCACTGTTCTGATACTAATAGGCGTTCTGCCTTCAGTGTAGGAAAATAAAAATGGTCCTTTTTGTTGAGCATAAAATAATTTTAAACGTTCTGCTACCCATGAGAAGATGATAATCGGTTTTCCATCGTGAGTTTTAGTGTCTTCTGGACAAAAAAAATTATAATTTAAATCAATATTATCCAATTTCAAATTGGCTACTTCTGATGGTCTTGTTCCTGAAAAAATATGCAATAGCCAAAAAGCATCTAAAACGGGAGAGGTGTGCAAATTTATGAATTCTTTTACTTCTTCTTCTGTCAGGGTTTGTTTGTATTTTGGAAAACAACGGAATTTACGTATGTCTTTATACCAATCTTTTTTTTGATATAGGCACCACCATCTAGCCACTTTCAGATATTTATTTAATGTTTCTGGTTGGTAACCTGCCATTTGTTTACCTAGACAAAATTTTTTTAACGCCAACTCTGACTGCAGCGCTTTCCCCAGATATTGTGCCGTCCTTTGATATTCGCGGCAGGTGTTTTCTTCCAAACAATTTTGAGTTCTTAAGAAAAACAAGAAATCCACACTTGTTTTCATTAATCTCCTCTCGTCAAATCTCTCCCTAAACCCATTAATGATATAATAAAGTGCCTTTTGATAGGGAAAAGTAGGAAATATTCTCAATTTTTCTTTTCCTAAAACCTCAAAACTCCTGCTTGACAACTATTTCACAATATGTTAAAAAATAAACAATTATTACTTACTGGTCGCGGTCCGCTGAGGTCTGCGAACGGATTAGTTGCGCCAAACTATTTTCATCTAAACCAGCCTCCTCTAGCTGCTCTGTTCTTGTTGCTTGCGGTATAAATTTATTCGCTAGAGATTTAATGATCAATTTTGGCGGTTTTGGCAGTTGTAACTCTGTGAGAAATACAGCGATGGCTTCGCCAAAACCGCCTTCTTTTTCATTTTCTTCCACGATGATTATTTTTTGATAATCCTCCAAAATTTCTTTTAGCTCTTTTTTCATTAATGGTCGGACTTGTGGAAAATGAAAGTGAGTCCAGTCTCCGTTCTCTATTTTCTCCACCGTTTGTCGCATGAAACCTGTCGTGATGACTGCCATTTTTTTTGTTTTTCCGTCTCTTAATTTTTTCATTGTCAAATTTTCATCAGCGATTGGCTTTTGCACTTCTTCTTTCGCCCAACTTATTTTCGGATAGCCAATTGCCACTGCTTGCTTATGTTTTATTCCCCATTCCAAACTCGCTTTTAATTCTCCCATGCTTCCTGGTAAAAAAATTGGTAAATCTGGTATGCTTTCCAGCATTGACAAGGCTAAATGTCCTTGATGAGTAGCGCCATCTTCGCCAACCATGCCCCAACGATCTATTAATAAAGTTACTGGCGCTTGGTTGAGCATGATATCATGTACGAGCTGGTCATAAGCTCTTTGCAGAAAGCTCGCATAAATATGAATAAAAGATT
>CAYVKW010000027.1:0-14179 GCA_964452285.1 uncultured Pseudomonadales bacterium | reverse complement strand
CGGTACGTTGTGTAAAGAATTGAGTGGTCTTAAAAATGGTATTAAAATGATCTAGACAGCGAAAATTTTTCTCAAATCTGACTGTCTGTATTGACAGTCAAGATGAGAAAAATAGCTGGCTAGATCTAAAAAGCGTGAGTAAAGTATAAAATAGAGCTGTTTTAGAAAGAGGTTTTTTGACATTGGTGTTTTACTTTTCAAGACGCCATCGACTACAGATGCAGCGATTGCGTGTCGCTACAAGTAGTTAATTCAATTCAACAATCCGTCTCTCAATTTTAGAGATAGTAGAGATGTTTGTAATCGTCCAAGGTTATAAACGCAAATAAATGGGTTGTATAAATTCTGGCAACTGTGACGCGTCTGGAGTGCTGAACAATCAGGGTACGAATGGCAACTATTGGTCATCGTCTCAGGCTAGCACGACGAACGCTTACAACGTGAACATCAACACCGGAAACGTCAACCCACAGAATTCTAACAATAAGTTCAACGGGTTTTCGGTACGTTGTGTAAAGAATTGAGTTTGAAAAAAGTAAAACGCCATTGTGAGAAAAAACTAATGAAAACATTTGCTGAAATTCTTGCGAGGGAGGAAAAAAATGATGAAGTGATTTTTCTTTATCTAAAAAATGATTTTTGGGTGGCTTATGAAGTCAGTGCCTATTTATTACAAAAACATTTTTGGCCGGAATTAAAAGTGAGAGTGAAAAATGATTTTGCGTCAAAAAAAGTTTATGTAACAGTGGGTTTCATTCAAACTTCCTGGTGCAAGGTAGAAGAGAAATTAAAAAGTAAAAATTTAATTAATAGAGCAAAATTGGAGACGGACGAAATTCAAATTTTTGGAGTGAGAAAAGATGAGACTTTTCAGAGGTGGAGAGATGAGTTTTTATCGGTAGAAAAAAAATTACAGCAACAAATGCGTCCTTTTTATGGCATGTTGCCGATTTATAAAAGATCTTATGATTTAATGTCTTTAGTCGTGTCGACGGCAAGAAAGTTTTCACAAGAGCTAAGAGATCTAATTGGTAAACCATTAATGAATGAGATGATGACAATTAATAGATTGTGGAAAATTTGTGCTCAAAATCAGATTTCTAATGCGGAGAAAGTTTGTTATTTGGAAGATATTGAATCAGCCTTTGGAGAAATGATGTTTTTGTTGCGGTTGGCGATTGATCAAAAAGCTTGCGGAATAGAGAGAAGCGTGACGATCATGGAAGAAACTCAAGAAATTTTACAACAGATAAAAATGTGGAAGAAGAAGCTAAAAACAACATCGGTAGAAGAAAAATAATAAAAATAGGAAAAAAAACAGTGCAGTTATTTTTTGCTTTGTACCAATCTTATTTGAAAGCAAGAGTAAATAAAAGAAATACAATTAATCAATTGTCTTTTGAATTGAATTTGGAAGAAAATCTGTATCTTTTGGCTCGCGAAATATCGGAGCGGCGTTATAAAATCATGCCAAGCATTGCTTTTGTAGTAACTGATCCGACACGAAGAGAAATTTTTGCGGCAAATTTCCGAGACCGGGTGGTTCATCATTTAATTTTTGATTATATTAATCCTTTTTGGGAAAGAAAATTTATTGACGATGCATATTCTTGTAGAGTTGGTAAAGGCACTAAGTTTGGAATTAAAAGAATAGCTAGATTTATGCGCGCAGCCAGCGATAATTATACACAGACAGCTTGGATATTAAAATTGGATATAGCAGGATATTTTATGCATATGAATCGGGAAAGAGTATGGAAAAATTGTCTGAGACAATTCCGAGAAGCACCGGGGAAAAAAGCAGATGACGAGTTGGTGAAATATTTGCTGCACGAAGTGATTTTTAATGATCCAACTATAGATGTGAGATTAAAAGGTAATCGTCATAATTGGGATGAACTACCACGTGATAAAAGTCTTTTCTATGCGGCGGATGGTTATGGTTTTCCCATTGGCAATGTGACTTCACAATTATTTTCCAATATTTACCTTCATGATTTGGATTGTCTAGTGAAGTATAAATTGGGTTTTGCTTATTATGGACGATACGTAGATGATTTTGTAATTATCGACCGTGATAAAAATAAATTATTACAAGCGGTGGGGAGAATTAGAGAGTTTTTGCGAAAAGAAATGAGTTTGGAATTGCATAGACGAAAGTTTTATTTGCAGCCAGTGAAGACCGGTGTTGCTTTTGTTGGAGGAATAATCAAGCCTTATACGATTTTACCTGGTAGAAGAATGATAAAAAATTATCGCCGAGCAATATATGCTAATTATCAAGAAAATAAAAAGGAAGTATGGAATTCTTATGTGGGACATTTGCAACAATTTCGGAGTTTTAAATTGCTTGAAGTAAATAATAAAAATGTGAATTTTTGGGGTTTTTCTTGCCTTTTCGATGAAATTTTGATATAATATCAGTTATTATGATAATCAGAGTAGTGGTAATGGGTTTTGCAACGGTACATAAGACTTATGGTGATCCAGAATGGAGTCCAGGGTTTGAAGATGCAATCAAGGAATTGTCTTATTATAGAGATGCTAATTATATTTTTGACGGGAGCGTGAATACGGGCGATGATGAATCGGCTAAAAGAGGTACGGCGCCGCCAGTGAGAACGAGCTTAAGTTATGATGGTGGTTTTCGGAATATCAATCAACGGTTTCGGAAACAAATGACCCAAAAAGTGAAAAGTAATTTGAACGAATGGACATGGCCGACCTGTTTGTTGATTTTTGATGAGCATAGAAAACTAATTGGCATGATTTCTGTGCCTGAAGGTAGCTGGTCATCAGTGCGGGGCGAAGTGATGAAGAATTTGGATTTCTTTTTACGACCGTTTGGCGGAAATTTTATGGAGTCGGCGATTGATAAAGTCAAAGGTCTACAAGCTCCCAATCGCAATGTGATTGAAATAGATTTCTCAAGCTGGAGAAAAGAATTAAGTTATGAAATTGAGCGAGAAATCGCTAAAATGAAAAAATGAGATAGGGCGACAAAATTTCCGCCTAATAACTGAAAAATCCCTCTGAAGAGGGATTTTTTATTGCGGTACTTTAGTGCCGTTGCAAGACGAACGTATTAATTGGCGCGAGAAACATAACTGCCATCGACAGTATCAATAAGTAAAGTTTCACCGGCTTTAATAAAAATAGGAGCTTGGACGACTAAACCAGTTTCCATGGTGACCGGTTTTTTGCCCGCAGTGACGCGGTCACCTTTAATAGCGTCGGCGGCTTCAGTGACCTTAAGTTTCACTTTTGGTGGCAAATTGACGCCGATGGCTTCGTCATTGTAAAACATGACGTAAACAGAAATATCTGGAGTCAGATAATAAATGTCATCACCGATAAGAGAACGTTTGACTTCAAACTGTTCGTAAGTACGCAAATCCATAAAAGCGACAGTATCTTGATCGTGATAAGAATAAGTCAATTCACGACTGGAAACGTCCAAAACTTCGACACTTTCGGTGGATTTGAAAGTAAATTCAATGGTATTGCCAGTTTTGACATTTTTGATTTTCGCGCGAGTAAAAGCAGAACCTTTTCCCGGAGAAACAAATTGCGTGCCAGTAACGACATGAGGTTCGTTCCGAAAATCGATATACATACCTTTTTTAAGATTACCGCCATTAACTGTTGCCATAAAAATAAACTTTCAATTTTTTTGCAAATTTATAGATTTTAAAATTAATTCTCGTTATTATAACACGAAGCCACTTTTAGAGAGTTTCAATTTTAATGGATGGATCGTAATCGGGAATTTGAATAAAAGCTAAATATTTTTCGGTGGTAGTGAGACGTTTATGACCGACAATTTTGGAAACGTAAACCATTGGCAAGCCGGCACGCAGTTGCTCGACGATAAAAGTGTGACGTAAATCATTGACTTTGACGCCACCACCTAAACCAGCGAGGCGGAAATAACGGTCAAGTGATTTGCGAATATTGCGCACGAGGAAAGGCTTGCAAGTTTTGGTCAGAAAAACGGTTTTTTCGTGCGCGCGTGGGCGAACTTTCAAGTAAGATTGCAAAGTTTTTTTAGCAGTTTCGTTCATTGGTACTTGACGATTAACGCCAGTGTCTTCGGTATCAATATTAATCATATTGTGATCAAAGTCAAGGTCGCTCAAACGTAAGCTGGCAAGTTCGCTGATGCGCATGCCGGTTTGAAGAAGAGTTTCAACGATGGCCAACATCCGAATGTCGCCACGGCAAGCATCGCGCAGAGCGCGGTATTCAGTTTTGCTTAAAACTCGAGGAGGAGTTTGCTCACATTGAGGTTGAGAAACGGCGCGCGAAGGATTGGTAGAAATGAGTTTGTTGTCATTGAGAAAACGGAAAAAAGATTTGACAGAATTGACTTTACGAGAAACAGTTTTGTCGCTGCGATAAACTTGAGCGAGATAAGTTTTGTAAGCTTCCAAATCATTACTAGTGACACTTTCTGTCTCAATTTTGCCTTGAGCAGTCAAGAATTCGACTAATTGCTCGATGTCTTTGGCATAAGCAATGATGGTAGCTGGAGCTTTGCCAGCGCTATTGAGATGATCATTAAATTTTTGTTCGCTGTCTTTTAAAGTTAATGTTGACATATAACCTTTTTTTATCTATAATGTTTATCCAATGTTTAATGGATTGATATAGTTATAAACTAACTAGAATGTCTTATAATATCATATTTTTGTTATTTAGTCAAGCATGAAAATCATTTTTCGACCTATATTTGTAATTTTTTGTACTTTACTTTTTTTGAGTTTTTCTTTTTCCTTGAGAAAAAGTAGCCAGCGGACGACGGAAGTACAAGAAAGTTTGCAAATTTTGCGAGAGAAAAATCAGGCTTTGTTATTGGAAGAGCAAAATTTGCTTTATGAGGAAAAAATCGCCGCTTTACCTTTTACGAAAGAAAAAATTATCAGAGATCAAAAATGGCTGCAAGCGCCAGACGACGAAGTCTTAAAAATGGATGGTTATGTTTATAAAGAACAAACGCTACCAGACGAAAAAGAGGTGGAGCTGACGGCTTGGCAAGAATGGAAAAATTTGCTAACTGATAATAGCTGGCCGGAAACAAAATAAAGCGAAATAATAGAAATTCAGAATAATATAAATAATGAATAAAAAGAAAACGATGAAACAACAACAGCAACAACAACAAATGACAAAGCAAGAGAAAACACTGTGGTGGCAAAAAATTAATTTATGGTTTTGGGGTGGTTTATTGGCGGCAATTATAGTGACAAGCTGGTATATGGTGGCAAGACCAATGTTTTATACTCACGATTTTTTGCATGGAGCGAGAATTGCGGAAATGGCAAGAGGAATTAAAGAAGGAGTGTGGCCAGTGATTTGGAGCGAGAATTTTGCTTGGGGTTATGGGATGCCGCTGTTTGAATTTTATGCTCCTCTCCCCTACTTTATCGGGGCGATTTTTTCGTTGTTGGGGCTAAGTGTGGAAGTAGCGGCCAAAATGGTTTTTGTTTTGAGTAGTGCGGTTACTTTTGTGGGAATGTATTTTTGGGCGCGCGAATTTAGTGACGAAAAAATCGCTAGTTTGAGTGGTGGCTTGCTAACCTTAGCCGCTTATCGAGGAATGGACATTTTTGCTCGAGGAGCTTTGTCGGAGATTATGGCAATTGCGGCGGTGCCGTGGGTGTTTTGGGGTTTGACAAGACTGGTAAGAGGAAAGAAAAACGGGATTGCGGTGACGGTGGTAGGCTTTGTGTGGTTAATTTTGTCACACAATATCACGACGATGCTAATAGCGGTGAGCGTAATTTTGTATGTGATACTAATGATGACGATAGAAAAAAAATGGCGAGCAGAAGAAATAAAAAAAGTGAGTGGACGATTGCTAGCGGCGGCGCTTTTAAGTTTAGGTCTAACGACTTTTTATTTGTTGCCGGCGTTTTTTGAGCAAGATTATACACAATTAAAAACATGGATATTGCAAGATTATTTTGATTATAGATTACATTTTGTCTATCCTAAACAATTATTAAAAGACTTTTTTGGTTATGGTGGGAGTGGCTATGGCGATAATGATGGGCTATCGTTTTTCTTGGGCTGGGCGCAATGGTTACTTTTGGTAATGACTGGCGGAGTGGCGGGAGTGCAAATTTGGCAATGGCGACAAAAAAAGGAGAAAAGGCAGAAAATGGCGACGATAATTTTGATTGCGGGCGGCGGTGCGATTCTAGCTTTTAATTTATGGATGACGACTTATTGGAGTGCGAGTGTGTGGCAAATATTGGCTAAATTGTTGGCGTTTGCGCAGTTTCCTTGGCGTTTTTTGGGTGTAGCGATCGCTTTTGTTGCTCTAGTGGCGCCATTGGGTTTACAATGGCTGGCCAAAAAACGCCAAACTGGAGTGACAATTTTTTTGTGGGGACTTTTGATTTTGACGAGCTGGCGTTATTTTATCGGTGATCAAACTAATAATCAGAATGCAAGCATTTATTATCAGGAGAGTGCGGCATATATTCGGACAGAAATGAGCCAAGTAATGGTGGACTATTTGCCGCAGGCGTTTGCCAATGAGTGGCAAGCGGTGCCGGTAACGGAAAAATGGTGGCAAACGCCTGCTGAAAATAAAGAGAAAGTGGAAATGTTGGCGGTGTTGAAGGACGAAAGTCAAAGAAAAAAGTATCAAGTGAAAGCGGAGGAAGCGACGACGCTGGAACTAACAATAGCGGATTATCCAGAATGGCAAGTAAAGGTAAATGAAGTGGTACAAGAGAAGCAAATCAGTGAACGCGGGAATTTGCTGGTACAAATTCCCGCGGGGGTGAGTATAATAGAGGTGAAGCTAGAGCCTACGAGCTTGCGTTTTTGGTGCAATTTAGTAAGTGGTATAACTTGGTGGGGAGTTTTTGGTTGGATAATATATCAAATATGGCAAAAAAGGTACAAAAGAGACTAAAGAAAAAAAGCTTGGCAAATCAGTCAGAATTGACTAGCAGTCTTGACGAAACAGCTACGAATTTTGATGATCAAGTTTTGGCGAATGAAACGGCAGAGATTGACGTGGCAGATTTAAAGAAAAAATCAGTGATTGGGGCGATGTCCTATTTTGCGACGACTTTGGCTCTAAATGGCGTGGCTTTAGTAGCTAATTTCCTCTTAATGGCGTTTTTGACGCCGGCCGATTTTGGAATTTACGGTGTAGTCGTACAAATTAATGCGATTTTAGTGTTTTTTTCTGACGTGGGATTAGCATCGAGCCTAATTCAAAAGAATGAGCAGCCCAACGACGATGATTACCACACAGTGTTTTGGACGCAACAGATTTTATCATGGGTAATTTTCTTAATTGCGGGAGTAATTGCAGTAAGTGGAGTGGTGGCAGAAAAAACTGGTGTAGCGGGAAATTGGATCTTAATGGCTCTAGCGCTGTCTTTTCCTTTGGCGACGCTCAAAACAGTGTCATCAATTAAATTATCGCGGAAAATGGAATTCCACAAACTAGTAATTCCGCAAATTTTTGAGCAAATTTTTTATAATGGAGTACTGATTTTGATGGCGTGGAAAGGGGCAGGCGTAATGGCTTATGTTTACGCCATTTTGGCGCGAAGTTTAGTAGGCGTAATAGTGATTCATATAATTCAACCGTATTGGCCAAAATGGCGTTTTGATAAAAAAAGTTTTGGGAAAACGATTAAATTTGGGCTCAAATTTCAGGCGAATGATTTGCTGGCGCGGATTAAGGATAATTTATTTTATTTAGTGGTGGGTTGGAGTTTGCCGAGTAATCAATTTGGCTATATTTCTTGGGCGAAAAATTGGTCCATGTATCCGTATAATTTGACGGTTCAAAATATCATGAATATCACTTTCCCGACTTTTTCACGGTTGCAGGACAGAGTTGATTTATTAAAAAAAGCGATTGAAAAATCGGTGTTTTTTATTACTTTGGCAATTTTCCCCATTCTAGCTGGTATGGTGACTTTCATTGGACCACTAACGGTGGTGGTGCCAAGTTACGCGAAATGGCAGACCGCGGTGCCCTCTTTTGTGCTTTTTACTCTGGCGATTGCGTGGTCGGCTGTTTCTAGTCCTTTGACTAATACTTTGAATGCGACTGGTAGAATTAATAAGACTTTGAAGCTAATGGTTTTTTGGACGGTGCTTACCTGGGCACTGACGTTTCCGTTGATGTGGAAATTGGGCTATCAAGGTGTGGCGTGGTCAGCCTTTATCATTTCATGGACTAGTTTCATTCCGGTAATAATGGTAAAAAAATTTACACATTGTCGGCTGTGGGAGAATGTTTGGCGACAATTGTTGGCGGCAGTCGTAATGGCGGTTTTTGCTTTAGTGCTGCGCGATTATTGGGTGAAAAATATTTGGAGTTTGATAATGGGAAGCGGACTCAGCGGCGTGGTTTACGTGTTGGCTTTATTGATAATTGGCAGAAAGAAAATCTGGGCAGAAGTGCGAAGTTTGAGACAAAAATAAATAAAAGAAAAGCGAGAGGAGAAATATGATTGGATTTTTGATTGGTAAACCAATGTTTTTTGAGGATTACGTGATTGTGCAAACGGCTGGCGGTGTTGGTTATAAAGTGGCAGTGGGCGGGAAAATTTTGGCGCAAAACCAGCTGAGTGAAGTGCGTTTATTTATTTATTCGTATATCAGAGAAGACCGATTTGAACTCTATGGTTTTGCGCAAGAAAGCGACTTGCGACTTTTTGAGATGTTGGTGAGCGTGTCTGGTTGTGGGCCGAAAATGGCTTTGGCGATTTGTGAAGCTGGAAGCGAGAGGATCGTTGAAGCAATCAAACAAGCAAATGTAAGTTTTTTTTCTAGTTTTCCGAGAGTGGGTAAAAAAGTGGCGCAAAAATTGATTATTGAATTGAAGACGAAGCTGGGCGGACTAAAAGATTTGGATTTAGCGCCCAAAAGTCAGAATTATCAGGATGCTTATGAGGCACTGGTGGCTTTGGGCGTGCCAGAGACAAAAGTGGAAACGGAATTGGCGAAGCTGGATTTGGAAACCTTGAACGTAGCTGCAGCAGTCAAAGCGGTACTAAAGGAATTGAAAAATTAAAGCAGAAAAAGTGGGCGGTTTTTATTGATAAAAGGCGCAGATTTTTGATGTTGAGTGAGGTATAATAGGAAAAATTATGGCAGATAAATATTTTATTCAGACTTATGGTTGTCAGGCAAACAAAAATGAGAGTGAACGTCAAGCGACTTTTTATGAGCAACAAGATTTGATTGAAACTGAAAATTGGCAAGAGGCAAAAAAGATTTTTATTAATACTTGTAGTGTCAGAAAAGCGGCTGACGATCGGGTATTTTCTTTGCTAAATAAAATGCAGGATTTTTATTTTGATAAAGTATGGGTGAAAGACGAAAAGACTGGGGCGAAGGAACAAAAATACGTGATAAAAGCAGGAAAAAAGTTGCCGGAGGTAATTTTGACTGGTTGCATGTATCGTTATAAAGAAAAAATGCTGGCAAAATATCCCATTCTGACGAGAGTGCAAGAGCCATCGAGCGTGAGTTTTGATTTGCCAGCCAAAAGAAAAGACAAAACTCAAGCTTTCGTACAAATCAGCGTTGGCTGCAATTCTTTTTGTACTTATTGTGTGGTGCCTTATGCTCGAGGGCGGGAAAAGTCACGTACATTTGAGGCAGTGATGAGAGATGTGAAAGCAGCGGTAGCCGAAGGGTATCACGAGATTACTTTATTGGGACAGAACGTCAACTCTTGGGGTTTGGAGAAAGTCGGAATTGCTAAAAGGAAAGAAAATTTTTCTCATTATCGCGATTTCCCAGAAAATCAAGATCAGTATGAAAAATTTTCTGGTACTCCCCCATTTGTGAAGTTACTACAAGCGATTAGTGCCATGCCGGAAGTACAAAAAATTCGCTTTTTAACTTCCAATCCGTGGGATTTTTATGATGAACTGGTGGAGGAAGTGGGAAAAAATAAAAAAATTGATCGCTTTCTGCATTTACCGGTCCAATCTGGCAGTAATGAAGTGCTCAAAAGGATGAATCGCGGCTATACGAGAGAGAAATATCTAGATTTGATTAAGAGATTGAGAGCGATAGATCCGACAATTACAATTGGTACTGATATTATCGTTGGTTTTGCCAATGAAACGGAAGCGGAATTCGAAGAAACTTTGGATTTAGTAAAAAAAGCAGACTTTATTATGGCTTTCGTGGCGATGTATTCACCACGACCAGGAACAGTGTCAGAAAAAATCTATCCAGATAAAATTCCGTTTGCGGAGAAAAAAAGACGGTTTGAAATTTTGGACAAAATTATTAATAAAGATCAATTAGGGAAAAGGCCGAAAATCGTTTGAGGAGAAAAAAGGAAAGAAAAATGCGAGTAATTTCAGTAGTGGGACCAACGGCGAGCGGGAAAACGGAATTAGCGATTAAAATAGCGGAGAAATGTTTGCATTCTGGAATAGGGGTGGACTATGTATCTTTGGATGCGCGGCAAATTTATAAACGGTTGCCGATTTTAAGTGGTGCGGATGTGGAAAATTTGCCGCGTGATGAAAATTTTCAGACTTACAATTTGCTAGATAAAGAAATTGACGAAGAATTTTCTTTGGGTTTATTGGTCAATACGACTCAAGAAGTACTCGCTCGAGCGGAAGCGGCGGGCAGACAAGTACTGCTAGTTGGCGGCACTTTTCTTTACCATCAAAGAGTACTAGAGGATAACGATTTGACGCAAGTGCCACCTGACGACAATGTACGATTTGCGGCAGAAAACATGTCGGTTACAGAAATTCAGGATTGGCTTAAAAAAGTAAATGAGACAATGTTTTTCAATTTAAACGAGAGCGATAGAAAAAACCCACGTCGATTAGTACGCAAGCTAGAAATTGCCATTTTCCAACAAATTCACGAAGGAGAAGAAAAAGAAATTTCAGCAACTCGTTGGCAGCATGTCTATGTGCAGCCAGACTACAAAATAAGTGATTTGGAAAGTAAGATTACAGCGCGAGTAAAGAAGCGTTATGAAAAAGGAGCGATAGAAGAAGTAAAATCAGTTATTAGGCGTAATGCGGAAGTGTTATCTAATAAAGCTTGGTTGTCAAAAATGCCTTTGGGCTTTGCGGAAATTGCTAGAATGCTAGCTGGAGAGATTAACGAAGAAGAATGTCAAAAACTATGGTCTTTGCATGAATGGCAATATGTCAAAAGGCAGCTCACTTTTTTGAAAAAATTACTTGCTGACAACCAAACCAACTTGGTCGATGAGCGGGAATTCTTGACGGACTAAAGACCAATATTTTTCACTGACCTGATTGGAAAAAATGGAATTATTGGTTCTTTCCATACCGCCACAAAGACGGCGCTCGTAAGTGCGGACCAAACTGACAAAGTCGCGACCAATGCGATTGAATTGCTGGCGATTTTGGTCAGGGTTTTGCGCAAAAGCGGCGTGAATGCGCACAAAATCGCCATAAACTGCGACTTGGTTTTGTTTTAATAATTCGTAAACTTGTTGACTTTTGGTTTTTGCCATAACAATGATTATACATGAAGATGAAGATTTTTTTGAGCGGAATTTTTTATGAATTATAGGTGCGATTCTAGCAGAGTTTGCTGGCTAGCCTGAAAAAATTCATCGATTAAGGTCAGAGGAATAAAAGTGCCCAAGTTTTCCAGCTCGCTACTAATAACGCCGTTAATCAGACCTAAAAAACATTGATTTTCGTCTACAACTAAACCGCCTGAATTGCCATGGTCAATTTTGGCAGAAGTGAAAATGAGACCACTATCATCGAAATTGCTGACGACACCTTCGGTGACGGTAAGATTGGCATTGGTGCTAGTAATTGGATAACCGTAGAGACGTAAGCTCTGGCCGAGCTGTGGTTGACGATTAAAACAACCGTCGAGAATAGAGGCGAATTGAGTTTGTTCTGGAGTGTCAATTTGTAAAAAAGCTAAATCATATTCTTGATTGGCTGGCGTGAGGGGAAAAGTGATAGTAGCATAGCTGGTAGTGGGAGCACCAGACTGAGCATCAGGAATAGTAATGGTACACGATGAAGGTTGATTAAGAATGGCGCGCGTTTTTGGATCAAGAAAAATCAAATGAGCGCTGGTTAAAATCAGACCGCTTTGATTAATGATAATACCAGAACCACTATTTTGACCACAAGTGACATTGACGGTGCTGGTTTTGACAAGGAAATTAAGATCGGAAGTGGGAAGATTGGCGCTAGCATTTGCACTGAAGGTGCTGACAAGAGGAGATGAAGAATTAATTATGGAGTTGGTGATATCTGGCGAAGAGATAATACTGCTAGCGCCAGTCAAGATATGACTTTGAACCCGATGAGTACTGAAGCTGTAAAAGCCCAAAGTGGCGATAACGGTGGTAATGAAGATGAAAAACCAGTCAAAGAGATTGTGTTTGATAGACATTATAATTGTTTATTATAACACAAAAGGCGGGTTTTGTCAATAATTATAGGATATTTCTAGAGGAATTGGTGGTCGTTGAGGGACTTGAACCCCCGACACCACGGATGTAAACCGTGTGCTCTAACCAACTGAGCTAAACGACCATGAGATTAAAGAACGTCAGTGCTTTATTATAGCACAAGAGAGGCATAAGAGAAAAGTGAAAAGGATTGGAAAATGATTGTGCTTATATGTGGCAAAAATAATTAGACTTTTGTTGATATCTGTTTGTTTTATTTACGATTTTTTGACTCAAAAACGTGAATATGATCATAAAAGTCGCTTTTATTCACTGAATATTGACAAAAAATCGTGAATGTAGTATAATAGATTATATGTCAATTACACAGGCAAATTGTAATGAAGTTTTGGTTTTACAAGCTGACTTTTTACGAGAGAAAGAGCATAAAGAACAATTGTTGTCTTTAATTCAAGAAAACGAAATTGCGGAAATGGTTTTTAATTCTAATGCAATTGAAAATTCGACTTTAACTTTATCGGAGACGGAAAAAGTGTTGTTGGAATTGGAAGTGTCTGCTAATATTAGTTTACGAGAAGTGTTTGAAGCAAAAAACTTGGCACGAGTAATTAGCTATCTTGGAAAACAGTTAAATGATAAGCGGTTAAATATAGAATTGCTTAAATTAATTCATCAGATGCTATTAACAAATATCGATGATAAAATTGCTGGACATTTTAGACGAATGGACGAATATGTGAGGGTGGGAAATTTTATTGCTCCACCACCAGAACAGGTAGAAAATTTATTACAAGCAATGATAGAGAATTTTTATTTTGACAATGATCATTTTATTGTTGATAAAGTAGCCAAATTCCATCTAGAGTTTGAAAGAATCCATCCTTTTTGTGATGGTAATGGCAGAATTGGCAGAGTGTTGGTGAATTTTCTTTTAGGTCAAGCAGGTTTAGCGCCGATTATTATCTTTGATAAAGATAAACAAAGTTATTACCAAGCTTTTCATCAATATCAAGATGATCAAAAAACTGAGATAATGGAAAATTTTTTATTGTTGGCAGTGAAAGAGGCATTAAATAAACGCCTGGCTTATTTGCGAGGTAAAGAGATAATCAGATTGACTGAATATGCAAAATTGGAAGAAAAAAATGTCAATTCTGTGTTAAATATGGCGAGAAGACAAACAATTGGAGCTTTTAGAGAAAAAGAAGTTTGGAAGATTGGTGTTTAAATTACAGACCTATGTTGACTTATGAAAAACTGACAATTAATGCGGTTTTTGTGTTAGAATAGACAATGGAGTTGAGGCGCGAGAAAATTAAAAAATCGCTAAATTAGGAAAAAAGCAAAAAAACAAAGGTGGATAAATGCAAACAATAATTAAAACCAGGACAATAAGTGGTGAAAAATGCTTGACAAGTCAGCAAAATTGTTGTAACACACACACACACACACATACACACACACAACGATTTTTAAGTGATAGTGAATGCACGATTGGTAAGTGCGGGCAGCAAATTAATTTTGGTTTAGCAATTTGGTTGTCTAAGTTTTACTTCATAGTTTTTTCAATTTTTACTTTTAGATCACGCGCAAGTCTTTTACTTCTACTCTCCCCTCTTTTACTTTTCTTTTTCTTATTTTCTCCATTTACTAATTTAGCTTCTGCAGCCGCAGGTATTACAGTAGATGAAATGCCACTTGGAACAGTGGTGGTAATCAATGGGATTAAATTAATTAAAATCA
>CAYVKW010000026.1:12997-14303 GCA_964452285.1 uncultured Pseudomonadales bacterium | reverse complement strand
GTACTTGCTGGAGAAGAGTATTTTTTGGCGTTGTCTAAAAGCAAATCTAGAATTTGCGACAATTTTTGTGAATCGCTGATGATAAAAATATCTGCTGGAGCTTGGATGACAAAAGAGAGATTTTTGTTTTGACCAATTTTTTGGTATTGGCGAGCTTTATTTTGTAGTAGAGGAGCAAAATTGAAGGAACTAAGATGAGTCTGATCTTGACTAGAGTTAAAATTAAGTAAATTATTGACTAAATTTTGTAAATTATTAGCTTCATCGTTAATGACAGTGAGACTATTCTTGACAGCAGCAGAAACTTTATCATTCTTCTCAAGAAGTTTGAGTTCAGTTTTAATAGTGGTAATTGGAGTTTTGAGTTCGTGAGAAGCGTTGCCGATAAATTCTATTTGCTCGCGGGCTTTTTTTTGGGCGGGCAAAAGGAGATAACCAGTAAGAAAATAACCAATGATAGAACCGCAAGTCCAGATTAAAAAATCAAAGAAGTAGAGGTCAGTTTGAGTGCGTTTTTCGTATTCTTGGAAGTTGGTATTAATGACAGCTCGAGTATTGGAAAGCATCATTGGTGGTGGCGGTAATTGAGAATTGAGATTGTCTTGAAAGCGCTTTTTACCGGCTGAGTGAGAACCGAGAAGCAGACCGGTATAAATGATAATAATAGCAATGATGGCAAGAGAAAAAATAAAAGTGAGACGAAAATGGAGTCGACGGTGATTATCATCAAAATTCGGATGAAGATATTCTGGCAAATGGAGACGAGTGTTCAATTTCATGAGTAAAACAGGGTTTTAGACAATTGATTTTAATTGATAACCGCGACCTTTAAAAGTATGAATTAATGGTGGACTTTGGGGAAAAGCTTTGTCGATTTTGCGACGAAGGAAACAAATATAAGTATCGACAATGCGATCATAGACGTCGCCATCGTGTTCCCAAACATGAGTTAAAAGTTCGTCTTTACTGACAATCCAGTTTTGTTTAAGAAAAAGATAATTGAGAATTTGACTTTCGGTTTTGCTCAAATGAATATTTTTACCAGCGCGGGTAGCGATTCCAGTTTTCGGGTCAAAAGTGAGATCAGCCAGTTGAAAGAGACTCTGCTTTTGCGGGGAGCGGCGGCGGAGGAGGGCTTGGATGCGCGCAATCAATTCGTCGACTTCAAACGGTTTGCCTAAATAATCGTCGGCACCGATTTGTAAACCATTAATTACGTCTGGAGTTTGATTGCGCGCGGTGAGAACAATAATTGGTGTATCGACTTTTTTTTGTCGTAATTGCTTGATGACTTCTAAACCTTCGA
>CAYVKW010000026.1:9141-12897 GCA_964452285.1 uncultured Pseudomonadales bacterium | reverse complement strand
GGTTGACGATAACGTAAAACAATAGCCGCAGCATACATGAGCAAATACATAATTAAATAGAGACCAATAGTGAAAGTACTCATAAAGAAAAAGCCAACATTGGGATTGGGGAAAATTAGATAAATGCTACAAAGAATGGTGACAATAATGCCTTGGATAATAATGATACGCATTGGAATGCCGCGACGATTAAGTTTGACTAAATTTTTTGGTAGTTGATGATCGTGAGCGGCAGTAAAAATACCACGACTGGGGCCGCCAATCCAGGAAGTGACGCCGCCAAACATACCGAAAGCGATCAAAGCAGCAAGCACGTTGGGTAACCAAGGGAGATGAAAACGATGGGCAAAAAGTTGATAAGCGCGAAACAAACCGGCATCGGTAGTAATTTCTGAATAAGGGACGATGACAGCAATCGCGAGACCACCGAGAAGAAACATAAAAAAAGTAATAATGGAAGCCATGAAAATGCCGCGAGGAAGCTGAGATTCTGGCTTTTTGAGACGGCGAGCGTGAACTGTTTGAGATTCAACGCCGCCGAAAAGGAGTAAAATGGTGGCGAGAAAGACAATGTCGTTTAAGCTATTGACTTGAGGAAAAAGACGAGGACTGACTTTCTCGCCTGTGCTAACGGCAACGGCGGCGTTGTCGGCAGTCAAATGCAGAAAACCAATTGGTTGTTTGGCAAAAATCCAAATAAGTGCTAACCCAACTAAAAGAATAACTGAGCCAAGCATGCCAAAAATAAAAGCGTAATTACTGACTTTGACCATAGTTGCATGACCATGCAAATTGACAAAAGTAGCCAGCCAATAAACTGCAATGGCAAAAAGACCAATATAAAGTCCTTGATTAACTAATTGTTCTTGACCAATAATATAAGCGCTGGCGACAGCACCGAAACCAAGTAAAATTGGATATAAAGCCAAACTTTGTATCCATTGCATAAAAATGGCCAAAGTCCCCCATAAAGGAGACAAAGCTTGAGCTACCCAAGTGTAAATACCACCATTACTGCGAGAAAAAGTGCTGCCGAGTTCAGCGGAAGTCAGCGCAGCAGGAATAAGAAAGAAAACAGTGGCAAAAATCACATAGGTAATGACCGTTAATTCCTGCTGCGCCAACATCGATAAACCAAATAAATTAAAAATGGCGGCACTAGTTAAAAAAGCGAATTGTCGAGTGCTTAGATAAGTCATGAAGACTTAGTATAAAAGAAAAATTATGAAAACTAGCTTTGAAAAATTACTGAAAAAACTGCAAAGATGATAAATTAGATTGATATTTAGGATTTTATCTTCTTCTGATTGATAAGTTAATTTTATATTTAGGCTTTTTCTTCTGCTGGCGGCGTTTCCGTAAGGAAAATTGGTTCGGAAAAAGTGGTTTGACCGTCTGGTGTTTTGAAAATTAAACGATTACGGCCAGATTCTTTGGCAGCATAGAGATTTTGATCGGCTTGAGTGACAAATTGAGCTTGAAGTTGGGATAAGTCTTGGCTTTTAATGTCTTGAATTAGGATAAGATGAGCACCAGCACTAAAAGTAACATTAACAGCAACATCTTGATCTTCGAGCTTAATATGTTGTAATTGAGCACTAAGCGGTCTGAGAATATCAAGGAGACGATCAAATAAAACCTGATTGTTTTGTGGATCATTAAGATTGTGATTGCCTTTTTGATCAGTAATGGGGAGAAGAAGGCCAAACTCTTCGCCGCCATAACGAAAGGCGAGATCGCCACTGCGCATGACAGGATTGTTTTTGAGATTTTGCGCCAGAGTTTTTAAGATTTGATCACCAGCAAGATGACCGTAATTATCATTAACTTGTTTAAAGTGATCAATGTCAAGCATGACATAAGTATAGCCAACAATATGTTGATCAAGCTGCTCTTTTTGGATATCCGGGCTGCTTAATAAACTTAGATATTGATTGAAAGTATGATGATTCCATAAACCAGTACGCTGATCGACGAGCGGCACCAAGACATTCTCGTAATATTGCTGAGCACCATTGAGAGCTTCCTGTAGAGCGATGTAAAGCTGTTTTTGTTTGAGATAATCGTTTTTGGAATTAGCTGGAGCGTCTTCAGCTTCAATGACGTGATGAGCCCAAGCGATATCAACTTTGTTGAGAAATTTTTGTTCTAAAATAAAAAGAAATAAAGGACTGTTCCATTCTTCTAATTGATGCGGACGATGCTCTTCTAAACGGTTGGGAATGTCAATGTTGGCCAAATAGTTATTGCGGCGCACTTCTTGCCAAAAAGCCAAAAATTCAGGTGAATTTTTGACTTGATGACCAAAAAGAATTTTAGTGATGAGTGAAGGATATCTTTTTTCGCGATCAGTTTCTTTTTGAAAGATAATCTCACTTAAGTGGCTGCGTTTCTCATTTTCTGGGATAGGAGGAATATAAGGATCAATAGTAGAAATGGGCGCTGAATCAGAATTTTCTGGTTCAGGTAGATGATAATCTTTTTTATGGCTGGAAAAGTTTTGCGATAATGAAGATGGATTCTCGTAACTCATGGTGGTGATTATGACTTTTTTTAGGTAAATGTCAATAGATAAAAGAAGAAGTTGAGGCAATATTGAGTAGATGGATAAATTGGCGATGATGAGAGGAGAAATTGGATGAGCTAAATTCTGCAATAAATCTCCCCCCTAAAACGAAACGCGCTACTTGACAAAAAGTATCCTATATGATATAATATGAGCATCTTTTGATCAATTTGTCTAGGTGATCACAACGATGACTCATGACGGAATGAAAAGAAGATAAGTTCTTTAACATGAGTTATTTTAAAATAAACGACTAAATTTCAGCGTCAATTTTACGATGTAAAAATGTCACGCTTCAAGATAAATTCCCTTTGTTTTCTCGTCTATAGATGACGATTAACGATAAATACTTGGTTTCCAAAATGGCACACACAACCAGCTTTCTCAGCTGTCTTAAATTGAAAGGGAGGATTTCAAAATGGAAAATAGGAATACGAATCAGGTTGTTAATAATATTATAGTCGGTGGTGGTTCTGCTGGTAAAGCTAAAAAAACGGTGTTTCCGGTAATTTTAACTCATTTGGGCATCACGATCGTGAATGAACGAAGATATGTCAAGGATGAGTTACTACAGTTCTTGGTGGCGTATGAAAAACTCGCCGAGAGCGTGGAAAAAACTGGCGGCTCTAATGTGGCTAATAATAAAGAGGGGGAAAAGAAAATGGAAAATCAAGAAGTAAGGATTAAAGAGCTGGAAAATGAGGTGGCAGAATTAAAACAAAATTTGACGGAAAGATCTCATACGAACGATGAATGGGAAACGGCTGGGAAAGAAACCGCGGAGTTATTAAAAACTGCGGAAGAAAAGAAGGTTGAATTGGAACGAAAACTGGCTGCTGCGGAAGCAGAAATTGAACATAGGGAAGCGATAGAAATGGAGTGTGACGAAAATGGTCAAGTGCTCAGACGCGCTTGCTTTTGGAGAAACTTCTTTGCCCTATTAACTGTCGTAGTAACAGCGACGCTATTGTTCTTGGGTTGGTGTCCTTTATCACCGATAAGACGTAGCTGGGTGGCTACATCGGTGTCAACGGTGACGACTGATCCAACTATAGTACCAAAAACCACTCTCGTGGGTGGTACAGTATTGGACCTTTTGCTGTCGGCAACGGCGAATCCCGAGGGGACAATAGCGCCTGTTGCAACTGTGACAAATCAAGCAACTGCAGCTCCGACGTCGACTATTGCGC
>CAYVKW010000026.1:0-9041 GCA_964452285.1 uncultured Pseudomonadales bacterium | reverse complement strand
GCCCGCGCGCAAGCGCGGGCATTTTATTTGAATGATTTAGGTCTTTTTATGGAAATTCTGTTGTTGAGACTTCGTGTAAATTAAAAAACAGGTGCTCATGATTATAAATACCGGCAAATTGGTTTATAAGCTTTTTTAGAAGAAAGAATCTCATAGCTATAGCAATAAATGCTAATGGAAATAATTTAGTTTTTATTAGATTTTCGTGCTAAAATAATGGGGTTGTTTTATTTGAGTTAAAGAGTTGAATGATAGCTGCTTGCTAAATAAAAAATAAAAAAGGTGGATAAAAATGCGGATAAATAAAATTTTTAATTTAATTAGTGAGAAACTAAGGCTATTAAATCAGCAATATGTAGGTTTTACACACATATTGGACACTATGGTCGTTGAAAACGATGCAAAAATTGCCGAGGAGAAAGGAAATTAAGTGATCTCATTGGGGGGGGTTGTTAGTATGAGATTGGTGGTGCTTAAGTTGAGTTTGGAAATCGGAAAGATTAAAAAATTTAGCATTGTTGTAGAAAAGTTTTGGTGAAGATAAAATTAAATTTAACATTTAAAAAACTTGAGATAGTGTTTGATTGACTTATTTATTTAATTATAGGTTATAATAGAGATTGTTCTATAAAAATCAAAACTGCAAAAATGAAATTTTGGTGAATGACAAATGACAAATAAGAGGAGGAGAGAAAATGTCAAAACCAAAAACACCAAAAGCGGTAGCTAAAAGATTGAATCGAAGGACCCAGCAAGAGTTGGAAATGGCTTTGCTGCTAATTGATTGCTTACAGGAAGCGCGCGAGCAAGATAGGGAAAAGTATGAAAGGGTGATGACAAAAAAGTTGCGAGCGCTGGAAGAAAAAAAAGAAAAGCAAATGACGGAGTGCGAAGAAACGGTGAAGTGGATGCTGGGCTGCCGACATCAATGGGTGCCAAGAAACAAATATACAAAACCAAGCTCAACAACTTGATTCAGTGATGCAAAGAAAAATAAGGAGGAATAAGCATGACGGAACAAGAAAAAATGGCGAGGGCGACGGCGGAAATGGAGCTGCTGAAAGCGGTAAAAATTTATCAAGACACACATCGAAGTGATGAAAGTATTGCTTTGAACTGTGTAAAAAGACCGTGTCAATTTTTAATGGTGACGGCGAGACAAATGGATAACTTACTGCAAGACAATGTTTGTCTGAGGCAGCAAATGTGGACGGCGGCAGCGGAAAACATGAGGTTGAAGGCAGTTTTGAAGGAAAACGAAGAGCAGATGATTAAACTGCAGCAGGTGATTGATGAATTTAATGCAAAAGAAAGCGGTTGGGATCATAAATAGAACTTTGGTTTAAAAAAGACCAGTACAAATTTCTCCCTTATGAAAATAAGGGAGATTTTCTTTGATGAAGTGACAAAGTTTGCGGTATAATAAGTGTAGCTGAAGCACCCGTAGCTCAATTGGATAGAGTGCCGGTCTTCGAAACCGTAGGTTGTGGGTCCGATCCCCACCGGGTGCACTTGAAAAGCCCAGATGTTGAAACTGGTAGACAAGCACGGCTTAGGACCGTGTGCCGCAAGGCGTGGAGGTTCGATCCCTCTTCTGGGCACAAGATGAAAAATGAAAAAGAAGAGCTTAGTTTAAATAAAATGAAGGCAAAAAGTTTGCCTCTGGCGACAGGCATCAGTTTAGCCTCGATTTTGGTTTTTGCGGGTGGCGGTTTTTTGTTAGATTTGCTTCTTGACAAAAAACCGCTTTTTCTTATAATTGGCTTTGTAGTAGCTTTTGTAATGACCGATTTGTTGATCATTATAATTGGTAAAAAGATATGGAAGCGGTAAATCTCGCACCAACTATTGTTTTTACAATTGGCTCGTTTCCAGTGACAACGACCTTGATTTTACAACTGCTGATAACAATAATGATTATTTGGGCTTTTGCTTGGACGATACAAAATTGGAAAAAAAAGCCGGGTAAATTCCAGTTGTTGATGGAGTCAATAATAAGTTTTATTTTTGATCAGGTAGATAAAGTAACTGGAAACAGAAAAAAAACTGAGTTGATATTCCCTTTAGTTTTTAGTTTGTTTGTTTTTATTTTTTGTAGTAATCTCTTTACCATGTTGCCAGGAATGGGGGCGTGGTCTATTAGGGCCGCAGACGGCACGATGACACCACTTTTTCGGAGTGTGTTAGCGGATTATGGAGCGATTTTAGTTTTAACTTTGATTACGGTGACGGTGGCACAATTTGCTTTTATTATTACTCAGGGTTTCGGCAAGTATCTCAAGCAATTTTTTGACTTTTCTAATCCGATTAATTTCTTCTTAGGTTTAATGAATATCGTGGGAGAGCTGGCAAAGATTTTGTCTTTGTCATTTCGTTTATTTGGAAATGTATTTGCGGGAGAAGTGTTGTTGTCTATAGTTACCGCTTTAGTGCCTTTTGTGGTACCTTTGCCTTTTTTTGCTCTGAGTTTATTTTCGGCAGTAATTCAGGCATATGTGTTTGCGATTTTATCAACGGTTTTTATCAGTGCTAATATAGAAATAAAGGAGAATAAAGCGGAAACGGCGTTGATGAAGGCATAAAATTATAAAGTAGTTAAAAATAAAAAAGATTTCTTGAAAAAGAAGTTTAGAAAAGGTAAAAATGCAACTTGAAGTGCTTAAATATGTGGCAGCGGCTTTGGTGATGGGGATTGGTTCTATTGCTCCAGCTATAGCTGAAGGAAATGTAGGTGCAAAAGCGATGGAAGCCATTGGTCGTAATCCAGAAGCGGGTGACAAAATTAGTTCTTTAATTTTTGTGACTATGGCTATTTGTGAATCGACTGGTATTTATTCATTGGTTATTGCTTTAATTATTTTGTTTGCTTAAAACAAGAGAAGAGGAAAAAGTTCATGGAACTTCTAAATGCTTTGGGTTTGGACATTAAATTATTTATAGCGCAATTGGTGAATTTTGCTATCCTATATTTTTTCTTGGCGAAGTTCGCGATTCCCAAAGTGAGTGCAATGATGAAAGCTAGACAAGCTGAAATTGATGCTGGCTTGCAGAACGCGGAACAAGCGGGAGCAGCTTTGGAGAAAGCCAAAGCGGAAGAAGAAACAATTTTGGCGCAAGCGCGCAGTGAAGCGGCGGGTATCATTAAAGATTCCAGACAAAAAGGGAAATTGACTGAAGAAAAAATTGTCCAAGAGGCTAAAGAACAAGCGCAAAAAATCGTGGCCAATGGAGAAAAACAAGTGGCAACGGAAAAAGAGAAAATGATTTTGGAAGCGAAAGCGGAATTGGCAGAAATTATTAGCGTAGGTATGAAAACTATTACTGACAAAGAAGTAGACGCGAAAAAAATCAAAGAAAGTTATTTGCAACAAGGATTGGTGAGTTAAAATGACAAAAATAAAAGCTCGTTTTTATGCAGCAGCACTTTGGGATTTGACAGCCGGAAAAACGGGTGAGGATTTGAAGGAGGCCACAATTTCAATGCTGAAGCTTTTGCAAAAAAATAAACAGCTGAAATTGTGGCCTCAAGTATTGGAAGCTTATCGTAAATTAGTGACGGAAAAAGAAGGGGTGATTTTGGCGAGAGTCAAAAGTGACCAGGCTCTAAATGAAGTGGAAGCTGCCAAAATCACTGACTTTTTGAAAAAAGAAACTGGTGCCAAAACAGTAGAATTGCTAACAGTGACAGAAAAAGTGGGTCCTGGATTAATAGTGGAGACAGATGAAAGACGTTGGGATTTAACTTTGGCCAAACAATTAGAAAATTTTAAAGAACAATTAGTTAGTTAAGAAAAATAATTTATGAAAACAAATCAAATTGTTGAAGAATTAAAACTGCAAGCTCAAGCATTTAATAAGAAATTTGCCGGCGAAAAAATTGGAACAGTGACAGAAGTGGCAGACGGTGTAGCAAAAGTTTCTGGTCTAGCCGATGTGATGAGTAGTGAAATGGTGGAGTTTGAGCACGGAGAAATTGGTTTGGTACTTAATTTGGAAGAAACAAGTGTTGGCGTAATTGTCTTGGGCAGTGATGTACAAATCAAGGAAGGACAAAAAGTCAAACAATTGGGAAAGATTCTGTCTATTCCGGTGAGCGAAGGTATGATTGGACGAGTAGTTAATCCTTTAGGACAAGCAATTGATGATTTGGGTGCAATTAAAGCCGATGTTTATCAGCCAATAGAAAAAATTGCTCCAGGAGTAATTACCCGCAAGAGCGTGAATCAACCGTTACAAACTGGTATTAAAGCGATTGATGCAATGGTACCGATTGGAAGAGGACAACGGGAATTGATTATCGGTGATCGACAAACAGGAAAAACGGCTGTAGCGGTAGATACGATTTTGAACCAAAAAGGTCAAAATGTGATTTGCATTTATGTCTCCATTGGCCAAAAAGAATCAAAAGTAGCGCGTTTAGTTGAGCAATTACGTCAAGCAGGGGCAATGGATTATACAATTGTAGTGAGTGCGGGCGCGTCTGAAGCAGCTGCCTATTCTTATATTGCTCCTTATGCTGGGGCAGCCATCGGTGAATATTTTATGGCTCAAGGTAAAGACGCGCTGGTAATTTATGATGATTTGACGAAACACGCGGTGGCATATAGACAAATCTCTTTGATTTTGCGTCGTCCACCGGGACGGGAAGCTTTTCCAGGAGATGTTTTTTATCTTCATTCGAGACTATTGGAAAGAGCAGCTAAATTGGATGAAAAATTTGGTGGCGGTTCATTGACAGCCCTCCCAATTATTGAAACTCAAGCGGGCGACGCTAGCGCTTATATTCCAACTAATGTAATTTCAATTACTGACGGTCAAATTTATTTAGAGACAGATCTTTTCTATCGCGGTATTCGTCCGGCTATCAACGCTGGTCTATCAGTGTCTCGGGTGGGCGGCAGTGCGCAAACAAAAGCGATGAAAAAAGTTTCGGGAAGATTGCGGGTAGATTTGGCGCAATTCCGCGAGCTAGAAGCTTTTACTCAATTTGGTTCTGATTTGGATGAAAAAACCAAACAACAAATTGAGCGAGGACGGAGAGCGACGGAATTGCTTAAGCAAGCACAATATCAGCCAATGAAAATGGAAGAACAGGTAGCGACTTTATATGCCTTAAATATGGGACTTTATGATGAGGTGGAGGTAAGCGAGGTTCATGCTTATGAGCAAAGTTTGTTGACTTATTTGCACGATCAAGATAAAAAAGCCTTGGCTTTGATTGAGAAAGAAAAAAACTTGACTTCAGAAGTGGAGACAGCGCTTAAAAATGCTTTAACCGAACATCATAAAATGTTTTTAAAGGAGAATAAGTAGATTATGGCTGGTTCAATTAAGCTCATTAAGCGAAGAATTAAGTCTATTGATAGCACTTGCAAATTAACTAAAGCAATGCAGATGATTGCGGCGGTGAATATGCGGAAAGCGGTGGCGGGAACGCAGGCTGCGCAACCATTTGTCATTCAAACGATGGCGCTTTTGGATCATTTTAGTCAATATATGACTAAACAACAGCTGGCTCATCCTTATCTAAATGAAAAACCACTTAAAAGAGTTTTGGGAGTGGTGATTACTTCTAATCGTGGTCTATGCGGCTCTTTTCATACTCAGCTGGAAAAGAAAATCAAGGAAGTGGTGAAGCAACCAAATGTACTACTTAGTTATCCTTTTGACGAATTAAGTGATGAAGAAAAAAAACACGAAGGAACAATAGATTTTGATTGGATTGTAATTGGTAAAAAAGGTGAACGAATGGTGAAAAAGCTTGATCAAAACGTGGTAGCCTCTTTTAACCAATTAAATGAAAAAATTAATTCAGCTGAATTGGATGTGATTTTTAGGATGATTGAAACTGAATTTGCGACTGGTAAATATCAAAAAGTAATCATTTTTTATACTCGTTATGTGAATGCAGTGGTGCAAAAACCGGTCATGCGGCAATTATTGCCGATTGTGCCAGCTGAAGTGGCGCGAGTGGTAGATGAATGGAACGGAATGCAAAAACACGAGGAAACTAAATTAACAACTTTAGCACAAAGTGAAAGCAAGAAAAATACGGATTTTCTAGTAGAACCTGATAATAAGGCATTAATGCAAGCGGTCTTTAAATTATTATTGAAAACTATTTTGTATCATTGTGTCTTAACGAGCAAAGCCTCGGTGGAAAGTGCGCGGATGATGGCGATGAAGAACGCAACTGATGCGGCAGCGGATATGAGAGAGATTCTACTATTAACTTATAATCAGTTGCGTCAAAGTAAGATCACAAATGAAATTGCGGAAATTAGTGCTGGACGGGCAGCCTTGGAGTAAAAATTAATTAAAAAACAAGAAAGACAAGAAAGTAAATATGACAGAAAATATAAAAGAATCAATGGGTAGAGTCACTCAAATTATTGGACCAGTGGTAGATGTGGAATTTGAGTCAGGAGTATTGCCGCAGATTCATGAAGCCTTGGTGATTGAAAATGACAAGGAAAATTTGACGGTGGAAGTGGCACAACATTTAGGCGGCAATAGCGTTCGAGCAATCGCTATGGGTAGCACTGATGGTCTGAAAAGAGGTCTGACGGTCAAAGCAACTGGTAGTCCAATTACGGTGCCAGTGGGCAAAGCGGCTTTGGGACGGATGTTTAATGTGTTGGGAGAAGCGATTGACGGCAAAGATAATGTCGATGCTAAAACAGAGAGACTGCCAATTCATCGGTCGGCGCCAACTTTTGCAGAGCAAAAAAATAGTGTAGAGATTTTTGAAACTGGAATTAAAGTGATTGACTTGATTTGTCCTTTTATCAAAGGTGGTAAAGTGGGTCTTTTTGGTGGAGCTGGCGTCGGTAAAACGGTGTTAATTCAGGAATTGATTACCAATATCGCCCAGGAGCACGGTGGCTATTCAGTTTTTGCGGGTGTCGGTGAAAGAACTCGTGAAGGTAATGATCTTTATCATGAAATGATTGACTCTGGCGTTATTGATAAAACGGCATTGGTTTTTGGACAAATGAATGAACCGCCAGGAGCGAGACAAAGAGTGGCTTTGTCTGGTTTGACGATGGCAGAATATTTCCGTGATGTGGAAAAGAAAGACGTGTTACTTTTTATTGATAATATTTTTCGTTTTACACAAGCTGGAAGCGAAGTGTCGGCTCTTTTGGGCCGAATTCCTTCAGCAGTGGGTTATCAACCGACTTTGGCTGAGGAAATGGGACAATTACAAGAACGGATTACCTCTACTAAAGATGGTTCTGTGACTTCAGTACAAGCAGTGTATGTGCCAGCTGACGATCTGACTGATCCAGCACCAGCAACAACTTTTGCTCATCTGGATTCAAAAGTGGTTTTAAGTCGGGCGTTATCAGAGTTGGGTATTTATCCAGCGGTTGATCCTTTAGATTCTAACTCGACGATTTTGTCGCCAGAAGTGGTGGGTCAGGAACACTATGATGTGGCGCGCGAAGTGCAACGGGTACTGCAGAGATATAAAGATCTGCAAGATATTATCGCTATTTTGGGAATGGAAGAACTCTCTGATGATGATAAAGTGTTGGTCTCACGAGCGCGCAAGATTCAAAAATTCTTGTCTCAACCTTTCTTTGTGGCGAAACAATTTACTGGTCAAGATGGTAAATATGTTAAAATCGCTGATACAGTGCGCGGTTTCCGAATGATTCTCAATGGCGAATTGGATGAAGTGAGCGAGCAAGACTTCTATCTAAAAGGCGGAATTGAAGAAGTTTTGGAAGCACATCGAGAAAGTCAAAAGAAAAACTAAAATAATTGAGCAGAAATAAGAAAATTGATGAAAAAACTTAAAGTCAAAGTCATTACACCAGAAAAAATTGTTTTTGAAGCTGAAGCAAGAGAGGTGTTGTTGCCGACGGAAGATGGAATTGTGGGTATTTTGGCGGATCATCTCCCCTATTTGGCGCCTTTGAAGGCTGGAGAATTGTTGGTGAAGATGGAACAAACGGACAAAGCGGAAAATTTTCTGAGTTTGGCACTAGATTTTGGAGTGGCAGAGTTTTATGACAATGTGCTGACGATTTTGGTGGGGTCGGCGGCGCGCGCGGAAGACATTGATGTAGATTTGGCGGAAAAAGCTAGAGCGCGCGCGCAAGAATTGCTCAAAGAAGAGCTGAAAGACAGCGAAGAATATACACATGCCTTAGCTTTAATTGAACGCGAAGCAGCAAAAATCAAAGTGGCAAGTAAATATAGACGAAGATTTAAAAGCTAAAAGTAAAAATTTTATATTTTTTGGTGTTATAATTGAATGGTGATTATAACTAAAAGAGAACCTTTTACCAAAGAAGAAATTGCAGTGCTGTTGGATGAATATGATCCATACATAAAGACAGTGATCGATGTCACACAACATATTTGCAGTGCAGGCATGAACCGACATTTTGAAGGTGAACAAATTTTACTAAATGATTGGCAAAGTAAACAAAGTGAAGTTTGGGGTGGAGGGATTGATACTGAAACAAAAGAGATTGATTTTAATTTTTTTATTAATATTAGACCCAGAGATAATAATCCTAAAAATGAAATTTTAAGTGAAGCGTTGCGCGAGGAATACAAAAAGTTAACTAAATATTTTTTTAAATTTTTTTATGAATAATCAGTTGTTGTTAATAGGCTCTTTATCTAATGACTTGCTCAGAGTGGCTAATTTGGTAGAAAGGGGCTCGCAAAAAGCGGCTTTAAACTTTTGGAAATCTGGGCAAGAATGGACAAAAGAACTTTTGAATTATGAAAATAAACCGTATATTAGAAGAATTCTAGTTGATGTGATGAATGATAACTTTTCTGCCGCTGACAAGGTCAAAGCTGAAAAGTATTTGATGCAAAGCATTTTGTTGCAAAATGCGGCTTTACATTTTTATGAAGCTAATAATAATCAAATTTGAGGCTTAAGATCGCAATTTTTCTTTAATTGAGGTATAATATAAAATAATGGAGGAAGTTCTTTGATGTATTTTATCTGAATGGAGGAATGGAGATGCAAACATTCGAAAGCTGGTTGTCGGTTTTTTACTCGGTGGATA
>CAYVKW010000025.1:0-15634 GCA_964452285.1 uncultured Pseudomonadales bacterium | reverse complement strand
AATCCGAGTTTTACGATTAATAACGCTTTGCTGTCGCGCTGTCGAGTTTATGTTTTTGAAACCTTAAGCGAAGAGGATTTGACTTTAGTATTAGAGAAAGCAGTCTCCTATTTCAAACTAACAAACAAGAAAGTCAAATTGCTGCCGAAAACTAAAGAGTGGTTATTGGCTTATGCTAATGGCGATGCCAGACAATTGCTTAATATTTTAGATCAAACCTTTGTGACTTTTCACAATTTAGATTTGGAAAACATCAAAGCGAGCGCGAATTCGACTTTGCGTTATGACAAAGCTGGCGACGAACATTACGATACGATTAGCGCTTTTATCAAGTCAATGAGGGCGGGTGAAGTTGATGCGGCGCTTTATTATTGTGCCAGAATGATCAAGAATGGCGAACAGCCAGAATTTATCGCGAGAAGAATGATTATTTTTGCCAGTGAAGACGTGGGTCTAGCGGTGCCAACGGCTTTAGTGGTAGCAAATCAAGTGTTTCAGGCGGTGCATAATATTGGTTTGCCAGAGGCACAAATTAATCTGGCGCACGGAGTGGCGTATTTAGCGCGCTGCAAAAAAGATCGCAGCGCGCATGATGCTTATTTCGAAGCTTTACGAGAGGTGGAGAAAACTGGCAATTTGCCAATTCCTTTGTACTTGCGAAATCCAGAAACGAAACTGATGAAAGGCTTAGGCTATGGTAAAGACTATGAGAAATATAATGATGCAAAAAAATCTTATCTGCCGGAAAAATTGGCAGGGAAAAAGTATTTGAAAATTAAATAATGGATAAGTTCACATGCATTTGGGAATACAGAGGTTCACATACATTTGGGAATATAGGACCAAATAAAGTATAGCAGCAAATTTAATTAGTATAGTAGGTTCTAAAACGAATCCGGACAGTACAATAATCCGGATATGGCAAAAAAGATAACTTTTGAAGAAAGGTAGAAAATTTGTCTGTTTTTTATGTAAAAGTGTAAGATTCGTCGGTGAAGCTTACACTTTAGAATATAGATAACTTGAGCGTAAATTGTAAGGTTTTAAAATTTGATGTTATAATGAAAATAAGAAATTAATGAATAAAAGATAGAAGGGAAATATGACAACTGCAAAAACGACCAAAAAAGTGAAGACGCAAACGCAAAAAGCGCAAAAGGTGGAGGCAAAGAAAACAGTGACTAATAAAACGGCGGCGAGAAGGGGCGCCGGAACAAAAAGAACAAAACAAACTCAAGTGGTTGCTGGCAACGTGAAGGCGCAAACAAAAGTAATAGCGGGTGAACCGAAATCACGTTTAGTGGCAGCTTTATTGGCGATTTTTCTTGGGACTTTGGGGATTCATAATTTTTATTTAGGTAAAAATGGTTTAGGTTTGACGCAATTGTTATTGGCAACGGTAGGTGGAATTTTAACTTGCGGTTTATTGACAGGGGTAGTGCAAATTTGGGCTTTTATCGAAGGAATTCTGATTTTAACACAGAGCGGAGGCTATACTAAAGATGCCAACGGAGTACTGATGAGAGATTAAAAATTAAAGATTGAAGAATTGGGTCTGTGCAAAAAAAATACCAACAATGGTTGGCGATAGAGTTGATAATAGTTGGAATAGGTTTTCTCAGTGTAAGAATTTTACCAAGCGATTTTTTCTTAACGCACGATTATCATTTATGCTTATGGAAATGGATATTCCATTTTGATTGTCCTGGTTGCGGGAGCTTAAGGGCTTTGAGCCAACTGGCGCATGGAGATGTGATGGCAGCGTGGAATTTTAATAAATTTATATTTTTGGAACTAATTGTTTTGCTGGGAATAAATGTTTATTGGTGCTTGAAGATGAAAAGGAAATGATATATAAGCGGAAGTAAGGAAAGTAATGCCAATTTCTGCTGGTATAATGCGTAAGTCATGCTAAAAGAATTGAAAATAAAAAATAAAGTGGTGGCGCTGCCGATTTTTTGTCCAGATGCGACGCGAGGAGTGGTACGAAGTTTGACTAGCCAAGAATTAAAAACGGAAGAAGTGGAAGGAGTAATCGTCAATACTTGGCATTTGCATTTGCGTCCTGGGGAAGAAAAAGTGGCGCAATTGGGCGGGATAGGCAAACTGATGAATTACGACGGACTGATAATTTCTGATTCTGGCGGGTTTCAAGTATTTTCTTTGTTTCAAAAAGATCCTGAATATGGGAAAATTACCAATGAAGGTTTGGTGACTTATACAGGTAAAAAGAAGCAGCATCGAGTGCTGTTTACACCGGAAAATTCGATTCAAATGCAGTTTGCTCTAGGGAGCGAGATTATGATTTGTTTGGATGATTTCACGCCACCGTCGGCGGATGAAAAACGGGTCTGGGAGAGCGTGAAACGGACGGTGGCGTGGGCGAAGCGTTGCCGGATAGAGTTTGACAAACAATGTCAGGCAAGAGGTTTGACAGAAGAAACACGACCGCATTTGTATGGTGTGATTCAAGGTCATCTGAATAAAGCAGCGCGAAAAAGTTGCGCTGAAGAATTGCTAAAAATTGGTTTTGATGGCTACGGTTTGGGCGGTTGGTTGTTCAATGATGACGGTTCGCTAAACTTGGATATTTGCGCTTACAATGCCAGTCTAACGCCAGATAATTTACCTCGTTATGCTTTGGGAATAGGAAAAGGCAAAGATGTGGAGAAGCTTTTTGAGCAAGGTTACACTATTTTTGATTGCGTGTTGCCGACGCGTGACGCTCGTCACGGTAGACTTTATAATGATGAAAGCTATTTGTATATTGATAAAAAAATCTATGAGTTGGACGAAAAACCGATTGGCGAAAATTGCGATTGTCAAACTTGTAAGAATTATAGCCGAGCATATTTACATCATCTATTTAAGATTGGTGATTCAGCGTTTTATCGATTAGCGACAATCCATAATTTGCGCTACTATGTGCGTTTGTGCAAAAAATTGAGAGTGATAAAAAAATAACAACGCGCGCGAGTTTTTAATATTTTAAAATTAAAAATAATTTTAAGCGGAAATATTTGAATGTTCTTGAAAGCTTGGTGACCCCGATGGGATTCGAACCCATGATCTTTTGGATGAGAACCAAATGTCCTTGACCACTAGACGACGGGGCCACTGAACTGATATTATATCATAAAAGTTTGTGTTATAATTGTGGGCAAATGAAAAGTTTTTGGCAAAGAATTTTGATGGTTTTGGGTGTTTTTTATATATTGGGCGGAGCTTTTTTTGTGGAACGAGTACAAGCATTGGCGGTGCCGCCGACAAGCGTAGAATTTTATGTCCAAGATTTGGCTGATTTAGTGAGCGCGTCGGCGGAAGCAGAATGGATTCGTGAGGCAAAGTCATTGGACGAAAGTACGGGAGCGCAGGTAGTATTACTGACTTTGCCATCTTTGGAAGATGAAGCTTTGGAAGATTTTTCGGTGGAAGTGGCAAGAGCTTGGGGTGTAGGAGATGGTCAAGATAATACCGGTGTATTGGTATTATTGGTGAAAGACAGTCATGATATTCGGATAGAAATTGGCTATGGTTTGGAAGGGGCATTGCCCGATGGCGCAACTGGTAGATTGATGAGAGAATATTTAATCCCAAAGTTGCAAGAAAATGATTATGATGGTGGCGTGCTAGCGACGGAAAAAGCAATTGCGGAAGCAGTGAGAGGAGAACTAGATTTGAGTGAAACGGAATCGGAATATGACGCCAATGAAGGTTTTTCGCTGATTTTTGGGGCTGGTATATTTGCAATTGTGGTCTTTTTTTGGTGTGCGAGCGAACGTAATTGGTGGCGCAAATGTCCCAAATGCGGAAAAAGAAAGTGGACAAAGAAAATAGATTATTTAAGTGGATTAAAGCAGCAAGTAGTGACTACTTGTCAGAACTGCCATTATCAAAAAAAAGGTCCGATTATGAAAATTACGAGCGAGAGTAATACTTTTGGCGGCGGATTTGGTAGCGGCTCAAGCGGAGGTTCTTCGAGCGGAGGTAGCTCTGGCGGCGGTGGGAGTTTTGGTGGTGGCGGAGCTTCAGGAAAATGGTAATTAAAAGTGGTTGAAGATGAAAAATAGTTTATAATAATTAGAAATAGATAAAAGGAAAGAAAGGAAAAATGACAGAGAAAAAAGAAAAGACGACAGAAAAAGTGACAAAAAAGACTGGTCTATGGATTGCAGTAGCGGTCGTAGCAGTATTAGTGTTGTGGTTTGTAGGAGTCTACAATAGCTTGATTGGTATGGAGGGGACAGTAAACGGAAATTGGGCGCAAGTGGAAAATAATTTGCAAAGACGTTATGATTTAATTCCAAATTTAGTGAGCACAGTGAAAGGTTATGCAACTCATGAGGAAGAAGTGTTTACAGCGGTGGCTGATGCGCGAGCGAAGTTGGCAGGTGGGAATTTAAGTGTAGAAGAAACAGCAACTGCTACCAATGAGATGAATAGTGCTTTGAGTCGGTTATTGGCGATTTCTGAGAGTTATCCAGAACTGAAAGCGGATACAAACTTTTTGAGTTTGCAAGATGAACTAGCAGGAACAGAAAATAGATTGGCGGTGGCAAGAAAAGATTATAATGACAGTGTTAAAAATTATAATGTGAAAATCAAGACCATTCCAACTAATATCGTGGCTGGCTTTATTGGAGCGACGGCGAAAGATTTCTTTGAAATTGATGAAGCGGCGCGGGAAAATGTAAAGGTAAGCTTCGAGTAAAAAAAGGTAATTTTGTTTAAATAATTAGAAGTGAACGCCTATGTCAAATGGGCGTTCATGGTATTAAGACAGGTTCTTATTTATGTGAAATTAATAGTTGCATCTTTGCTCAAAAGTGGTATAATAGCGCAATCTGTTTTTCTCCTGGATTTGGGAGTTCAGAATGGATTGGCGCAAAAATATGATCAGAATTTAGCTTTGAGGGAAAAAAGAAGGGACTTTCTTTGGTAAAAAGAGCCCCATTTTTTCGTTGAAAGTTAAATTTTTTTCATGGTAAAAGAAAATTCATGCGCCAGAGTTAACAATAGTAATAGAAGGGGCACTATTATGAGTTTGAATCAAGAAAAGCGAATTGTTTGGGGGAAAGAGTGTAAGGTCGTTCCAGAATTGGACTTTATTAAATTGCAATTGGATTCTTATCGCGATTTTTTGGATAGAGGAATCACTGAATCTTTGGAAGAAGTGAACAGCGATAAAGGCATAGAGGATTACACCGGTAAAAATTGGAGTTTGACTTTTGGAAAACACTATTTTGGTCGAGGAGAATATGATATCGAAATGGCGCGCAAGAAAGAGACTAACTACTCTGCCCCACTTTACGCCGAGGCCACTTTATTGAATAAAAAAACTGGTGAAAAGCAAACTCAAGAAGTATTTTTAGGTGATATCCCCATGATGACGGTAAATGGTACCTTTATTATTAACGGTATCGATCGGGCAGTGGTGACTCAGTTGGTACGCGCGCCAGGTGTTTCTTTTGCGGGTGAAGTTGATCCGGTGTCTGGAAGATTGCTTTATAGTGCGGAAATCCGACCAATGCGAGGTTCTTGGATTGAAATGACTGTTGGTCGCCGAGATGTAATCACGGTCAAAATTGATAAAAGACGGAAAATGCCGGTGACGGTATTATTGAGAGCCTTAGGCTATGCCAGCGATGATGAACTGAAAGAATTGTTTGCTGAAGAAATCAAAAATGACAAATTTAATTTAATTGCTAATACGATGGAGAAAGATCCAAGTAAAACTCAAGGAGAGGCTTTATTGGAAGTTTACGACAAGATGCGCCACGGCGAACCAGCAATTTTAGACAATGCCAGAGAATATTTCAAGCAAATGTTCTATGAACCACGACGCTATAACTTGGGTGAAGTCGGTCGATACAAAATGAATCGAAGATTGAAAATCAATGTGAATGAAAAAAAGTTGACTTTAGATCCAGAGGATATTTTAGCGACGGTGAGATATCTGATTCATTTGCAAAATGGAGTGGGTAAAGTAGATGATATTGATCATCTTTCCAATCGTCGTGTACGTCGGGTAGGTGAGTTGGTGCAGACTAGCGCTTTGCGGATTGGTTTGGGTCGCTTGGAGCGCTCAATCCGCGACAAAATGTCAATGACAAAAGTGGAAGAAAATCTAACGCCAGCGATGCTGGTGAATGCTCGGCCAGTAATTGCGGCGGTAGCAGATTTTTTCCGTCGTAATCGTTTATCAACAATTTTGGATCAAACCAATCCGCTTTCTGAAGTGGACAATTTGAGACGTTTATCAGTGATGGGTAGTGGCGGAGTGACAAAAGAACGGGCAAGTTTCTCTATGCGGGACATCAATGCTTCACAATACAGCCGTATCTGTCCAGTACGTTCGCCTGAAGGTCCAAATATTGGTTTGGTAACTTATTTGTCACTCTATACTCGAGTGAATAAGTTTGGCTTTTTGGAAGCACCTTACTTTAAAGTGGAGAAAAAAGGTAAAAAAATGGTGGTCAATGATAGTGAGATTATTTATTTGTCTGCTGACGAAGAAGAAGAATATAAAATTACCCATGCTAGTATTGGTGTGAATGAAAAAGGTGAAATTACTGATGAATGGGTGCCAATTCGTTATCAAAACAACTTTACTGAAGGTCCAGCTGACGATGTGCAGTTTATTGATGTGGTGCCAAGACAGGTGATCGGGACTTCGGCATCTTTGATTCCGTTTATCGCTCACGATGAAGCGAACCGGGCGCTGATGGGAACGCATATGCAGTGTCAAGGGGTACCTTTATTACATCCAGAAGCGCCAATTGTTGGCACTGGTATGGAAGGCGTCATCGCTAGCGCGATGGGAAGAACGGTGCTAGCACGTTTCCCAGGTGAAGTGATTTATGCGGACAGTAAAAAAGTCATGGTTAAAATCAAAGAAACAGCTTTGTCTAAAGCAGAAAAGTTTTATGCGAATAGACAAGATGAAATGGTAACTTTCGTTGATGGCGTGGAAACTTATAAAATTATTAGTTTTGTCCGAACAGCTCAATCAATGGCTTATACCCAAAGAGTGTTGGTCAAGTCTGGTATGAATGTGAAAGCTGGTGATGTGCTTATTGACGGACCAGCTTCAGATCATGGAGAATTATCTTTGGGAACCAATCTCCTTATCGCTTATATGACTTTTGATGGTTTAGGTTATGAAGACGCGATCGTGATTTCTGATCGTTTGGTTAAAGACGATGCTTTATCTTCAGTTACTATCAGTGCTCATAAAGCCAGAGTAATGGATACCAAACTAGGCAGCGAAGAATTGACTAACGATATTCCGAATGTAAGCGAAGTAGCTTTGCGTAACTTGGATATGGATGGCATCATTCGGATTGGAAGTGTGGTTAAATCTGGTGATATTCTAGTGGGCAAAGTGGCTCCAAGAGGAGAAACCGATTTAACTCCAGAAGAAAGATTGCTAAGAGCAATTTTTGGTGAAAAATCTAAAGAAATTCGCGACACTTCTTTGCGTTTGCCGCACGGTGAAAGCGGGACGGTAATTGGAGTGGACATCTTGGATCGAGATATGGGTGATGAATTGGATCCAGGTGTAAATAGAGAAATTATTGTCAAAGTGGCGAAAATGCGTAAAATTACCGTTGGTGATAAATTGGCAGGACGTCATGGTAATAAGGGGGTTATTTCCAAAATTATGCCAGCAGCAGACATGCCGCATTTGGCTGATGGGACACCAATCGATATTATTATCTCGCCTTTATCTGTCTTAGCCCGTATGAACTTGGGGCAGTTACTAGAAGCTCATCTGGGAATTGCAGCGAAGAAATTAGGTTATAAAGTGGCTATTCCAGCGTTTGAAGAAATTGATGAGAGCAATGTTTTCCACGAATTGGAAAGAGCAGGCTTACCAGAATCTGGTAAAATGCAACTTTTTGATGGTAGAACTGGTGATTCATTTGCTGAGCCTTCAGTAGTGGGTATTGGTTATATCTTGAAGCTATCGCATATGGTCGAAGATAAAGTTCATGCACGTTCAACTGGTCCATATTCAATGGTGACACAACAACCTTTGGGTGGTAAAGCACAAATGGGTGGTCAGCGTCTGGGAGAAATGGAAGTCTGGGCTTTGGAAGCACATCAAGCAGCTCATACTTTGCAAGAAATGCTCACTATTAAATCTGATGATATTGCTGGTAGAGCGAAAGCTTTTGAGGCAATCGTCAAAGGCTTGCCAATCCCAGCACCAACAGTGCCTGAAGCATTTAAGGTCTTAATGAGAGAACTTAATGCCTTAGGAATTGAAGTGGTGGCCCTAGAGCCAGATGTGAAAGAAGAAGAACCGGCAAAATTGCAAGCTGATTTGATAGAAGAAACAACACAAGATAAGTTGATCAGCGAAGAAGCTTATATCAATGATGATGAAGAAAAAGAGGCAGATGAAGAGGAGGAGCCGGTAATTTTAGATGCCGATCAAGATGATAATGAGTTTGTAATTAATGAAGACGAAGGGGAAGAGAAAATGGAAAGGGAAGAAAATTAAACGCTAGAAAGTGCTTTTAAGGGAATTTAATTATGAAACAAATTGTAGATTTTTCAGCATTACAAATTAAATTGGCAAGCCCAGAGTCTATCTTGGAATGGTCTCATGGTGAAGTTCGTAAGCCAGAAACAATCAACTATCGATCTTTGCGGGCGGAAAAAGACGGTCTTTTTGATGAAAAGATTTTCGGACCGACTAAAGACTTCGAGTGTTTCTGCGGTAAATATAAGCGAATTCGTCATAAAGGGATTATTTGTGATAAATGCGGAGTAGAAGTGACTCAAGCGAGAGTGAGACGCGAAAGAATGGGTCATATTACTTTAGCAGCACCAGTGGCGCATATTTGGTTTTTCAAAGGTGCTCCATCTAAATTGTCTTTGCTTTTGGATGTGAGTCCAAAAAATATCAACTCGATTATTTATTTCTCGCAATACATTGTTTTGGGTTTGGACGAAGATGAGCGAGCAGCAGTCTTAAAAGAGTTAGATGAAAAAGAAAGCGAAGATTTGGAAACGATGCGCAAATCGGCTGAGGAAAATTTGGGTAAAGTGCAGGATGAGTGGCGAGTAGATAAAGAAAATCTCAAGGAAAAAGTGAGTAATCAAGAAACTTTGGAATTGAAATTGACAGAAATCGAAAATAAAGCTAAAGCGCAAATGGTGGCGATCAAACAAGAATTGGTGGATACAACGGCACAAAAGCAAGAGATCTATAAAGCGATTAAGGGTAGTGTGCGCCGTTTACAAAAAGGGAGCACGATTTCTGAAGAAGAATACCTGAAATTGGATGAATATGACGCGACGAGATTTATAGAAGTGGGAATGGGCGCAGAAAGTTTGTTGCAAATGGTCAAATCGATTGATTTTGATGAATTGGCGGCAAAATTACGTCAAGAAATGGTGGAAAGCAGTGGCGCGAAGAAAATAAAAGCGATTAAAAGAATCGAAGTGGTGGAAGGTCTAAAGAAATCCAATACCGATCCGGCCTGGATGTTTTTGACAGTTTTGCCAATTTTGCCGCCTGATTTAAGACCAATGGTACAACTTTCTGGCGGAAAATTTGCGACTTCAGATCTCAATGATTTATACAGACGGGTCATTAACCGTAATAATCGCTTGGGACACTTAATCGAATTGGGTGCACCAGAAATCATTTTACGAAATGAAAAGCGAATGTTGCAAGAAGCAGTGGATAGCTTGATCGATAGTGCTCAAGTGAAAAGAGCCGTCAACAGAGTCAGTCGTAAACCGCTTAAATCTCTGTCAGAAATGCTCAAAGGAAAACAAGGTCGTTTCCGGCAAAACTTATTGGGTAAACGGGTTGACTATTCTGGTCGGAGCGTAATTGTAGTGGGACCAGATTTGAAATTGAATGAGTGCGGTATTCCGAAAGATATGGCTTTGGAAATCTTCAAACCTTATGTCTTGCACGAACTGATTAAAGATGGTTTCGTGCCAAACGTGAAATCAGCGCGCAAATTAATTGATTCTTATGAACCAATGGTGTTTGATATTTTGGAAGAAGTGACAAAAAATCATCCAGTGATTTTGAACCGGGCTCCAACTTTGCACAAACTGGGTATGCAGGCTTTCTATCCGACGTTAATTGAAGGTAATGCAATTCGTTTACATCCGTGTGTGTGTAGCGGTTTTAATGCTGACTTTGATGGCGACCAGATGGCTGTACATTTACCTTTGACAGAAGAGGCTCAAGATGAATGTCGTAACTTCATGATGGCGGAAAGTAATTTGCTTAAACCAGCTAATGGCGATCCAATCACAGTGCCGAATAAAGAAATGGCGATGGGTCTTTTTTATCACACCATGATCGATCAGAAGTATGCTCCAGCTAAAACTATCTTTGCTGATGAGACAGAAGCTTATGAAGCTTGTCAAGAAGGCAAAATCAATTTGAGACAGCTAATGAAAGTGCGTTTGACTATTGGTGGTAAAAAGCAAATAGTGGAGACTACGGTCGGAAGACTCGATTTCAATAAGATTTTGCCTTGGGATGAATTCTTTAATGAAGAAATCAACGCCAAAAAAATCAAAGAGATTGTGACAAGAGCAATTGATGATTTTGACAAAAAAGTGGTATCTAAATTAATTGATGACATCAAAGATTTGGGTTTTGCCGCGGCAACTCGTTCTGGTATTTCGGTGGCTGTGTCTGACTGTCAGATGATCGACGAAAAGGATGAGATTATTCAAAAAGCCAATGAAAAAGTAGGGGAAATTCAAGATAAATATCTCAATGGTTTAATTACCAATGAAGAAAAGAAAAAACTGTCTTTTCAAGTTTGGATTGATACGACTGACGAAGTGGCAAATAAAACCTGGGATTCTTACAAGGAAGACAATGCAGTCAAAGTGATGATTAACTCTGGAGGTACTCGGGCAAGTCGTGATCAGGTGAAACAGTTGGCGGCTATGCGGGGCTTAGTCGTAGATCCATTGGGAAACATTGTGGAAATGCCGACAAAATCAAATTTCCGACAAGGTTTGTCAATTTTTGAATATGTGACTTCAGCTCGTGGTTCGCGTAAAGGTTTGACTGATTCAGCTTTGAAAACTGCTGATGCTGGTTATCTGACCAGACGTTTGGTTGATGTATCGCATGATTGTATCGTGAGATTGGATGACTGCGGCACGGAGAAAGGTATTGAAATTAGTAAAAACAAACGTCGAGATTCTTTTATGTCAAGAATCTTAGGTCGCTATTTGAGTGAAGATGTGATTGCCGATGGTAAAGTGCTATATGCGAAAGACACAATCGTGGATGAAGTAGTGGCACAGGCGATTGACAGCAATGATCAAATCACTAGCGTGCAGGTCTTTTCACCTTTGACGTGTCAATCGCCAAAGGGAATTTGTGCCAAGTGCTATGGTTGGAATTTGTCGAATCATGAACGACCAGAGATTGGCTTACCAGGCGGTGTGATTGCGGCTCAATCAATCGGAGAGCCAGGTACTCAGTTAACCATGCGGGTGAAACATTCAGGAGGTATTTTGGGCGTCGATGTGACTCAGGGTTTACCGAGAGTGGTAGAACTGCTAGAATTGCGCAAACCAAAAGTGCAAGCGATTCTCGCTGAGTTAACTGGTAAAGCCAAAGTCAAACAAGATGAAGACAAAACCGTGATTACTATTGTGGAAAGCGGTGAGGGCGGAAAAACCAAAGAAATTGAAGTGCCAAACTCAATGATGTTATTGATCAAAAATGGCGATTTAGTGACAGTGGGACAGCCGCTAACGACTGGATCGGTCAATATGCAAGAGCTACTTTATCTCAAGGGTCTACAAGCGGCTCAACAATTAATTATTGATGAGGTGCAGGCAGTTTATGAATCTCAAGGAATTCCGATTCACGATAAACACTTTGAAATTATTGCTCGGAAAATGGGCGATAAAGTGCAAGTGGAAAATCCTGGAGACACTGATTTCTTAACTGGAGAAGTGATCGAGATGAGTAAATTTGTGGCTAAAAATGAGGCGACAATTGCGGCTGGCGGTAATCCGGCAGCAGCAAAGATTTTGCTTTTGGGTATTACTCGTTCTTCGCTCTTTACCAGTTCTTGGTTGTCAGCGGCTTCTTTCCAACACACGAAAAATGTGTTAACTGACGCCGCGGTCAATGGTAATATTGATTATCTAGAGGGTTTGAAAGAAAATGTGATTATTGGTCGTTTAATTCCGACCAATAAAGAAAGAGCAGAAATTGTTCAATAAACATTGGTATTTTGATATTGGGGCAACACCGCTCTCGACTGTAAGTCGAGAGCGGATGGAGCCTTTTTTGCAAGAGCAATTTGGCAATCCAGAATCAGTCCATCAAGCTGGACAAAAATGCAAGCAAGCAGTGGAAGAAGCCAGAACGGAGTTGGCCGAATTGATTGGCGCAAAAAAAACAGAGATTATTTTTACTAGTGGCGCGACTGAGAGTGATAATTTAGCGATTAAAGGACCGGCTTTGGCGCATTGGCGAGCGACTAAAGGTAAATTAACAAGAAATAAGATTTTAATTTCTCCAATTGAACATCCGGCAGTGAGAATGGCAGCCGCGAGCCTGAGAGATTTTGGTTTTGTAATTGAAGAAATCAAAGTAGATGGAACAGGTCTGATTGATCTGCAGGATCTGCAAAGAAAATTGGACGGAAAAACTTTATTAGTTTCGATTATGGCGGCCAATAATCAATTTGGAACGATTCAAGATTTAAAAAGAATTGGCGAAATTTGCAATCAAGCTCAAGTGTGGTTTCATACTGACGCCTCAGTTTATTTTGGTCTGCATGTGTTGGATGTAGACAAAATGAAAATAGATTTAGCCACTCTGTCCTCGCCAAAAATTTACGGACCAAAAGGAGTGGCAGCTTTGTATAAACGAGAAAACGTGATGCTCTCCCCTCTTTTTGATGGCGGTGGTCAAGAAGGAGGCTTACGTTCTGGCACACATAATGTACCAGCGATTGTAGGTTTTGCAGCGGCAGCAAAGGAAGCTAAGGCGCAAAAAGAAATAGATAATCAACGTTATCAAAAATTGAGCCAATATTTTATAGAAGAAGTGGAAAAAATACCTGGAGTTAAAGTAAATGGTATCAGAGGAGAACAGAGATTGGCAAACAATATCCATCTATCAGTTTTGGGAGTAGAAGGAGAATCTTTAGTTTTGGCTTTAAATGAATGCGGAATTTGCGCCAGTAGCGGTAGTGCTTGCTCTAGTAGAAAATTACAAGCTGATCCGGCCTTGAAAGCTTTGAATTTGCAGCCAGAAGCAGTGCATGGAAGTTTGCGCTTTTTTTGGCATCGATGGACGAATGAAGATGACTTAAATTATTTATTGGAAAAACTGAAAGAAGTGATAGAAAAATTGCGAGCTATTTCTGCTTATAAATATAAGGAAGAAGGAGAAGATGACAAAAAAAGCGCCAAATGAAAAACAGATGAAAGCAGAAACGAAAAAAAACACTCCTAACCAAGATTTACAGGAAGCAGTTTTTACTGATTTTTACAATGGAAAAGTCATGGATCATTTTCTTAATCCTCGTCATACTGGACGCTTAAGCGATTATGATGCGATCGGAGAAGTAGGTAATGTGGTTTGTGGCGACGTGATGAGAATTTTTATCAAAGTGGAAGAAGATAATCACAAAGAGAAAGCAATCGCTAATATTTCTTTTGAAACTTATGGCTGTGGAGCGGCGATTGCCACGAGCAGTATTACTTGTGAAATGGCAATGGGAAAAACTTTAACTGAGGCGCTCAAAATAGAAAAAAGCGATGTAGTGTCTGGTCTGGGCAGTCTACCACCACAAAAAATTCACTGTTCTATTCTAGCGGTCGATGCTTTACGCGAAGCAATTTATGTTTATTTGAATAAACATAAATTGCCAATTGATGAAAAACTAGAGTTGCACCATCAGACAATTGTGAAAAATCAAGAAATTCTCAAGAAGCAATATGATTCTTGGTTAAGTTAAAGGGACTTTTTTCAAAAAAAAAGCGAGAACTATTTTTTTCTTTTTGGCAAACGGCTAACAGAGGCTTTTTTAGTTGGTGAAGAGTGATTGGAATCAGTGACAAAAAAATAGCTGATGAAGTAGGCACAGCCAACGACGGTGAGAGCAAAAAAGATATAGAGACTATTAGTCAAAACTGGGCTAAGAAGATTGCCCAAAAGCACGCCAATGGAAAAAATAACTAAATCAAAAAAGATAACTTCGAAAAGGTTCATTTGGTGTATAAGAGCGAGAATTTTTTTCATGGTTTAATTGTAAAAGAAAAAATGACACGTGTCAAGCGATGAATAAAATATGATATAATGTGAGTGGTTTTGTTTTGTTCTTTATCAAAAAAATATTTTTAGAGGGAGGATCGCAAAAAAAATGGAGGAGGAACACAGATGAGTAGTAGTCAGACTAAGCTAATGGATATTAAAATTATCCAGGCACCGAAGGAAGGCATCCTAACTGGTCCAAATACAGAGGAATGGGTTGGTTGCGAATTGTCGGCGGAAGTAAATCAGGAGGAGGAATTTTATTTCACTTCGGCGAGAAGACTGGTCAAAGCATTGTTTCAACTGGGTAAGTTACAAACGGCTTTTCAGGTGGCGGCGCATTTTTCGACCATAGATTATGAGAAAATGGATTTTTTGGCACAAAAGTATGGCTGGCCATATGCGTTTTATGTCTGTGGTTATTACACAAGAGATGCGAGAATTTTGTTACCTAAAGAAGACTGCAAAATTTTAGGTCAGCATTGGTTTGAAAATTGTGGCGATATGGATAGCTGACAAAAAAAAGAGGCGATCCTCTCTCGTCTCTCTCTAAAAGTATTTTTTTAAGTGAGCGGGCGACCAGAATCGGACTGGCTTCTACTCCTTGGAAGGGAGTTATACTACCGGTGTACTACGCCCGCGCTGTTAAAGACTAAAGGAATTATACCATATTTTTCACGTGATTTTGTGATAAATAAGCAAAGAGTTTTTCAATTGCTTGGCGACGATGAGAAAAAGTGTTTTTGACGTTTTGACCGAGTTGATTAAAAGTTTCTTGATAACCATGGGGAATAAAAATTGGATCGTAGCCAAAACCTTGGACATGGCTTGGTTTCAAAGCGGCAACGCCTTCAAGATCGCCAGTGAAAAATTGCGGTGATTGATTAGGCGGAAGCAAACAAATAGTACAATGATAAGTGAGTCGGCGATCAGAGGATGATTGCATTTTTTGTAAGAGAGCTAATGTGCGGTCGTGATCAGTACCTGGGTACCAGCGAGCGGAATGAAGACCGAGAAGACCAGGAAAGGCAGCGACTTCTACACCTGAATCGTCGGCGATAATAGGGTAATGAACGCGCTTTTGATAAGCTTGGGCTTTCAAAAGCGCGTTGTCTTGATAAGTATGACCATTTTCTGCTACTTCAATTTCCCATTCTGGGTGATCAGCGAGAGTAATTAAAGAATGTTGGTCGCCCAATTCGTGAAAAATTTGACGAAATTCGCGAATTTTATGTTGATTACTAGAAACAAAAAAAAGTTCCATAAAGAAGATGTAAAGTCCTTAAATTATTTTTTACCTGCTTGTAAACCACCTAGAAGTTCGCTTAACTGTCCAGTCATGCCTTGCATTTG
>CAYVKW010000024.1:0-15790 GCA_964452285.1 uncultured Pseudomonadales bacterium | reverse complement strand
GGGCTCTCCCCCTGCGAAGATAGGTCGAGGTACAAACACTGACGATTTTTTTGTATTACTTACTCTTTTTAGAGTCATTTTTATGCTAAAATAAACAACATTATGGATATAAATTCTTCACCACTAATTAAAGAAAATAATTTAGACGAGCAAATGATTAAAGCATATATCGGCAAAAAAGTAGATGTCATGTATGATAAAACCGTTAATTCCGAAGTTAAAAAATCATTTGTCGAAAATCTTAAATCAATTAGTATTTGGGGCGCTCTTCTAGGTCCAGTTTACTAGGCTTATCGCAAAATGTATCTTTTTACTTTGCTTACGTACTTAGCTTTAGTTGTAATTGAAATTTTGTTCATTATGTTTTTCAATCTTAGTATTATGAATTATGGCAGCATTGTAATTTGGATGGCGTTTTATTCATTTTACAAGCGCGATATTAAAAGAAAAATCAATAAAATCAAATTGCGACACTCTCAAGCAAGTGAAGCAGAGCTAGTGCAACTGAGTGGTGAAAAAGGTGGCACTAGTTGGCTTGCTGCCACTTTAGTCATTATTTTTATCATTGCCGTGACTATCTTGTCTACTTTATAATATTTTCTCACTAAAAGCCTATAATTTTGACTTTTTCCACTTATTTTGTTATAATATGATCACTTTGAGATGAGTTTTATCACTTTTTGCGTGATCTATTTCTTTTCTCAAAGTGCTCTTTAATTTTTTTACTCTCTTTTCATTTGCTTGGTCTAGACGAAAAAAGTTTCAATTGTAAATTTCTCAATCTGTTGGCTTCGCCGCTATTTTTGTTGAATTATGTTTGTCATTAATTTTACTAACAGATTTTTTATCGCCTCTTGTTTTCATTTTGGAATTTTTTTCGTCTGGACCAACGTTTTGGCACGCGCTCGTCTTTGACAGACTTCGCGCGCGACCAATCTTGTTAGGCTCACCAGACATAAAAGGAGGAGGACTTATGTCCTTATGTTCTATTGCCAATCTCTATGAAGTAGCAGGAAGGCTGACACAAACAGCTTGCCAAGCAGCACAGGAAGAGCAAGTTAAAAACTTCGTTTTTGCTCTTTTTGTTGCCGACGGCGACAATCAAGTTCAGCGTTTTGTTCTTGAACAAAACGCCACCGATCAACAAAGGCAAGCGCTGAGCTGTCTCACCTTGGAAACTCGGCGACCTAGAGAACCTGGCTTTTGGCAGACTAAGATAACTGGCTCGCTGGTGTCATATAAAAACACTAGTCTAGAATCAATAGACAACAGGATCTTTTATCTCTTTTTCTTGAGCGAGAATAAAGCTCAAGATTCGGTTATCTTAGACGTTATCTATGAGCAATTCTTGGAATTTGTTGATGACGAGCACGTTTCGACTCCACTCCTCAAACCTTCTTTCTGTCAGATCGCCGCTGAAGTCTTTTTTCCTTTTTGTGATTATTAAGGGGAAATGCCGGCTCAAATTAGGCACGAGACGAAAGATGAAAAAAGAGCAAAAACTTTTGCCTCCGCTTTAAAAAGCGGAGGCTTTCTTTTTTATCTTGCTTATTTTGTCTTAAATCTTGATTTTTTATTCGCCGCCGCGCCAAGTTTCTATCACCGCCGCCAAAATTGTCGTCAGCGGCACTGCTAAAATCAGACCAATGCTGCCGGTGAGCGTTCGCACAATTTCATCCGCAATTAACTCAAAGTTGAGCGTCAATCCTAAGCTTTGCTGACTTTGCTCGAACATTAGAAGTAGCGGAAAACTTGCCCCTGCATACACTAGAATTAAGGTATTAATCATTGAGGCAATATGATCTCGTCCTACTTTCATTGCTTGTTTATATAGTTGTCCAATTTTAATTTCTGGTTTGGCTTTTTTTAATTCTTCAATCACAGCTGCTTGAGAAATCGTAATATCATCTAGGACACCCAAAGTAGCAAAAAGCATACCGGCAATCAATAAATTTTTTAAGTTGATCAGTCCAGGATTCATCGCCTGTAAAAACCCTGCTTCTTCACTTGCTAAGCCGGTTAGCTCAGCCGCATTTACAAAAAACATAATTAATAGACCAGTTATAATCATCGCTAAAATGGTTGCTGTCATTGCCACCCATGTTTTTTTATTCAATCCATGCGACAAGATAAACATTAATGGTACAATTACTAAACAGGCTAAAATTACTATTATAATCGGATCGTCACCAGCGGCAATTTTTGGTAAAACAAACCAGAAAATTACCCAAAATGACGCTCCTAGACCGATTAAAGAACTTAGCCCCTGTCCCCGTCCCACCGAAATTGCTGCCACTACAAATATCACAAATAACCACGCTAAAACCGGCCGTCGCACTACATCTGCGATATAATAATTACCAGCGCTGCCGCCAATTACCAATCGATCGCCCACTTCATATCTTTGTCTATTAACCAATGGCAAACTGCCATTTTCCAAATCAATCGTAGTGCCTTTTTTCGCGCCGCTGGTGATTTCTAGGCGCAAATTTTGGCTCAACTGCTCTTCCTTAGAGTTTGCTAGAGTGACCGTTTTTTCACCCAAAATTTGCGCCACTCTCGCTTCAAAACTCTCCTCCTCTTGCGCCTGCGCGTCATTCGCGGCTTCTTCTTTATTATTTTCTACGGGTATATCCGTTTGCGTCAAGATTTGTCCCGTTAGCGTTGCTTCTTGCGCTTCTACTGCCGCCGCCATTATCTGATTTTTACGCCAATTGTTGCTGTACCAAAAACCGATTAAACCAACTAAAAAAATTATTATGATTATTTTCTTCATTTGACCTCTGACTATTTTTATCAAGACATTTTTTATAATCCGCATTATAGCACAGTAGCTAAATCAGAATCAAAAATATAACAAAAAAGCCGCTGCTTTGCGCTATCAAGCGCAAAGCAGCGGCAAGAAACCGGAAAAGAAGTCACCTTGTTTTCAGGAATCCCCGATGTTTTTTAGCATCGTAGTATCCGGAAACCAGGTAATCTCTACCATCTACCGACATTGACCCCCGAATCAGAAAGTTGCACCCAGTGCCACTTTCGTGTTCAAGTGCACAGATAAGAACTCTTCTCATGAGCATCTCCTCTTTTTTACTCACAAATGAGTTCAGCTTCTCTTCATCGGTTTTTACTAAAGTAAAAACCACCCGATGAGGATTTAATTTATCGAATGCATATTTAAATGCATCGACGAGTTGTGCACCACTTGGTCCACCAACAATGTTCCAGAACTTGGTTGACATAAAATCAACCTCCTTTTTTAAGCTCTACCACAAAGGTAGGCGCGTTCCCGTCTAAAACGATGAATGCTGTTCATTATATCATAATAATCTTATTTTGTCAAATTATAGGACTAATAAAAATCAATCTTAATATCGCAAATAACTCCATCCAACCAATAAAGACATTTTAATTTTTATTGAAAATCTCACAGATATTGATATGACAAACACCACCTTAGCCTTAAAATTACTTTTTTTGAAAATACAAATTACGAAAGTGACCCCAATGGGATTTGAACCCATGATCTTTTGGATGAAAACCAAATATCCTAGACCGCTAGACGATGGGGCCACTGTTTTTTTGCTCAAAGAACAAGAAGCCTTATTATAACATAAATTATTGCGTAAAAACACGCACACTGTCTATTAAACCAGTATTGTAGTATTTACTAAAACTTAAATCTGCCCCGTACCAAGGGTCATGCATTGTATAGCTACCATCGCTACCAGAAAACAAGACAATAAAATGCCCGCCCCAACCATTATTCGTTTTGACGTGTACGATTACCGGTCTATTGGCGCTTAATTCAGCATCAATTGTATTAATCGTAAAATAATCATAGCGCTTGTAAGTGTAGCCGCTTGGCGCTGGCGGTGTGAGCATTAGCGCCGTGCTTGAAAAAAAGTAGTTGCGATTTGCGCCTACGATTGCCGGACTAGTTGAAGCGCCATGCTTTTTGTGCACCATCGCTACGGAAGTTAAATAACAGCCGACCTCACCAATGGTTAAGTTTGATCCGCCTACATATTGTTTACACCACCGTGGGTCACGTTGTGAAAAATACCAGCCATTGCTGCCTTCTCCCGGACTGCCGCCTAAACAAGAACCACCGCCAGCATTAGCTGCAAATCGACGGAAAGAGTCGGATTCAGTTTTGGCATCTTCCAACAATTTTTGATAGGTTTTTTCGTCGTTTTTAGTTTGCGACAACAAAATTGTCTTTTCTACTTTTTGTTGTTCCAACGATTCTTGTTGCGCTTTTAATTGTACAGTTTTTTTCTCCAAATCAGCTTGCAACTCTTCTCTTTCGGTTTTCTTTTGATCAAAATTAAGCTTTTCGTCCATTGCCTTGAAAAGGAGTTTGCTTGTTTGAATACTCATCACTTCTTCCTGTTGTTTTTTTTGTAGCGCTTCATTAAAATTTCCGGCTTCCAAATACATTTCCAAGTCAGAAACATGTGTCGCTTTGTAGGCTGAAGCAGCCAATTTGGTTAGTAATCCTGCCAACTTTTCCATTGATTGGCTCAAATTTTCAATCCTTTGGGTTAAAATCTCTGTTTCCTTTTTTGCCTTGATAATTTGCAATCGCGTTTTTTCAATTTCCGTTTCTTGTAGTTTCACCCGATAGTCAATATTGGCAATCGCACTACTAAGCGTATTTTGCTGACTTTTGCTATCATCAATTTTGGCTTGATAACAAGATATTTTTTTATCTACACATTTTTCGCGCTCATCGTCATTTTCAATGCTAGCACAAGTATAATCTTCACAATTTTCCGCTTGCACCATCTTGAGACCAAAAAACAAACTAGCGCTCCACCAACTCAGACAAAGCCATAGAATCGCTTGCCACTTTGCTCCTCTATTTCGCATTTTTATTTTCTAATCAATCTTGTTGTCGCTAACCAAGCCGAAAAAGCTGCTAGTAACATCGCTCCTAAAGCTCCAATTGTTCCTTGCATGACTAAAAATTGCCACGCCAATGGTAAGACTTCTATCTCGCCTAGGAAATTGGTAATCATTGGCGTGGCATAATAAATTGTCAGCCAACTCAAACCAAAAGCGATAACACTGCCAATCAATCCTAAAATCATTCCTTCTCGGATAAAAATGCCTTTAATCGACCAACGATTGGCACCTAAGACGCTCATAATATTAATACTTCTGCGCCGGCCTGACACTTTCATACCCGTGATTACCATAATCACTAATATGAATTGGACCGCAAATAGTCCGCAAACACTTAGACCAATATTCCGAATTAAATTTGTCCAACTAAGAAACTCATTTACTACATCTTCTCGGTAATCAATCGTATCCACATGATCCAATTTTTCAATTTCTTGCCTAATTTGTTCTAAACCAGCTGGATCTTTGGCGCTGATTGTCAGACTCACTGGAAACAAGTCTGGTGTTAGCAATTCCAAGAGCAGTGGTTCATCGGCATTTTCTTCTTTATAAGTTTGGAAAGCTTCGCTTTTTCCTACCACCGTAACTGCTTCTACCTGACTCAACTTTCGCAATAAGTCAGCTTGCGCTGTTGCTTCTGCGTCAGTCACTTCCGTTTCAAAAAACACTAAAATCTGCGGTCTGGTTTCAAAATAATTAAGAATTTTGTCTCCCACATGTAAAAAAGTACTAAAAATAAACACCATAAAAAAGGTGGTAATAACTACCAGTAAAGCAGTTAGATTTTGATAAGGAGTTCGACGCAAACTTTTCCAACTTGAAAAAACGCTTGACATTATTCTTCCTCCGTTTTCATTTCAATCTTATCCAATTTGATTTTTGATCGTCTTTTAAAGCCTCTTTGTTCTTCTCTGATTTTTTTTAGCAATTCTTCCTCATCCTTTTCATCAGTTAAAGATATTTTTTTCGGTGCTGATTCTGTCGCTTTTTTTACTTCCTTTTCACTAGATTGGCTTTTTTTTGTTAATCTGCTAAAAAAAGACTTTTTCTCGTCTTCGCTTTTCCGCTCTTCTTTTGCTGCCACCACCGCTTTTTTATCATCAGCTTCATTTTCGCTTTCATCAATGATTTCTTTTCTCGCTGTCAAATCTTCTTTATTTTGATTTGTTTGGATAGTCGTTTCTTCTTGCTGCTCTCGTTTTTTATTGGCGAAAAATCCCCAATGTGATTTTGTTTTCACTTTGACATTTTCCTCCTCGGATTTTTCGCCCATATTTTCTTCGTCTTCTTCCGCTGCTATTTCTTCCATTTTCTTTTCATCTTCTTCTAAGAAGCCTTCTCCTTTTTCTGCTGTCGAAGTTTTTTCTCTTTCTTCATTTTCTTGCGCTTGTTCTCTTTCGCTCTCGATTCTTGCTTCTTCTTTTCGGCTATCACTTTCATCTAAATCTTCTATATTTTCTTCTACTGTAATTTTCGTCATTCTAGTGACTTTAGTTTCTGGCGCTAAATGTTCTAGCATCTCTTTCCCCTCGGCTGGTTTTTCTCCTGTTAAGGTAGCCTTAATCGTTTTTTCTGTTTTAGAATCGCTCACTAATCTTCCTTCGTCAAACTTCAAATGTCTAGCTTGAGGCATCCGCTTAATAAAACTCAAATTATGAGTCGCAAAAACTACCGTGGTCCCATACTTGTTAATCGCTTTTAGTAGGTTATAAATAGTTTCGCTATTATCTTCGTCTAAATTACCAGTTGGCTCATCGGCAAAAATTACTTTCGGAGCCATCGATAAAGCTCTGGCTAAACTCACTCTTTGTGCCTCTCCGCCAGAGAGCTGAGCTGGAAAATACTGTTCTCTTCCTTCAAGTTTGAGCATTTTTAGTAATTCTTCGATTCTATTGTCAATTTCGGTTTTACTTTGATGGGCAATAATTAGTGGTAGAGCGATATTTTCCCATACCGTCAAATCATTTAGTAATTTGTAATCTTGGAACACCACTCCTATCTTTCGTCTAAGCTGCGCCACTTTTCTTCTTGATAGCGTACTTAACTCTTGCTCGTCAAAATAAATTTTACCTTCGGTCGGCTGCAATTCTCGCAAGAAAAGTCTTAGCAAAGTCGTTTTACCGCAACCAGAATGTCCAGTCACAAAGACAAATTCTCCGGCCTCAATGTCAAAGGTCACTCGATCTAAAGCTACTTTATCTGGGTTAAAAACCTTCGTCACTTCTACAAAGTTTATCATGATAAACAAGTTTACGAAAAAAAAGGACTTTTGTCAAGCAAACATGATATAATCTATGTCCAGATGTCTAAATATCAACAAATTATCAATTCCGCCAATCATCTTGACTGGTATGATTGGCAGGAGCTTTGGCGGCGCCGTGAACTGCTCGCCGTTTTGGTCAAAAGAGATCTTAAAGTTCGTTACAAAAATACCACTCTCGGCGTAGTCTGGGTGGTTTTACAACCGCTTTTGTCGACCATCATTTTTACTTTTGTTTTTGCCCGTCTTTTGCAAACTGGCGCCGCCAATCAAAATAATTACTTGATTAGTACTTTTATCGGTTTCACTTTTTGGCAATTTTTTTCTGGCAGCTTAAATCAGGCTGCTAGTAGCATTTATGAACAAATTGGCATAGTCAAAAAAATTTATTTTCCTCGCCTTTATTTGCCGCTTACTGTAGTTTTGCGCTCTTTTTTTGATTTTTGTATTGGTTCTATTTTTTTGGCTTTGCTTATGCTGGTGACTCACACTCCTTTTACTGGTCTTGGTTTTTTTACTTTTTGGCTCGTCGCTTTCACTTTGGTTATTTTCACCAGTGGTTGCAGTTTTATTTTTTCCGCTCTTAATGCTCGCTTTCGCGATTTCCGTCATCTCACTACTTTTATTTTGCAAATCTGGCTTTATGCGACTCCGGTATTCTATCCCGCTAGTTTTCTCGAAAACACACCTTTGGCTTTTTTAAATTTTTGCAATCCTTTGGCTCAGTTTTTGCAGCTTGTCCGGCAAGCAGTTTTTGAAAATACTTTTTCTCTACCTACTTTTGCCCTTTTATTTTTTTCTAGTCTCTTAATTTGGTATTTTGGTTTTTGGCTTTTCAAAAAAATGGAGACCATTATTGTAGATTGGACTTAGTCTTTATGTCGAGTAAAATGATTATTGTCAATAATTTAAGCAAGAAATTTTCCAAGGTTAAATCTCAGACTGCTGAATTTCCCACTCTGCGTGACCAATTATTACAATTCGGTCGCCGCTCTCATTACGAAGAATTTTGGGCTTTGCGCGACCTCAATTTTGAGGTCGCGCCAGGAAAAGTTTTGGGCGTTATTGGCGCTAATGGAGCCGGTAAATCCACACTTTTCAAAATTATTAGTCAAATTACCAAACCAACACAAGGACAAGTGATTCTCAATGGTCGTGTTTCTTCGCTTTTGGAAGTCGGCACTGGTTTTCACCCTGAACTTTCTGGACGTGAGAATATTTTTCTCAATGGCGCTATTTTAGGCATGAGACAAAACGAAATTCGTGTTCATTTTGAAGAGATTGTGGCTTTTGCCGGCGTCGCCGATTTTATCGACCAACCGGTTAAACATTATTCGTCTGGTATGTATATGCGACTCGCTTTTAGCATTGCTGCTCATCTAACTAGTGAAATTATGATCATTGACGAGGTTTTGGCAGTTGGCGATACTGCTTTCCAAAAACAATGCTTAGCCAAAACCAAACAACTTGTCCGAGACGAAGGTCGCACTGTTCTTCTAGTTAGCCACAATTTAGCCAGTATTCAAGATTTGGCTGACCAGTGTTTGTGGTTGGATCACGGGCAGATTCTTGCTCTTGGTGCTGCTACCTCAGTTATTGCTAAATATAAGCACTCATTACTTAAGTAATACTTTTCTCTAAAAATCGCCTTCACTTTTTCTGCTGTATTAATGGCGCACACGCCTTTGCATCGCTTCTAAAATATCATTGTGATAATGATTAACGGAATAACTTTTGCCATCTTTTGCTTTTATTTTAAATTTTTTTACCAAATCACTTTCTTTATAACCGTCATTTTTGAAGATTTTTTTTAAATGCTCATTGACGGTGGCTACGGTCAGACCGAATATCTCTGCTAGTTGTTTTTGGGTTAGCCAAATTTCTCCTTCAAAAAAAGCGACTCGAAAATTCAAGTCGCGATTTTCTAATTTGTAATCAATAAAACGTGGCTTCTTCCAAAAATCCAACATTTATTTTCCTTCTATTCTTCTGGAGCCGTACCTTTGGTATTAATAATTTCCACTCTTCCCACATCCATTAACCAGCCCACGTTGTGACCCGCTTGTGTTTCTCCCCACACTTTTACTTCCATGCCATCAAATTTGTCCAAGTCAGTCACTGAAGACATCAGATAAACAGTTTGACTCTTGCCTCCCGCTCTTAGTAATTGATGTGAGCCTTCGCCATCTGAGCCACCAATTTTTAAATATCCTTGAGCGGAATCTTTAAAAGAATCAACTTCATTGCTACCAAAAACATCACCGTTCTTGATATTGCCATCTTCCGCTACGGTTGCTACTATTTCTTCTGTGCTGCCGTTATTCGCCGCTGTCGTTTGGTCGCTGACTTTATTTTTTTGATAGAAATAGCTCCCGCCCAAACCAACTATTAAAGCGACTACTGATAGTATTATTACTTGAGTGAGTGATTTCTTCATCATAACCTTTCCTAAAATTACAACTATTATAACATAATTTCTTCACAAAACTTAATTTTTCCGCCGCAGCTTTTGCCAATCAAATAACCACGCTCCTAAGGCTAGTCCACTTACTGTCCAAGCAAAAATTAGCGGCAGGGTAAAAATAAAGTGTTGCAATTGAAAAAACAGTCCGATTAAAATTACCAAGGCTAGCCATAATCCGATTCTTCGATTCTGACTCAAAAAAGTAAAAAAAAAGAAATTGCCGCCAAATAGGACCATTTGCATGGGCAAATACATGTCTGGCAATGGCCAGTTGGCGATTTGTTCTGGTCTGACCCAATAAAAAATTGCTCCAGCTAGAGCATAAAAAAAGCCAGCTACAATTAAAATATGTAGGTATTGATAATAACCAATTAGAAAATTTTTAATTTTTGCCGACATTTTTAAATTTTACCGGCGGCTTTCTGACATAATTATTTTTTTTATGCATGCCGCCATTATTATTTGCGTCCACCTTTATTTCTTTGTCCGCTTTTTCTTTTTTATTTGTTGCCAACAGTTCTTTTTGCACTTGTCGCAACCAAGCGCCACAAGAAAAATCACTTCCACGCAGTTTTTTTTCTTCTTTCAATAACGCCAGCGTCCTTTGCCAATCCTCATTTAACTCTTTTTTTACTGTTTTTCCCTCTGGCGTTTCATTAAGAAAATAATTAAACAAAGCAAAAAACTGCGTCACTTCTACGCCATTAGCGAAAGCTGTCTTTTCTTCTTTTTCCGCCATCAGCTGTTTTTTTTCAGTCATGATTCTTGCGTTTTTCCGATTTTTATTTTTCTAGCTTGCGATTTTTCAGCCATTCGGAAAAACTTTCAAAGGCTTTCATTCCTCCGGCTACTCCGCTCGCTAAACTCCCCAAAGTTCTAATCGGACTGACAATCATGGTCAATTTATCATCTGTATTTTTGACCAGATTGTCCACACTTTTCATCGTCGCTCGCGTATCCTTTAGTAACAAAACTAATTGGATGCCGACAATAATTAAAATTATTGCCACTACCACCATCACTGAAATTAACACTATTGGTAAAATTTGATCTGGACTCATCATTTTCTCCTTTTCTTAATCTTTATTAACTTGAGCAATTATCTCTTGCACTCTTTTGCCGTCAGCTTGACCTGCTACTTTTTTCATCACTAAACCAATTAATTGTCCTGGATTTTTTAATTCACCAACTTCATTAATTGTTTCTGTTACCACTTTTTTTAATTCGTCATCGGTTAATTGTTGAGGCAAATAGTTTTCCATTACTTTTATTTTCGCCGTCTCTTCATCTACTAAGTCGTCGCGTCCGGCTTTCTGAAAATCGCTAATTGCATCTTTACTTTTTTTGACTTGGCTGGCAATCACTTTCTGCAGAGCTACATCATCTTCAGTTGGACCATTATCGATCTCAAAATTTTTAATTTCTGCCATTAAAAACCTTACCGTTGTCAATTTATCCATTTCATGCGCTCTCATTGCCGCCTTCATGTCATTCATCAATTGCTCTTTTATTGTCATCTTTTTTTTGCTTTCTTTTTTTTATTTTTACCTTTTATTCCGTTTCTACTTCGTCAATTTGCAATTCCGTTTCTTTTTTCTCAAACTCGCCCGACCATAAAAAACTACCAATCACCGCTTGATCGATTTGCAAAGTCAATAATTCCTTTAATTGTTCTGGTTTAATCCCGCCGTCGACATTGATTTTGATCTTTAATTTTCTTGTTTTTATTTCTTCTTTTAACTCGGCAATTTTAATTAAAACTTCACTGTCAAAAGTTTGTCCTTGGCTGCCCATTGGTACCGCCAATAATAGAATTTCATCTATTTGTTCCCATGAAGATTCTTTAATACTGTCAATCGGTGTTTCTAAATCCAAAGCTAAGCCAGTCGTCCAGCCTCTTTCTCTAACTGCCTTTAAAAACGCGTTTTGATCACTCATTCTTTCCACTTGTCCAAACACTGCTCTCACTGGCAAGCTTGGCTCTTGAGCTGCTAATTCCCAGACATAGTCTAAGGGGTCTTCTGTCATTAAATGAAAGTCCAACTTTAAGCTTCCAAAATCCAATAAGCTTAAATCTAGCGGTGTAACGGTCAAATTTTCCACTAATTGTCCGTCAGCGATATCTATTTGAATTACATTAAAATGATTGTCTTTTTGGACAATTGAAATTTTTTCCGCTACCGCTCCAATTTCACTCTCTAAAATTGCTGGTACTATTTGCATACTGTCGCCTTTGCTGAATAATCTTCTAACTTTTTCAATCTTCTTGTAAATCTCGCCGCTTCACTCGCTGCAGTTTCCAAAAAAGCTTCAATCATTTTCTTTTGTTCTTCTATTGATATATATTCGCTCGCTAGCGCTAGCGCATTTAAGTGATCGTCACGAGTGGCTGCCGCTACTTGTTCTGCGCTATAACCAAAACCGCAATAAATTCCCGGGAAACGATTGGCAGCAATGTTCACTCCTGCTCCCGACTTGCACCAAAGAATAATTTTACTTTTTTCTTTTGTCTCTGCCTGGGCTAAAGTAATTGCTGTCGCTACAAAATCAGGAAAATCATCCTTAGCATCAAACATAAAAGCACCCGCATCTACCGTATCATATCCTTGCGTGATTAGCCAATCATTAATAAGTTGTTTATTTTTGAATCCGCCGTGATCGGCTGCTAAAATAATTTGCATCGCTAAGACGCATTATATCATTTTTCTTTTCATCTTTAATAAAGAATTTTCACTTTGAATTCCCAACTCTAATGTTATAATACCCGCATGACAGAAAATAAAAATAAACAAAAAGTTACTTCCAAACGCCATTCTCCAGAGGAGAATGCTGTTTTGTCGGCCAAAAACTCATCTATTAATCAAGCTCAAACGGTCGCTGAAAAGCAATCTCCACTTAGCCAAGAAGTGTCAAAGTTGCAAGAAGACAGCAAAAAAACCGCTCAACAAGCTCAAGTTCAAGCTCAAACGGAGGATGCGCCGACTGAAACAAATTTCACTAGCCCAACTGGTGAACAAAAAACTTCTTCACCTAATTCTTCTTCTTCGCCTTTTCCACCTAATATGAAAGTCACTGAAATTAAAATCGATTTAAATAAATTGGGGAAAAACTTTTTCCTCATTCTACTTTTGGGCGTTCTCGTCATTCCTTTTGTTTTGTCTCTTTTTGGCAGCAGTGTCAAAGAAATTGGCGTTTCTGAATTTGTGCGCGATTTGCGCGATAAAAAAATCGAGCAAATCGCTGTTGCTGGCGACGAACTCCGTCTAACTTATCCAGAAACGCCCAATGAAATTAAAACCGTTCGCAAGGAAAATAATCAAACCGCCCTTGATCTCATTCAGGTTGCCAACGTCGATCTCGGTGAGCTCGATTTGCAAATTCAAGATATTTCCTTTGGTCAAATTTTTTGGGAGGCTGTTTTCAGTTTTCTACCTCTTATTTTAGTTGCTGTCTTTTTCATTTATATGATGCAGCAAACCAAAGGTGGCGGCGATATGTTTGGTATCGGTAAAAGTAAAGCCAAGCTTTTCGTTAAAGGTAAACAAACTGCTAAGTTCGCCGATGTTGGTGGCATGACTGAAGCTAAGGGTGAATTAGAAGAAATTGTTGATTTCTTGAAAAATCCGAAAAAATATAAGGCTGTCGGCGCGCGCACGCCCAAGGGCGTCCTGCTGGTTGGTCCAGCAGGCACAGGGAAAACCCTGTTGGCGCGCGCCGTCGCCGGTGAAGCTGGTGTTCAATTTTTGTCCATCGCTGGCAGCGAATTTATGGAAATGTTGGTCGGCGTCGGCGCTTCTCGTGTCCGTGATCTTTTTGAAACGGCAAAAAAACTTGCTCCATCAATCATCTTTATCGACGAAATTGACGCTATTGGCCGTATCCGCACTGGCGGCGGTTCCGGTGGTCACGATGAACGAGAACAAACTTTGAATCAAATTTTAGTGGAAATGGATGGTTTTACTCAAAACGACAATGTCATCGTGATTGCCGCCACTAATCGCGGCGATATGCTCGATCCAGCTTTGGTTCGTCCTGGCCGTTTTGATCGCCGCGTTCAAGTTAGTCTCCCAGACATCGAAGAACGCCGCTTTATCATCAATATTCACAAAAAAGGCAAGCCTTTTGCTAAAGAAGTTAATTGGGAAGAAATTGCCCGTTTAACCACTGGTTTTTCCGGCGCTGATATTGAAAATATGCTCAATGAGGCCGCTATTACTATCGTCCGTGAAGGTCGCACTGAGATTACTATGCGTGACATCGGCGAATCATCTATCAAAGTGAAATTGGGACCAAGTAAAAAACGTCTCACTGATGAATATGAGCGTAGAATGACTGCTTATCACGAAGTCGGCCATGCTTTAGTTTCTCATCTTTTACCACATGCCGACCCCGTTTCTCGTATTTCTATTATTAGTCGCGGTAGCGCTCTGGGTTATACTATCACTCCGCCTAATCGTGATAAAATGCAAGTCACCAAAAATCAACTTTTGGCCGAAATGAGTGTTCTTCTTGGTGGTCGTGTCGCTGAAGAATTGATTTTTGATGAAGAAACCGCTGGCGCAAGTTCTGATATTGCTCGTGCCACTAAAATCGCTCGTAATATGGTGGAAGAGTGGGGGATGAGTCCTTTGGGTCCTATCTTTTTAGCTCCACAATATGAGGATAGCGACTATGCTCGTGCTTATTACGACGCTCCTAAAACCGTTTCTCCAGAAGTAGCTGCCAAAGTTGACACTGAAATTCAGCATTTGGTGATGCAAGCTTATCAAGATACTCAGCATTTATTGACTTTGTATCGGGGAAAATTAGATCAAATTGCCACCGTACTTTTGGATAAAGAGACTTTAGAAGGCGAAGAGTTTGCTTGTTTAGTCGGCGAAAAAAAAGCTCATCCTCAAAACATGTGTTCAGCTGCTAAAAACTCATCTGATAAAACAATTTAAAAAAGAAGTTTGCTCTTTTATGTCCATTTCTTCTTCTAATCAAGATCCTAAACCCACCTTTCTTTTGGTGGACGGTCATGCTTTGATTTATCGCGCCTATCACGCTTTTCCGCCTCTGACTGATGCTGATGGACAAATCGTCGGCGCGGTTTACGGTTTTTTACGGATTTTGCTTTCTGTACTCAAACAAGTGCAGCCTAAATATTGGGCGATTGCCTTTGATCATCCCTCGCCCACTAAACGCAAACTTGAATTTGATTTTTACAAAGCCAATCGTAAACCAATGCCAGAAGATTTACGGCCTCAAATCGCTATTATTGAAAATTTTGCTTCTACTCTTGGTTTGCCGGAGTTCAAGCTTGCCGGTATCGAAGGCGACGATTTGATTGGCACTTTGAGCCAGCAAATCGTCGCCACTAAAAAAGCCGACGTTCTCATTCTGACCGGCGACCGTGATAGCTTTCAGCTCGTCACTGATCATGTTCACGTTCTGGTTCCTAATCTCGGCTATCGCAAAACTCAAGACGGCAACTCAATGACTGAATATAATCCAGCCCTAGTGGAGCAAAAAATGCAACTGCCGCCCAGCGCTATTATTGACTTCAAAGCTCTTGCCGGCGATAGTTCTGACAATATTCCCGGCGTTCCTGGTATTGGCACCAAAACCGCCATTGCTCTTCTCCAGCAATATCATTCGCTTGAACATATCTATCAAAATTTAGACTCAGATACTCTCACCTCCGTTCGTCCAAATGTCATCGAAAAATTGAAAAATGGCCGTGAATCAGCCTATATCAGTCAGAAACTTGCTACCATTGACATTCACGTTGAACTCGATTTTGACCTCAAAGCTTGTTTGGTTGACGGCTATGATAAAGATGCTATGTCTTCTCTCTTGCAAAAATATGGTTTTCATTCTTTACTTAAGCTCTTGCCTCAAGATGAATTTGAAGCCGGTCTTCAAGAGGCTTTATTTTAATTTTTACCACGCGCGCGCCCTCAGCTCCTTCTTTTTCTTGACTTTTCCACTTTTTCACCGTTCCACCACTTACTTTTATGCTATAATATACTCCGTTCTTTGTTTTCGTCATTATTTCTGCGCGCGTGTAGCCCAATTGGATAGAGCGCCGGCTTGCGGAGCCGTAGGTTGTGGGTTCAAGTCCCGCCACGCGCACATCTCGGTTTTTACAGGCTCAGATTCATAAAATTCTCGCT
>CAYVKW010000023.1:9123-15994 GCA_964452285.1 uncultured Pseudomonadales bacterium | reverse complement strand
ATAATGAGTTTAATTTGACTGAAAAATTCTTACTATTATTCTAACATAGTTTTGATAAAAAAAACTGTTTCAATAAGAAGAGAAAAGAAAGAAACAATTTAATGTTTTATTCAAGAAACCATTAAAAAGTGAAAAGTGCAAAAAATCTTAAAATTGGAGGAAAATTGGCGCTTGTGATGATAAAAAAATTTGATTATAATGGAGGGGTGCAAGAGATTAAAATAAAAAAAATGGAGCAGGAGGCGTGTCAGATACGCAAAGCAGTAATTGCAATGTTGGCGCAAGCGGGGAGCGGACATCCGGCTAGTAGTTTAGGAAGTGTGGAGATTTTTGTCTGGCTCTATAGCGAGGTGCTGCGCCAAAAAGTGGGAGCGCCAGATTGGGCTGAGAGAGACCGGTTTTTGTTGAGCGCGGGACATCTGGCGCCAACTTGGTATGCAGTACTGGCGCAACATGGTTATTTTCAAAAGGAATTACTGCTAACTTTGCGAAAATTAAATTCGCCGCTGCAAGGACATCCAAAAAGAAACATTAACTTAGGAATTGAGAACAGTGCTGGCCCTTTGGGTCAAGGACTATCAATGGCGGTTGGTGAAGCCTATGGGCTAAAGAAAATGGGTGGGAAAGAGCGAGTTTTCGTGCTTACTAGTGACGGTGAACAAGATGAAGGACAGATTTGGGAAGCTTATTTATTTGTCGCACATTATAAATTAGACAATCTAACGGTTCTAATTGATAAAAATCAAATTCAGCAGAGCGGTAAAACTGATGAAGTGTTAAGTACGGAAAGTTTATTGGCGAAATTATTGGCCTTTAATTTTGCGGTAGCAGTGGCGGACGGCAATAATTTCGCCTCCTTAGAAAAAGCATGGTCTAAAATCAAAGAACAGAAAAAGCCGAAGGTAATTATTTGTGAAACGGTGGCAGGAAAAGGCATTAAAATGATTGAGGGAGATTATAAGTGGCACGCCCAAAACATTGAACTGAAGATGGTGAAGGAGTGGTGGCAAGAATTGGAGGAGCAATGCTAAAAGCAACCAGAGACGGTTTCGGTGAAGCGATGGTGCAAGCAGCGGAGAAGGATAAAAACTTAATGGTCCTAAGTGCTGATTCAGTGGCTTCTTTAAGATTGGAAGAATTCAAAAAACGTTTCCCAGACCAATATGTAGAAATGGGAGTAAGTGAACAGAACATGGCGGGAGTAGCAGCAGGTTTAGCGATGATCGGAAAAACAGTGGTAATGGCTGCTTTTGCTGCTTTTAATCCAGGTAGAAATTGGGAACAAATCCGAGTCAGTATTTGCGAACAAAATTTGAACGTGAAAATAGTGGGTGGACATGCCGGCTTAGCAACGGGCGCAGATGGCGGCACTCATCAAGCCCTAGAAGACGTGGCGCTAATGACAGTCTTGCCAAATATGAAAGTGCTAGTGCCGGCAGACTATCAAGAAGCAAAAGAAGCGGCCTTAGCAATGTTGGCTGTTTCTGGTCCAGCTTATTTGCGCTTATCACGTGAACCGACTGAGGGAGTAACAAAGGCGGGTGACCGGTTTGTACTTGGACAAGCGCGACTACTAGAACAAGGAAGTGAAGGCACGATTGTAGCAACAGGATTAATGGTGGAAGTGGCGGCGGCGGCCGCCAAAGAGTTGGCGGCGGCAGGCACAAAAATACGGCTATTAAATCTGAGTACGGTGAAGCCGCTAGATGAAAAATCAATCTTAGCCGCCGCCAAAGAAACTGGTGCAATGGTTGTCGTAGAAGAAGGACAAAAAATTGGCGGCGTTGGCAGCATAATTGCGACTTTTTTGAGTGAAAAGTGGCCAACGCCGCTGGAAATCGTAGCCGTCAATGACCGTTTTGGTCAATCTGGCACGAAAGAACAATTGTTTACTCAATACGGTCTGACTAAAGAAGCTATCAAAAAAGCGGTAAAAAAAGCACAGGAGAGAAAGTGCTCGTAATTGCAGTTGCTTTTTCAAACTTTTTAAGCTAAAATAAAGACATGTCAATCGTTTCTGCTCAATCAAATCAAGTCACTATTGCTAGTGTCTACGCCAGAGAAATTTTGGATTCACGGGGTGTACCAACCATAGAAGCGAGCTTAAGTCTCAACAACGGCGTGGTCGTAGTGACAAGCATTTCCACTGCCAATCAAAACAAAGCCACTGATTTGCTGGAATTGCGGGATAAAGATCCACAAAGAATGCTGGGGATGGGAGTAAAAAAAGCAGTAGATTTAATTAATACTAGGATTGGTCCAGCATTGGTAGGAAAAAGCCCTTTGAATCAAGAAGAATTGGATCAAATGCTGGTCAATATGGATGGAACAAAAAACTTGAGCAATTTAGGCGCTAATACCACTATGGTAGTGTCTCAAGCGATTGCGAAGGCGGCGGCGTTACTTTATGGCTGGCCACCTTATTATTATTTTTTCAAGCATTACGGTCTAGCAAATTGTTTAGCGATGCCAACGATTCTTTATGGATTGATTGATGGTGGCAAACATGGCACGGACAATTTAGATTTTCAGGAATTTCAGATTATTCCAGCTAATAGTTTAAGTTTCGAACGTTCTTTGGAGCTGGCAGTGTCAGTTTTTAAAGCTTTGGGCGAAATTTTGCAATCAAAGGGGGCAATTCGGGCAGTTGGACCAAATGGAGGTTATACCCCAAATTTGTATAAAAACACCGACGCCTTTGACTTGCTCAATGAAGCGGCTAGAAGTATTAATTTAGTGGTAGGCAGAGATGCTTTCTTTGGGGCTGACTTTGATGCCAATCACTTTTATAAAAATGGTCGTTATAAAATCAAAGACAAAGCCGATGGTTATGGACCAAAAGAATGGTTGGATTATCTCAAGGATTTAAATAGAATTTATGGTATTTATGCTTTTGAAGATCCGTTTTCGGAAAATGATTTAGTCACTTGGAAGACTTTTACGGCTGAATTTGGTCAAAGTTCTAGAATTATTGCTGACTCGCTCACCAGAACTAATAGTGAATTGATTGCAACGGCAATCAAAGAAAAAGCAGCCAATACTTTGATTGTCAAGACAGGACAAGTGCCAACGGTCACTCATATTATCGAAGCAATTAAAGCAGCCAGAGCTGACAATTGGCAGATTATTATTTCTAATCGTGAAGGAGAGACAAATGATGATTTTATTGCAGATTTATCTGTCGGTTTAGGCGCGGATTTTGCTAAATTCGGACCACCAAACAGAGGAGAAAGAATCGCAAAATATAACCGTTTATTACAAATTAGCAATGAATTAAAAGCGATTAACCAAAGCGCGGCGGCAACAAGATGATAGAACCAAGCAAACAAATTATTCAACCAATGTTGAGCGGTAAAGGTTTTAGTGCGGAAAATCCGCGAAAACCTTACAACGGGCCAAAACCAACGGTATTGCTAATCCTCGATGGTTGGGGCATCGGGCCAAAAAACGCCGGCAATGCGATTGCTTTAGCAAAAACACCAAATATGGATCTTTTTTGGTTGTCCTTTCCGCACACTTCTCTGGCGGCCTCAGGAGAAGCGGTCGGTTTGCCACGCGGAATTGACGGCAATAGCGAAACGGGACACGTCAATATCGGTGCCGGCAATATTGTTTACCAAGATTTGCCACGGGTAAATATGTCGATTGCGGATGGTAGTTTTGAACGAAATCAGACTTTTACGGCTGCCTTTGAGCACGCTAAAAGTAATAATTCAGCTTTACACATCATGGGTTTAACTGGGAGCGGCGCGGTTCACGCCAATTTGGAGCATATGCTCACTTTGCTAGAAATGGCGGCGAAGGCCGGACTGAAAAAAGTTTATTTACATCTTTTCACTGACGGCCGGGATTCGCCGCCTTATGAATCTCCGAGTATCGTAGAAAGAATTATGAACTTGGGGACTAGTCTAGGTGTAGGAGAAATTGCTACCATCATTGGACGTTTTTATGCTATGGATAGAGACCAGCGCTGGGACAGAGTGGAAAGAGCTTATAATGCACTGACAGTGGGTGAAGGCATCAAAACCAGTGACCCTCTATCGGCGATTATGGACCAACATCAAAAAGGTAATACCGATGAATTTATCGAACCAATCAAAGTTCTAGATCAAAATGGCGAAGTAATTACAATTAATGATAATGATGCAGTGATTTTTACAAATTACCGGATTGATCGACCGCGGGAATTAACCAGAGCTTTTGTGATTAAAGATTTTGATACACCTCAGGTAATGGACTTCGATCCTTATATGGAAAAATACGAGAAAACGAATGCTAATCAAGGCAAAAGTCAAGGTGAAACTTTCAAAAGACAAAAGGTGGTTAACAATTTGTTTTTTGTAACTATGACTCGTTATGAAGATGGTTTACCAGTAGCAGAAGCGTTTTCACCACAACCGGTAAAAGAACCGTTATGTAAAGTTTTGGCTGACTATGGTTTGAAGCAGTTGCGTTCAGCAGAAACGGAAAAACAAAAATTCGTGACTTATTACATGAATGGACAAAAGGAATTTGTTTTTCCTGGAGAAGATAGAGTAATCTTGCCGTCTAAAGACGCAAAATCTTATGATCAAGTACCAGAGATGAGCGCGCGCGAAATCAGTGTGGAAGTGACTAATAGAATCAAGAGCGCCGATTACGATGCGATTATTATTAATTTAGCTAATGGAGACATGGTTGGACATACTGGAAACTTGGAAGCTGGAATTAAAGCTTGTGAAGTAGTTGATGAAGTCGTCGGTCAAATTGTTCGAGCGACTTATCAAAAGGGCGGTGTAGTCTTGATTACTGCCGATCATGGAAATGTGGAAGAAATGATTAATATGGAGAGTGGCGAGATTGACACTGAACATTCAACTTATCCAGTGCCACTAATTATCGTCGGTCCACAATATTTTAATCAAAGCAGAACGTTGCCAACGGGAGTTCTGGCCGATATTGCACCAACAATGCTGGCAATTATGGGTATAGAAAAACCGATTGCAATGACAGGGCGAGTCTTAATTGATCAAGAATAAAGATCAATTTAAAAGACAAAGCAATTTTTCAGATTGTGAGTAAAAAAATAAGTAAAATATCGGCCTAGCAGAAGAAGGGCTAGACCTGCGAGATTCAATATCACAAGTTATGACAGTAAAGTAAAAATGGTAGTGGTCGGCGGCAATTCTATCTAAGCAGTGGGAATAAGCGCCCAAGAAAGCGCCAGGACGATAAAACCAGCAATGAGGTCGCCGAGCAAAACAGCGGGCAAAGCTTTTTTAAATGGCATTTGCAGGAGCGAGGCGATGGCAGAAGCAGTCCAGACACCGGTTCCTGGTAAAGGAATAGCAGTAAAAATAACAATACCCCAAAATTGCCAAGCACCAATTTTTTCTGATTTAGCGCGGAAATGACTGTCGAGCCAAGTCATCAAACGAGGAAAATAGTTTTTTTCTTTGAACCAATCAAGAACTTTGACAAAAAAGAGAATCAAAAAGGGAGCAGGAAACATAGAGCCAAGTAAAGAGACAAAAAAAACAGTCCAAAAATCTAAACCAAGAGCGATGCCAAGAGGAATCGCGCCGCGAAGTTCAATCACGGGCACCATAGCGATGACAAAGACATAAAATAAAGGATTTACGGAAGCAAGAGGCGCAAAAATTGCGGCGAGTTTTTCTTTCATAGAAAGATAATTATACACGATTTTTGCGCGTGACAATAAGGAAAACGACAGAAGAAATTAAACTGATAAACCAGTCACCAAGGTAATTAAATGCCAAATCCAGTAAACGCAAAAAAGAACGATAAAACCGACAATAGCAGAGACAATTCTTTTTTTGCCCAAGTCAATATAATTTTGTTTACCGCTAGTAGAACCAGAAACCATTTGAAAACCGCCCCAAAGAACGTAGAGAAAAAGGCCAATGCCGGCGATAGGAAAAATGATAACAGTCAAAGCGCGATTAATAACATCTCCGGGAGTTGCTTCACCTAAAACTGTACCCTTGAGAGGATTTATGTTTTGTAAATCTTGATAGTGGAGTTGATTGACAGATATATCAAGGGCAAGAGCGTTTTGAGGATTGTCGGCATCTGGGTTGATTGATTTAGATTGACAACAAAAGATATTGGTCAAGCCCAAGGCGCTACTACCCACAACGACGTCGCCTTGATTACAAGGATTGCTAGCTAAATCAGCAGCGGCTTTCAGATGATAGTTCCCACCCATTGAACCATAGCAGGACTGAAGAAAAGCATTTTCTCGAGGGTCGCTACTAGTGGGAGGATTAGCGGCGGCTGGTGCAGCGTTAGCGGCAGAATTATTATCAGCAGGAGTGACGACAGCAGTCGGATTGCAGCAATAAAGAGTATGACTCAAGTCTAAATAAAGCTGACTGACTTGAGTACCAGCGGCGCAAGCCGTTTCTTGAACACTATATTGACAATCTCGGCGGAAAGCGTCTTCGCGGGCGTCGGCTCGCACGGTGTCTGGGCGCAAAAAGCTAATGAGTAAATAACTCAAAAGACTAATGAAGCTAATTTTTATAATTTTTTTTATCATAAAGCAGTGTATTATACTTGATAAAACAAGTATTTATGACTTTATTTATTAATTTTTAATTCATATAGTTAGTTTATATAAGGTTGGGTTGGCGCTTGGTTCGTGACGAACTAAGCGCCAACCTGTTTCTTTTAATCTTTCTTTTTTTTATTGGCTTTTTTGCTCAATTGGAGCAAAAAAGCCAGACAGGCACTAATGACGATGCCATACCAGCAGCTAGGAAACTTGACTAAATAGCCAGTCCCTAAATACCAGATAGGCAAGCGCCAAGCAATAGCAGCGATAACCACTAAAGTAGCAGCTTGGAGCCATTGTTTACCAGTCGGCCAA
>CAYVKW010000023.1:0-9113 GCA_964452285.1 uncultured Pseudomonadales bacterium | reverse complement strand
TTTTCCGGAGTGCTTGAGCGCAGGGCTGCCACAGATATGGCAAACCTACAGGAGCTGTTTCGTAGTAACAAAACAATGCCCAGAGAGCAAAGACCGGCGTGAAGATAGCGATAACACCTGCCGTGAAGAAAGTCAAAGCTGGGATCAAGGCAGCAACAATTAGAATAATTGCCGCAGTCTGACTAGTGCTAAACTTTTTCTTCATGTCAGCTGTACCTTCGTCTTCAGCTGTCAATAATGCGGCTTTTTCTTTGGCACACACTCCCGCTGATTCAACCGAATAAGTGGGAAGTGGAAGACCGCAGACAGCCATTATGACAGTGCTTAATGCTAAAGAAGCGAAAACGTTTCCATAGTTAGTGTCTTCAGTCTGCTCAAAAGCATTTTTTTGAACTTGCGCAGCAGTAATCACTTCTGGCAAATTCAGCAGCGCCGCCACTGGTAGCAGCAACGCGCTCCAAGACCATTGCCAATTTGTAGGCAAGAATGCCTGCCAAAAAGACGGTGTCAAAGGAGCTAAAAGCCAGTTGAGCAGCTGCTCAGCTAGGTCTTTGCCATTGCTGGCTGGTAAATTAGCACTCAGCTGAGCGCCGATTACTTGCCAATTAGCGCCGACAATAAGGAAGACGCAGCCTAGAATCACCAGGATACGTTTCCCCCACTTCCAGGCCGGTTTCCAAAGACTAAGAGCGAAAGCTCCGCCAAGGAAAACGACGATGGCAAGAGTACGCAACCCACTGCCGCCGTAAAGCGACAGAGCGCTCACTTCTGCCACCATTGTTAAGATGACGAGGAGCAAGGCGCTTTGTCGCGTCAAGAGAGAAATTCGATTTAATTTCTCTCCTAACTTGGTGTAAACACAAAGAGTGCCAAGACCAAAGTAAACGGCAGCGGACAAAAGCCCGCCGAGGCGGTAGGCAAAGCTGCTGCGCATGGTGACGGCTAAAATCATAAAGATTAAAGCCGGTCGGAGCAATAATTGCTGCCGACCTTGAGTGGCGATTTTGCTATTTAGCAAAATCGCCAAGCCGTAGCCCAACAAGCACCAGCTCAAACTGGCTCCGGCTGAGAAAGTACAGAGCACAATTAGTAACAGAACGCCACTGATTTGCTCAATGACAAGGAGATTACCTTGCCAGAAGGCAATGCGGTTTCCCCCCTCTTTAGATTTCGTTTCCTGATTTGTTCGATTTTCCATAGTTTCTGACATAAAAATTCCTCCTCCTGAATTGAAAATGTGACAAGAACTCTATAAAAACAGCAAAAATTGCTGGAAAACAGGAAAAGTGACGCTCTTTACCAAAGGCGTCACGATAATGGTTTGCCGGTGTAAAAAAGAAAGATTGTCAAAGAGCTTTGTGTCTAGATGAAAGCGAAAAATAATGATGATTATTTCCCACTCTAATTAGAACAAAACAACGCTTATTATATCATATTATGGGACATTTGTCAAGATGTGGAGGGCGCGCCAAATGCAGGTCTAACTTTTTGACGGTTGTCCGCAATGCTGGCGCGCGAGTTCGGTCAAGATCCGACCTTTGGGCGTCTTTTGCAAAAAACCAATTTGCAAAAGATAAGGTTCGACAACTTCTTCAATGGTGCTTTCGTCTTCACTAGTGGCAGCAGCCAGAGTGGAAAGACCGACTGGACCGCCGCCATATTTTTCCAAAATAGTCTGGAGTAAAAAGCGATCAGCATCAGTCAAACCAAGAGTATCAATTTCTAATAAATCAAGGGCTTGAGTGACAATATCGGGATTGAGTTGGTTTTGATGTTTAACTTGAGTAAAATCGCGGACGCGTTTGAGTAATTTGAGAGCAATACGAGGAGTGCCGCGAGCGCGTCTAGCAATAAGCTTAGCGCTATCAGCGTCAATTTCTAGGTCAAGTTTTTTAGCGGCGTTTTGGATAATTGTAATAAGCTCCAAGGGCTGATAGTATTGCAAGCGATAAGTCAAGCCAAAGCGATCACGAAAGGGGCCAGTTAAAGCGCCAAAACGAGTGGTGGCACCAACTAAAGTAAAAGGCGGTAAGTCCAGTCTGACGGTGCGCGCAGCTGGACCTTTGCCAATGACAATGTCCAAAGCAAAATCTTCCATAGCAGGATAAAGGGTTTCTTCAACGATTTTTGGTAAACGATGAATTTCATCAATAAAGAGAACGTCGTGAGGTTCCAAATTAGTCAAAATGGCTGCCAGATCGCCGACTTTACTCAAAGCTGTGCCAGAAGTGATTCGCAAATTGCTACCCATTTCTTTAGCAATCAAATGTGAAAGTGTGGTTTTGCCTAAACCTGGCGGTCCGTAAAAAAGCAAATGGTCAAGCGCCTCTCCCCTAGCCTTCGCAGCAGCCGTACCAATCAAAATGGCGGCTTTGATTTTTTCTTGACCATGAAATTCGTCCCAAGAAGCAGCGCGCAAACTAGTGAGAAGTTGCTCTTCCTCTGGATTTTCGTGGTCAACCAATTGATTAAGATTACGACGCATAAGTAATTTTCATTATAGCAGAGAAAAGACCGAATGACGCAGGAGTTAATAAGTAACGACAGCTGACTGACTCGCCGTTGGACTTAAAATAGTATTTTCATTCAGCCAAACACTCCATTTTTGATCGCGGTAAACTTCCTGAAAATTTAGCTCAACTAAATCGCTGATGTAGTCAGCATTTTCAACTTTATTCGATAAGACAAAGATATCTCTAGGATATAATTCCTTAGGAATAAAGTCAAACATCAAATCTCTAGCTGGTAAAAATTCAAATTGGAAATTTTGATAACGAACTTCATTGAGCACATCGAGCGTGGGACTACCAAGCAGAGGCGAAATTTGAGCACCAAGATAATAATAAATATATTTAACATCCAACCAAATTGTATGCTGATTGATTTGATCTTTGTTGAGACCGTGTTCTTCACCCCATTGATAAAGTCCTGCTAAAGCGGCTTCCGGTGTGTCATCAAAGTGAATTTGATAGCCTTGATTGGCATAATTGACAAAATAGGCTTGGCAAAAATGAGCGAAAGTGAGAGTATAGATGACAATGATAATTGTCCAGTAAAACTTTTGCCAGCTGGATTTAAAAAGTTGTGCAAACCAAACTAAGCCATAAACAATGCAAAATGCCAAAGGAAAAAAGAGACTATTTTGATTATGCAAAACGGTACCCAAAGCTGCAGTCAAAGTGAGGCCGCCGACAAACCAGAAACAAATTAAGGCTTCTGGAGCAAATTTTTTCTTTTTCAAAGATAGATAAGCTTGTTTAATAACTTGAACCAAACCGAAAAAGAAAAATGGCACCGAAAAAGCATAGAGCGTCCAACCAGTCATAAATGATTGGAAATTATTTGGATCATCAACGTATAATAAAGTTTTCGGTAATTGGAGAAAACGTAATAAAGGATCGCCAACAGAAAATTCGTCAGTGCGTAAAAGATTGAGTTTAGGAATATAAAAGAACCGACCAAAAACTGGATCAAGGTCAAAAACATTGATAATGACAAAGACGATCAGAGGTAAAGCTAAAATAAAAAGAGGAACAGCAAAAGCAAATAATTGCCGCCAAGTAATTTTTTTGAGATAAAAAAGATAAATAACAGTGAGAAGCAAAAAGACAGGTAGAACAACCCAACCTAAAGCGTAGGCATAAAGAGTGACACCGAAAGATAAGCCAGTTAAGCTCCACCAAAACCATTTTTGCTTCTTGAGCGCCAAAAGTAAGAAGAAAAAGGAAGCGGTAAAACAACCGAGAAGTAAATTACAATCCCAGCCAAAGCGACCTTGACAAATAAAATAAGGGAAAATAGTAAGCAAAAAAGCGGCCAACAGGCCTGCTTTTTTGCCCAATGTTTCTTTGACAATTAAAGCGCCAACCAAAATTACCAACAAGCTAAAAAGAGCACCGGGAAGACGAATAATAAAGGTATTCAAACCAAAGATTTTAATAAAAACGGCAAGAATATAAGCATAAAGAGCTGACTGACCGCCGCCAAAATTGGGTAAATAAACTGGCAAATGCATGAGTTGACGATTGACACGCCAATGAGCCAGACAAAAAGCATCGTAAGCGGTGGCAGCTTCGTCCAAATTGAGACCGACTGGTAATTCTGTAAGTTTATAAAAGCGAGTAAAAACGGCTAAAACGACAATAATCAAAATGATAAGATTGGTCCAGGTGAGAAGTTTTTTGAATTCAAAATTGACAAAAGAAAATTTTTTCATAAATATTTCTATTAAGTACAAATCTATTTTAATTTTTCTGGCTTTATTATAACTGCTTATTTGCTAGTATTGACAACCAAAAATCCTTCAGCACTGTCAGTATGCCAGCCATGAGAAAGAATAGCATCATAATAAGGGAAATAAAAAGTATAATCGGCGGGCGTAACCCAGTCATATTTGAAAAGGTTGTATTTAGATTTTAGATTAGGTCGATAACTAAGGCAAGCTTGAGAGGCTTGGCAGACAAAAATAGTGTGGTCCAAAGTCCCAGAGGGTGTGGCAACATAGTTTTCATCAGGTAAAAAGTAACGAATCGGTCGTTCTACTTCTTGATTAAGAACGACGATTTCTTTAGTATCGGGGGTGTCTTTAATATAATTACTAATGGTTTGAAAATCGCGATATTGATTGTACCAAGGTTGCTGCCAAAGAAGAAAAGTGGAGAGCAAAATAACAACCGTAATAAGACAATTTTGCCAAACTTGCTTTTTAATCAGAGTGAACGGTTGCAATAGCCAAATGAAAATAAAAGGAGCGAAAACATTGAGAAAATAATCTGGTTTATCACCTTTGTAGAAACGCAAAAAAATCGCCATGGAAAGAAAAATAAGCGCCGTGAAACCAAGATATTTTCCCGCTAAACGGTGGCGACAGTGATAAGCTCTGGCCGTGCTAAAAGCGACTAAAAACCAAAAAAACAAGCTGTTAATCACTAAAACTAATTCCGGTCCAGAATAGTTTTCATAGAGCCAAGTCCAATGATAAACAAATTGTTCGCCAAAAAATAAACGATTGTAATAATTGGGGAAAAAGAAGAATAGATAAAGTGGTTTGCTGATACGCTCAAAAGTGACGGGACCAGCGGTCAGAAAATGCAAACTATTAGATAAATTTTGATAATTATGAGTAAGTTCTTGATAAAGATAGGGAGACATTAAAAGTAAGGTGCAAAGGAGACCCAAGAGAAGAGTTTTCCAGGTTTTTTTGACTTGCCAGAGGCTTTTGACGGCAATCACAGCCACGAAAGGCAATAAGACGAACCACTGAAAATGCAAGCCAGTCAAAAAAACCATGGCTAGCAAAGCTAAAAAGAGACCGTATAAACGATCTTCCAATAAATACCATAAACCACCGATTAGAAGAATGAGAGTAAAAAATGGCACTAAATTTGGATTCCAAGCGATACTGCTGAAAGTAATAATACCAGGAGTAAAAATATAAAGCAAACTACCCAAAAAACATAAATGCGACTTGAGCCCAGTTTTGTGCAAAAGATAATAAATAAAAAGTGGCGAAATGGATTCCAAAAGTAAAATCAAAACATTCATGGCGTAAAAAGTATTGGCAAAAATCAAATGAGCAAAAAGTTGCAAATAATAAAAGAAAGGCAGAACATAGAAATTGCTATAACTGGCAGCAGCGGGACCAAAAGGAATGAAAAAATCTCTTTGATGCAATTTTTCTTTGATAAACAAAACGTCGCGGACTTGGTCTTGCGTAAAAGCTAAATGAGTGCAAAGATAAAGTCCGCGGACAATTAAAGCAATACCAATTAAAAGTAAAAATTCTCGACGGTGTTGATAAAGATAGAATTTTAATTGCCGCCAGAAGTTTTTCATGTTGATAATTATAACATATGGTTTATAATAAAAATTGATGAGGCTGTCTCAAACTAATCTAGTGTCTAAGTTGTGTCAATGGTTAAGAAATTACGGTTGGTGGTTAATAGTTTTTAGCGGCGCTCTAGTTTTTTTTGGTCAAAGTTTTTTTACTTATTTTGCTGGAGATGATTGGTTTCATTTAAATATTACTCAAATCAAAACAGGATCAGAATTGGTAAATTTTTTTAATCCATTGCCAAATCCTCAGATGGCTGCTTTTTATAGACCGTTATCAATTCAAGTCTTCTTTTTTTTATTACAAAGTTTCGTAGGATTAGAACCGTTCTTTTATCATTTAGTGGTGTGGGGGCTTTTTATTGCCAGTATTTATATTTTTTATCAACTATTAGGCGTATTAAAATTTGAAAAAAAAGCCAAGATTTTGACAGCAATTTTTTACACTTTATCGGCGACCCATTTTACACAATTATATTTTATTTCTGCGAATCAAGAGATTTTTTTGCTATTTTTTGTTTTACTTTATTTATGGAAAAGTCTGACGGGCAAAAAAATCTTAGCTCAATGGTTTTTAGTCGCAGCTTTACTCTCAAAAGATACAGCTGTGGTCGCACCCGTCATATTAATGGTAATTCAATTAATACAAAGTTATGAGAGAAAAAGCAAAAATGAGCCCAAAAAATTTTGGCAACAATTTTTATTGACAAACAAAAATTTATGGTGGAGCGCTTTATTAGTATTAGTCTATTTATGGATTAGGTTTTTTATTTTTGATAATAGTGCTTTTGCAGATGCGACTTATGAATTCAATTTTTCGCCAAAAATGATGGTGCAGAGCAGTTATTTCTATAGTTGGTGGCTTTTGGGTGCACCTGAATTAATTCAAGACTATATGCCAAATATATATAGTTTTTTACCGCGATTTTTTACTGATTTTCCAAGTTTAGCTTGGCCCATCATTACTTTAGGTTTAACGTGGCTTGGTTTTTTGCTAACGACCTTAATAATTAATGTCAAAAAAATAGCTGCGGGGGGGGTAGAAAAACTTATTTTGGCTTTGAGCTTAATAATTTTTGGTCTATTACCGGTAATTTTTTTACCGACACATAAATTTACAATCCAATTAAGTTTGCCGATGTTGGGCGTGGCAATATTAATGACTCTATTGGTGATGAGTTGGAAAAACAGATATGTGGAGATAGGCGCGGTGAGTTTATTTGTGCTTTTTAATTTTTTAACCGTGAAGATCACCGCGCCAACTAACTATGCAGTGCAAAGAAGTGAGATTGCACGACAAGTAGCAACTTATTTTGCAGATCATTACCCTACTCTACCGCCAGAAACCAAGGTGTTTATAACTAATGCAAAAACAACTGGCAATGAAATTGCTAATTGGGGTTCGAGTAAACAAATTGCTTATGCACTCTGGCATGAAAATTTTCTTCAAGCTTTTTATCATGATAAAAGTATAATTACTAATTATGAAGATTTTTCTGGAATTGAAGCTACTAAAAACGCAGATATTATTTTATCTGCGAAGTTATTTATGAATTAATGACAAAAATGACAATGAAAAAAATATTTAAAATTCAAGCTTGGACAGAAAATAAATCAAAGTTGTTAATAATAAGTTTTTTTGTTTTTTATTTAGCATTTGGTTTGGCTATTGTTGCAGATTATGGAATTTCTGCGGACGAGACTACAGAGCGAGAAACAAGCATAAGACAATATCAATTTGCCGTGAGCAAAATTTATTATCTAGCAACAAAAAAACAAATACCTGGTTTAGAGCATGACCATGTGTGGTATCAAAATTATCTACAAGGCAGTAATAATGATCGTTTTTATGGAACTTTTCTGCAATGGCCAAGTTTAATTTTAGAACATATAAAGGGATTTGAGGCAGAAAAATTTGATCCTGAAGCAATTTATTTATCAAGGCACATTCTTAATTTTATTTATTTTTATTTGGCTTTAATCTGTTTTTATTTATTATTAAAAAATCGTTTTCAGAAAAGATCTTTGGCTTTGTTGGGTGTAATACTAGTTGCTATGACGCCACGTTTTTTTGCTGAGGCTTTTTATAATAATAAAGATATTTTAGGAGCAGCGACTTACATCATTACAATTTATTTTGGCGAGCGATTAATAAAAAGGTCTTCTTGGTCAAACTTATTATGGTTTGTTTTAATTTCAGCGGCCGCAATGAATACTAGAATTACGGCTTTAATCGTGCCAGCTGCTTATTATCTGTTTTTATTAATAAAAACAATAACGGAAAAAAACAAAAAGCAACGGTGGCAAAAAATAATCTTTTTGATACTAATACCAATGCTTATTTTTTGCTTATATATAGCAATGCAACCAACGGCTTGGGGACAAGAGGTTTCATTTGTAAATCAAGTAATAGAACTGTTTTCACATTATGATGCTTGGAAAGGAGAAACGCTGTACTTTGGGAAATTGATTCCTTGGAATAATATTCCTTGGCATTTCATACCTGGGTATTTTTGGGCGACAACGCCATTGCTCTATCCAATTTTAATTCTATCGGGAATCGGTGTTTTTTGCTATCAACTTGGGCAAAAATGGCGAAACAAAAAAATAGCTTGGGTAAACAAATTATTTAACTTAGATAATTATATGTTTTGTTTTTGGCTATTACCATGGCTGGCAACGGTGATTTGTCATTCAGTACTTTATAACAGTTGGCGACATTTGTATTTTATTTATTTTCCTTTGATTTATATGGCAATTTTAGGTATAGAAGCAATATGGGGAAGAATCAAACTCAGAAAATTTTTAATCTTTTTTCTCTGTTTGTCTTTTGCTATAACTGGAAGTTGGATGATTAAAAATCACCCTTATCAATTTGTTTATTACAATCCTTTAGTCAGACCTTATGTGGCAAAGAACTTTGAACGAGACTATTGGTCGATATCAGCGCAAACTTTATTTATGAAGTTATTACAGGAAAACAGTGAAAAGGGGAAAATAAAAGTACTAGCAACGCCTGAAATGCAAAAATTTGTCAATTTATTAATACCAATAAAGCAACGAGACAATTTTTTGTTGACTACGATAGAGGAAGCTCAATATGCAATTGTTTATTTTATTAATTGGCAGCATCTAAGTTTAACAAATGGTCAATACAATGATAATCTGACAAAATTGAATTTAGACTTTAATGGCTGGAATGTTATTGATCAAGTGGAAGTAGATGAATGGCCTTTGGCTTTGTTACTGGAAAATCCAAAAGTGGCAACCGAAGAATCTAG
>CAYVKW010000022.1:0-17889 GCA_964452285.1 uncultured Pseudomonadales bacterium | reverse complement strand
TTTTGCCAGCTAATTTTGCGCCACGGAAAATAAAAAATTATCACGCCAGCCAGAGCGACATTATAAGCCGAGAAAAAAATCGTGTAGTCAGCGGGCGCGCGAATGAAAAGTAGCGCTCCAAAAAGCAACGCATTTCGTCCAATCAGTTTCCAGCCCAACTTCAGGCTCTCTTCGCGCGCTAAATAATAACCATCCGCTACGCTCACTAGTCCCTCCAGTAGCAGAGCCGCATATAAAGGCCACATCATCGCTGGTTCAAAAAAACCACCCCATTTTTGCGCCCCGGAAACTAAAATCACTGTTACCATATAAAAAATTAACCGCCAGCGCAAAAATTCAGTCAGCAACAGCGGTCGTTTTTTTTCCGCCATTTTCTTTTGATACCACTGCTTCATTCCTACATCGGCAATGACACTCACTACTTGAATTACGGTTACAAAATAAGTAATGACGCCAAACTTTTCTGGCTGTAATATTCTTGCCAAGACAATAAAAAACACCGCCGTTAGCAGTTTTCCGCCTACTAATGTCATGAAATAGAGTAAAGATTTTTTAAATAGTTGCCTGAGCATGTCGCCTTTGTTTATAAATTACACCCGCTCCATAAATTATAATTAAAATTGTTGTGGTCACGATATTGACCAACATTACTTGTGTTAGCGTTTGATGATAATAATAAATGCCTGCAATTTGCAAAAGCGGCATGAGCGCTCCGTAAAAAATCAGGCGGCGATTTTTGGCAATCAGATATTGCGCCAAAAGCAACGCCAGCGAGTATAGACCGCCAAAAATCGCCGCCAGCCACAATTCTGGAGCTAAGACCAGATAATCACTTTTTCCTACCACCGTAATCAGTAACTCTGGCCACCAAGCATAAAGCGCCACCATTCCTAAGGCAAAAAAGCCAATCAGTGCCACCGACAGCGCAAAGACTAACTTTTTTTGCCTTTCCTCTCCTTTTTGATTAAAAAAAGTAAAAGCGACATTGATTAGCGGATTACTCGCATACAGTAGAATTCTCCCAAAAAGCGAATATAAGCCATAAGCACCAGCAAAATCAGCGCTGCCCACCACTTTCACCGTCATCATATCTACATTAATTAGCGCCGTCGTAATCAGCACTCCACTCAAAGGTACCCAAAAACTTCTTTGTTTTAAATAACGACCCAATTTTAATTCTTTTTCACTTGGATTTTTTACCGCTTTCTTTTCCCTTTGCCAGTGTTTTTTTGCCCACCGCCAAGTGAGAAATAATTGTGCCGTTCCAGAAAAAATCAAAATTCCATCGACCATGTTGAGACTTGTCCATATACTCAAACCCACCCAGCCGCCCAGCAGTTTGAGACTAGCAGTAATAATCGCAATCATCACGATAATCACAAACGCCTGCCAACCAGTTAAAATTGCCGTGAAAACCGTCGTCATTAAACTAATTAACAATAGTAATAAAATTGTTGGCACACTTAGAAAACTGTCAAAATTGGCATACTGACTCAATAACCACCACCAGATTGGCACAGTCAAAAATATCCAACTGTATTTTCTCATTAAAGTAAAAAATTGTGTTTTTACTCTCAGCGCCGCTTCCACCTTTTCTTCTTTTCCCACTTGACTGACTTTTTTTGTCACTATTAGTGCCAAAATCGTCAGCGGCGCCGTAAAAAAAGCTAAGTAAGCAATAATACTTGTGTATTCGCCATAATCGCTCATGGACAAATTTTTCACCACTAAGAAATTGAAAAGAAAAGCCAAAAAACTTGCCACGGCATTACCAAATAAATTGATAAAGCCTTGATTAAGAAAGCTTTTCATTTGTTGCCGTGTTTCGTTTGCAATTGACATGAACGCTTACCATTATACAATAATAAAAGCGTCCTTAGTTTACCAAAGTCTGGCTGGATAGACCCCTTTTTTGATTAATTCTCGCAAATCAGCAATCGTCTTCTCTTTGTCCTCTGCATAAGTAATCCCAAACCACTTTGAGCGTGTTGGTAATACTTGCATTTCCACTTTTTGATTTTGCACCAGGTCATTCACTACATTCGGAGTAAAAAATTCCATTTTTTCCTCATTCAAATTTTCCTCCAAAAATTGAGCAAAATCAGTCTGCAAATATTCAAAAAAATCCGGTGTAAAGCCAAAAAGTGTCATAGATACCAAACGCTTTGGATCCAACGTATGATTACGACCATTTTTATCTTGACTGACAATTCTCTTTTTGAGCCAACCCACTTTAGTATGTTCATAAATTGAAATCAGTTTATTTTTATAATTAACTTTGCATAGACCTCGTGACACCCAACCATTTTCCGACAAAGTTTTTTCCAAGCGATAACCGACCATAAAATACTGGTTGACGCTATCTTTTGGCAAATTGTCCAATTTTTTTCCTAAAACTTCAAACGCTTCTCGTCCATAAAAATCATCCGCATTAATGACTGCAAAAGGTTCTTTGATAAAATTACGCGCCGCTAAAACTGCGTGACCAGTACCCCAAGGTTTCTCTCGAGTTTCTGGCAATTTCACTCCCAAGGGTAAATCATTCAAATCTTGATAAGCATACTCCACCTTCATTTTATTTTTGAATTTTCTTGGTGGAAAATGTCTCTTGAAATCAGTGACAAAATCTCTTCGAATTACAAAAACTACCTTGTCAAAACCAGCGCGATAAGCATCATAAATCGAGTAGTCCATTAAGTATTCGTCATTCGGACCGACTGGATCTATCTGCTTGAGACCGCCATAACGCGAACCCATTCCCGCCGCCAATACTAGCAGTGTTTTCTTCATATTGACGATTCTACCACAAAATGGTATTATTTCCAGTATGAAAAGAGATTTTTTGCCCCTTTTAGCTAGAATTATCGTGATTTTTTTTATTTTTGCCCTTATTGTCTACTTGAGTTTATTTTTTAGTAATTTGCTTTTAAAACGCCAAGCGACCGATGATTCTTTTTTGCCTTCTAGCTCAGTTTCAGCTCCAACCGCCGAGCCTACTGATCAATTATCGCGTTTAGAATTCGCCGATGGCCAGCAAATGAGTAGCGACAATTTTAATTTGCAAGCCACTGATGGCGATTTACCTAGCGCTTTGTATTTACCCGTTCGGACTTTGACTGACTTTGCCACTAGCAGCGCCACTTTGGCTCACGTTAAAACCAATCTAGGCACTTTTACTATTCAGCTTTTTCCAGCGCAAGCGCCACTTAGCACTGCCAATTTTGTTTCTTTAGTCGAAAGTGACTTTTATGACGGTCTCAAATTCCACCGTTTAGAGCCAAACTTTGTCGCTCAGACTGGCGATCCTGCTAGCCGCGATGCGAGTGATGCCGCCGCCCTTAAACTTTTAGGCAGTGGCTATCCTGGCTATCGCCTCGCTGACGAGATTTCGCCCGCTCTCAGCCACGACCAAGCTGGCGTGGTTTCTTTTGCCAATATCAATATTAATGGTCGCTATCCCAATACCAGCGGCAGTCAATTTTTTATTACTTTAGCTCCAGCTACTTATTTGGATGGTTATTATAATACTTTTGGCCAAGTGACTGACGGTTTGGACATTGTGAAACAATTAACTCTTGGTACTACTATTCAAGATATTACTTTGGAATAGTTTATAATAGAGGCATGTGTTTTTCTTGGAAGAAATCAGTTCTGATTCTCGTCGGCATTTTTTTAAGTTTGATTTTGATTGGCGCGTTTTTCATCTTCGCTCGTTCCTATACTACCCTGGTCCTTTTGCAAAACACCGATGAAAAACGCGCCACTGGTGGTTTTATCGGTTCAGTTGCCGTTGTTGATCATCGCGGTCTGCACATCCGAAATTGGCAAATTTATGATATTTATGAAAGTGATGGTCAGATTAAAAACTTTTTGTCGGCGCCGTCCGCTGTGGCCCAGTATTTGACCGCCGGCGCAGACGAATTACATTTGCCCGATGCCAATTGGGAACGTGACTTTCCTACTACTGCCCAAAATATCAGCACTCTTTTTGTCCGCGCTGGCCGACCGCAACCAGATTTTGTTATTAGTCTCAATTTACCAGTGATTGAAAGCTTACTTGTTCGTTTTGGCGACCTGGCTATCGAAAGCACTAATGGCGCTAAAATCACTCTTGCCGCCGACAATTTTGCTGCTCTGGCTCATCAAAATCGTCGTCAATTTTTCCCAGGTGATACCCAAAAAACTGATTTTTTGCGTCCTGCCGCCAGCGCTTTACAGACTCATTTACAGTCTTTGTCATTCAGCGAAAAAATTCAACTTTTTTCTTTTCTCTGGCAGCAAGCTCGCGCCGGTCAAATGAATTTTTTCGCCTTTGACCCTTTTTTTCAAACCTGTTTTCGCTTTTTTCGGCTCACCGGTGAAACAAGCCAGCGCCGACATTCCTGTCATCAAATTTATTGGGTCGAAAGTAATGTCGGCGCCAATAAAAGCAATCGCTTGATTACTCGCCAACTGCTTACGCCCGTTTTTCAGACTGCCACTCCTTCCGCTCGTCTCGCCGTTTCTTGGCTCAATCACAATCAAATTCCTTTGACTTTGGATTCTTCTTGGCAAGATCGCTTGCATTATGCCAATTATCAGCGTTTATTGCTCCCGCCCGCTGTCAATCTGGTAAGCGCTACTTTGGACGGCGTGCCTTTGTCCTCCGACACTTTTGATTTTCGCTCCGTCGTTGACGCTGATGGCGAAGTTTGGCAGGAAATCGGTTTCCTTGTCATCATTAATGAGCAAACTTCGCGTCAATTAGAAGTTATTTTGACCGACCCCGTTGCTGCCGCAAAAAAATCGGCCGCCTGTTGGCAGACCGATTTTAATTGAATTTTCTTTGAGTAAAAAATTACTTCATTTTTTTACCACACTTTTTTTTCTTACCTTCACTCTCGTTATTACAACTCTTACCCTCATTACCGCCACAACCACAATTTGGTTTTGAGCCACCACATTGAGGACACATATTCTTATCCATTTTTGGACCACAAGCCATAATTTCCTTTCTGCTTTTTATAACTTTCTTTATTTTAAGCGGAAAAGGATTTTCGCTAACCTTAAGAAAATCTCAATTAAGCGCGCTCAAAAATTAAATAATGATTCATTTGACCCGTTGCTCCGTCCGCTTTGAATTCATCGATCATATTTAAACCTTTTTTCTTCGCCCATTTTTTGTCATTCTCAATTTCTATTTCATCAAAATGATGACAGAAACGAGTGGCTTCAATGCCACTTCGCCAATCTAGTAGAAAATCATTATTGCCCAGATCTTCTTTTACTCTTTGGCGCATTTTTTCATCGTTCATGAATTGCCACAAACTGATCACTAGTACTCCTTTAGTTTTGAGTAATTCACTCATTTGCTCCAATAATCTTTCTCGCCATTCTGGTACTGGCACATGATGAAAAAAGGCGCTGCAAATGATGTAATCATATTTCTTTCCACTCAATTGCGCTCGCCAATCTCGGTCATTGAGTAAATCTTGCAAAATGTCCACTGTTTGAAAATAATTTTTTTCTGTTGCGCTCAATTCTAGTAGCGGCTTGCACGCATCAATACCTAAGTAATTTACCGTTAAGTTTTTGCTTTGTAAGAATTTATAAAAACGCAAATTGCCAGCCGCGACATCTAAGACTTCAGCGCCATTTTTTGGCAGCGGCAATTTCTCCCAGCCGATCCAAGCGTTCATCCGTGTTTGCGCAAAAAATGGCGCCACTTTTTTGTAAAATTGATTATTCAATTCGATGATCTCTGCTGGCGCCAGTTTCGTTTTTATCATGTTTAATTAATTTCTTGCTTTTCTACGGTTTGCGTTGCCAGTTCATAAATTTCTTGGCGTTTTTTATCTTTTTTCAAAGTATAAACCGTCAATCGAATCATCATTGCCAACCATAAAATCATTTTTAAATAGTCACTTTGACTTTTGGATTTATATTTTTGAAAAAAATAAAAATACCCCAAGATTTCGCCACAAATAGCGCGCGCACTACTGCTACTCGCACTCCCCAGATGCGTTACGCGCGCGCCCGTCAAAATCCCGTGCCAATAACCTTTTTTCGTCAACCGGTATGACAATTCTTGATCTTCACCGTAGAGAAAAATTCCTGGATCAAAACCAGCGATTTCTTCAAACAAATCTCTTCTGACTAGAAAAGCAGTACCCGCGACCCAACCTTTTTTAATGACTGTTTTCTTTTCTACTTCACTTTCTCGAAATCTTTTTCCTGTGTGTTGCACCGATGGTAAATATTTACCCACAATTGGTAAGTCATCAACAAACAACATTGTATTTATGATCGTCATTAGACTCGGTAAATCTCCTCCCTGTGCCTGGAGGCTGCCATCTTCATTTTCCAATTGCGCCGCTAATAAACCCAAGGGTTTTTTTGCTTTTTCTTGTTCTTGATAATAAGCGATCAGTTTTTCTATTGCCCCTTCTTTGACAATTGTGTCAGAATTGAGAAAAAAAACATATTGACCAGTGGCTTTTTTGAAACCTAAATTGTTCGCTCTCCCAAAACCCAAGTTTTCATTCGCTTCCACGATTTTCAAATTTATTTTTTCGTTCGCCGTCGCTGTTAGTTGTGCCGTTTGTAATTTTTTTAATTCTTTGACACTGTCATCTTTGCTTTGATTATCGACCACAATTATTTCATAATTATTTTTTAAGTTCGAATTGTCCGCCAAACTTTTTTTCACTGATGCAATTGTCGCCAAAGTCAATTTACAAGTATTGTAAGAAACGATAATTATCGACAATTGCATGCTTCGCTTTCTGCTTCTAAATTTTTAATTTTCCCGCTACCAAAATTTCTTTTTCTCCCGCCGTTAGCACGCAGTTTTTACCCTTCATATTTTTCACCAAATCCAAATGTAGTGCCGATTGATTATATTGACCGCACTCAGGAAAACCAGCTCCTAAAGCTAGATGAATAGTGCCGGCCATTTTTTCATCATAGAGAATATTGTCTAAATATTTGTGGCAACCAGGATTGAGGCCAATAGCAATCTCGCCCACAAAACTCGCACCTGCATCAGTTCGCAGTAAAGCTTGTAAGAAATCTTCATTAGTTTCACTTTTCGCCTCGGTCACTTTCCCGTCGACAAATGTCAGGGTGACTCCAGTCAGAGTTTTTCCGTGCCGCGATAGGGGATAGTCAAAATAAATTGTGCCATTGACGCTCTCTTTAATTGGCGAAGTAAAAACTTCTCCTCCTGGCATATTTGCTTTCCAATCATCAACGGCCCAAGTTTGTCCTTGAGTGGAAAGTCTCAAATCTGTCTTTTTACCGACAATATGTATTTCTTGGTCTTTTAATTTTGCCGCCAGTTTTTTCATCAGTTTTGACATTGCCGACCAATCTTGATCGCAAGCGCTGAAAACATAATTTTCCAATTCTCTCACACTCATTTGCGCTGCTTGTGCTAAGGCTGGCGTTGGGAAATAAGTCAAAACCCATGGTTTACTCATAATGATTTCGCGCACGTTTTTGGTTAAGCGCGAGCGTACTAGCAATTTTTCGCTTTCTATATTGGTCAAATTATTGACATTGCTTTCCGCTACGATTGTTAAATTCTTATCGAAAAATTGCGCTTCCATTAGTGCCAACTTTGGTTCACAATTCAATTGTTTTTCATTGGCGTGAGTGAAGAAAAATTCTTCCATTTCTTCATCGCTCACTTGCAAAGTCGGTAATGCTCCTGCTAGGATAATTTCTTCATAACACGCTCGCGCTAACGGCATTCCCGCTATACCAGCTAGTTTTATTACTACTTTTTCTTCACTTTTGACTGCTAGCGATTGCTTGACTAGTACTTGCGCCAATTTTTTTATTCTCGGATCTTGCATATTCTTCTATTATAACTTATTTTTACTGCTATAATGTCAGCTATGATTGATCCTTCCTGGAAACCGTATTTAGATGCAGAATTTAAAGAGCCTTATTTTCAGAATTTAAGTCAATTTCTTCATCAAGCTTATAATAATAAAACGATTTTCCCACCTAAAAAAGAAGTTTTTAGCGCTTTTTCTTATCCTTTTTCCGCCATCACAGTCGTCATTTTGGGACAAGACCCTTATCATGGAGCTGGTCAAGCTCACGGTTTGGCTTTTTCTGTTCGTCCTGGCGTGCCGACGCCGCCTTCTTTGCAAAACATTTTCAAAGAAATTCATACCGATGTCGGCACGCCTATTCCTCAGTCTGGCAACTTAGAACATTGGGCGCAGCAAGGCGTGTTACTTTTGAATAATTCTCTCACCGTGGAAGCGAATAAAGCTGGTAGTCATCGCGGTCGCGGCTGGGAAGAGTTTACCGCTCGCGTCGTTCGAATCTTGAGCCGCGACCGCGACCATTTAGTTTTTCTCCTTTGGGGTCGCGATGCTAGAAATAAAAAAACTTTAATTGATGCTAATCGCCATTTAATTTTGGAAGCCGCTCATCCGTCTCCGCTTTCCGCTTATAATGGTTTTTTTGGCTGTCGTCATTTTTCCAAAACCAATGCTTATTTGGAAAAACACGGTCAAACTCCAATCAACTGGTAATCATTTTATTATTTTTTGCGTTACAATTAACAGTTGCAATTAATAAATTAATACTTTGTTTTGCTTGAGAAAGGTTTTATGGAAAGTTTAATTCTATTTATCGTTTTTGCTTTTATTATTATTGCTATTATTTCTCGTTTTATTCGTCAAATTAATCAATATGAGCGCGGTGTACTTTTTACCATGGGTAAGTTTTCACGCATTGTTCAACCTGGCTGGTTTATTATGTTGCCTGTTTTTCACAATCTTAAAAAAGTTGATGTTCGCACTAAAACTGTTGATGTTCCCAATCAAGAAGTCATTACTAAAGACAATATTCCGATCCAGGTCAATGCCGTCATTTATTTTCGGGTGATGGATGCGGCTAAAGCTGTCATTGAAGTAGAAGATTATATTTATGCCACTTCTCAATTAGCTCAAACCACCATGCGCAACACTATCGGCGCTTATACTTTAGATCAACTTCTTCAAGAAAGAGAAAAAGTCGCTCAATTAATTCGCACCACCGTTGATAGCGCCAGCGACCCCTGGGGTATTGACGTTCAATCAGTCGAGCTCAAAGACATTATTTTGCCAGACACTCTCAAGCGCACTATTGCTAAAGTTGCTGAAGCGGAAAGAGAGAAAAAATCCGTTATTATTGCCTCTGAAGGTGAAGTGGCTGCCGCTGAAAATATGGCTGTCGCCGCCAAAACTCTCAATACTTCTCCTGGCGCTCTTCATCTACGCACTTTGGCCACTATTAATGACTTATCTTCTGACCAGTCCAACACTACTATTTGGATGCTGCCAATTGAAGTGCTGCGGGCTTTGGACGGTTTGAAGAAAAATTAGTTCATTAATTACTCTTGCAAGTTAATTAGCAACTTCTCATTTTCAATGGTTCCCAAATTGCCGCTAATTTTTTGAATTGTCGTCAGAATCTCTGTTGCTTTTTGCTCGCTGGCGATATTAGCCAATCCGTATTCCGTAATCCAAATTGGTGTGATTTCTAAAGCAGTTAGTTTGCCTTCGGTGAAATTCCAAGCAATCGCCATTCCTGTCCTCGTTTCATCTGACCACATTTGATCAAACACAAAATTACCATGTGAATAAACAATGACGCCGTTTTGATATTTTTCTATTGGTCCTAGCCAGTGCGAATGATTGCCCAAAATAATTTCTGCGCCATTATCAATTGCTAAATGCGCCAATTTTTTTTGTCTTTCTGTCGGTTGATAATTATATTCTCTTCCAAAATGTAAAGCGACTAGTAAATGATCTACCGTCTGACTTTTTTCTTTGATTATTTGCGAAAAATTTGTCTCATCGATACTCTGACTGACATCATCAAAAGCTAAAACGCCAAATTTTTCGCCTCGAATGTTTTTCTCCCGCCATTCGCCCTCCGCCACATCGAGAATGCCTGCTTCTTGCAACCATTGTTTGGTTTCTTGTAATCCACTTTTGCCTTGATTATAAATATGATTATTTGCCAAAGTTGCCATTTCTATGCCCGCTTCTTTTAAAGCCGGCGCCACTTTTTTGTCCGCGCAAAAAATCATACCTTCATTCGTCAAGGCACAATTTTCTATCACCGGCGTTTCTAAATTGACAATCGTTAAATCAAATTGGCGTAAAAAACTTTTCATTTGGCGCAGCGCCCAATCGAAGTCATTTTTACTTGCTCCTTTGTAATTGACGCTGCGCCCCACCATCACGTCACCAGTGCTCAGCAGCGTTACTTTTTGTTTTTCTCCATTCTTAGTCCAAGAGAGCACTTTTTGCATTTCTTGCCCTTGAAATAAAGCCGCTCCCATCACGATTGTTAATAAAGCCGCGACAATTGCTGTATCAATTGGTATTAAAAACCATTTTTTTTGTTTGATTTTTTGCGCTTGATGTTTTTTCTTTGTCATCAAGTTTTATTATACTCCGTTTAAATTTTTTTTTGCTGCCGTCTCTTCTTCTTTCCAGATTCCGTCATCGTTTTCTTTCACAACTGCTTCATAATTAACATTGCTCTCTGTTACAGTTAATGAACATAAACCATCGTCGGTAAATATCATGCATCCATCTTGCTTACTTCCTAGCTCCTGCCTTTCGTCTCTATCCTCCTCTGTCTCGTAAACGTTTACTTCTAGTGTTTCTTCCATTTTCGTATCTAGCAATACTCTACTTTGAGCAATTTGCTGCGCTATCGGTCGCCAAAGAGAAAAGAAGCATTTTTTTTGATATCCACTCATTCACATCCTTTCTTAGTTCTATTTATTTTACCATCATCTGCTTATATTATGACCTGCATTTTTGCGTCTAAAGCGTCAGAAAAACCGCAGTCAACTTTTCTTCCTTTCTTATTTTTCCCAATTTTCTCTTTTTATGTTAGAATACTCTCAATTAAAATTTCCTGGAAAGGAATCACATGCCCGATCAAGACAACTTTGTTTCACCGCCTCGTGCGAGTTCTTCCAATCGCGTCTGGTTGGTGGTTATCCTTATTCTCATTGCCATTGGCGTGATTTTAGCTGTCAATCTTTTCCGTTTACAAAAAGAAAATGAGCAAAAAAATGCTTTAGTGGCATTAAATCAAACTCAGCAATCCACTTTGGCCGGTCAGGTAGTTTTTACTGGTCTGGAACCCGAAGCAGGCGATGCTGGAGAAATCGAAATTGTGATTCGACCAGCCGGCAGCGATCAAGAATTTATTGATACTGGTATCCGTCTGCCCTTAATCGGTGATTTAAGCTGGAACTATAAAGACGTTGCTGCCGGCCAAAATTATGAAGTTCGGGCCATGCTTTTAATTGAAGGCGCTAGCATTGCTGCTTCCACTAGTCAAATTGTTACTGCTCCGGCTCTGCACATTGAGCTCGACATTGATGTTGATTGGGCAGACTTGGGTATGGAACCAACGACTGTGACTCAGGAAATTAAAGGCTTGATTCAAATCAACGGCTATATTCCCGATCGCAGTAGTATTCAAATTATGCGAGTGGTGAATAATCAAGCGAGCCCTTGGCTGAGTTTATTGGCCAATGACAGTCAAATTCCTTTTGTTTTCACTGAAACTGCGCCAGAAGAAAACTATTCTTTATATGCGGTTTTACTGGACAGTAAAAATCAAAACATTGGTAGTTCTAGCCAGCAACTCCTGGCCAACGCCGGTGACACTCAGGTCAATTTTGTGATCAATTCACAGGCTGCGGCTTTAATTACGCCTGCTCCCGTTGTCGCTACGCCCACTCCCGCACCTGTTTCTGTTCAGTCTTCCACTCTTCCCACTCCCGTGCCCACTCCTACGCCACAGCCTGTTCAAACTGCCAAAGTTAGCGGTCAAGTTATCGTCAATGGTCCTTTAGACAACAATTCTCGCCTTTTGATTCTGGCCAAAACGCCGCCGGAAAAAGATTATCAAGTTTGGCAAACCATTAACGATCCTAGCAATGATGGTCAGTATTGGAGTTATGACCAAGCCGTCGTTGGTCAGGTTTACAATATTCAAGTGGCTCTGCAAGTGAACGAAAGTAACGTTAGCACCGCCACTATGGTCATCGTGACTGCTCCCGCCGCCAACGTCAATTTCACTCTTAATACTGGTTTGAATTTAGGACGACCAGAAACCGCGCCCATCGCCGATCCTTGCCAGCGCGATGGCGATCACTGGAAAACGATTATTAAATTGCCCGCAGTCGCCGATGCTGGTCAATACTTAGTCCAGATTGGCTCTAGAGAAGGTTATAGCGATCGTTACAATAAAATTATTGCTGCCAATGGCAATCAAGAAATTAAATTTACCGTTTGGGGTTTAGATAAAGGTAAAACAAATTATTTGCGTTATGCTTATTCAGCTTGCCGTTATTGCAGTAGCACTCATAATTTTTCTGGCTGGTCAGTGACTACTGGCTTCACTTGCGAATAAGTCATACTTCCAATGTAAAATTCTCTCTACCGCCTGATTGAGCTCGGTCTCATTGAGGCGGTTTTCTTTATAACTTATGACTAAATTGTTTATCAGATCTTCTTTGACTGGTCCATAAATAAGCATGTCGTTGCCTGCCTGGAGCGCTTTTTCAATCAGCTCCGTTTCCGCTATTTTCCCGTCAAAGAAATTTTTCAAGCCCCACATCTTCAGATCATCAGTGATTACTACGCCCTTAAAGTTAATTTCTTGACGCAATTTTTGGTGCACCGGTAAAGACAAAGAAGCAGGCGCGGACGCATCAAAAGCTTCCACAATTATGTGACTAACCAAGACCGCGTCCGCGCCTGCTTCCACTCCCGCTCTAAACGGTCGCCAATCATTTTGCTGAAACTCTGCCTCCGTTCTTTTATCTCTAGCAATTTTTTTATGCGTGTCCACATTATTACCATAACCGGGAAAGTGTTTGAGCACACTCCCAATTTGCTCTTCTTTCATAGTTTTAATCACTATGTCCGCGTATTCCGCCGTTTCCGCCGCTCCTTTTCCCGTCGTCCTTTTGTAAATATAATCTTTTCCATTTGTGCTTACATCGACCACTGGCGCAAAATTTACATTCAGACCCAGATTTTTGAGCCACCGACTTTTTTCCGCCGTGTCCCATTTCACCAGCTCCCGCCAATTCTCTTCTTGAAGTAAATTTTGCGCCCCCACAAACGACTCTTCTTTCAGCAACTTGTGTCCGCTCAGTCGATTTACTATTCCGCCTTCTTCGTCTACTCCCAAAAGTATCGGTATCTTTGCTTCTTCTTGTATTTTTGCCGGTCATCTCTTGGACTGCCGCCGCCGTTTTATTTTTGAAATCAGTAGCAAAAAATATTGTCCCTCCCGCCTTAGCACTGATACTACTCTCATTAAACGGCACCCAAAACAACTGCCAAATTTTTTCTTCAAGCGTCATCTGCGCCACTTGTTCCTTCACCCATTTATTCGCTTTTGTTTGTTCCGTTTCAGTTTGGCTTGAGTCATTCTCAATTCGGAGATTTTGTTTATTCGGTTCCTTTTGCAACCACACTGACGATATTACCGCTATTAAGGCAATTGCTATCATTATTGTGATGAGAATTATTATCTGGCTCGCTAAACAAGTCCGTTTCTCTTTGTTTTTATTCATTATACAGCCTCCATTTATTTGATTTTTTTCCTCAAAATGCTATAATGACCCTATTATAATCAAATTAAATCTAAATTAATATCAATTCTATGTTAAAAAAACTTTTCCCATTTTGTTTTTTCAGTTTAGTTTTTGTTGCCACTTTGACTTTTGTTTTAGGTTCCGCTGGTCGCAACTTTCTTTCCGTTGCCTCAAAAAATGACTCTCAGTTAGCTGAAAGTCCAGTTCTGGCGGCTCCAGTTGCCGCCGCTCCTATCGACCAACCTTTACCCGTGAGTAAAAAAACAGTCGGCATTGTCGCCGAAATTGCCGGCCATCGTTTAGGTCTACAATTGGCTGACGCCAACACTTATTATTTCACTCTCGCTGATACTATTGACACAGAGGCAATCAAAGTTAATCAAAAAATTAAGCTTACCTATCAAGGCGACTTAGCCGATCAGAATCTAATTGCTTCCGATTTTCAAATTCTAAATTAATTAGAAAATAAGAGGTTATAATATAACCTTCTCGATTATTAGTAGTAGAAAAGGATTTTTTTATGTCATCATCCGCACCAGCAAAAAATGAGCCCTGCGCTCCCGCTTTGCCTCCATTAAAATCAGGCTTTTGCCGTTTTTATATTTTCCGTCACGGCAAAAGTGAAGGCAATTTGCTTAATCTCGTCCAAGGTCAAAAAGATTATCCTCTTTCCGAAGAAGGCGTTAAAGCGGCTCAAGAAGCCTGTCATTTACTTGATGATGAAGAATTTGCGGAAATTTTTTCTAGCGATTTATCTCGTGCCCGCCAAACAGCACAAATTATTGCCAGCGCCAAACATCTCGCCGTCAAAGCCACTTATTTGCTTCGCGATCAAACTTTTGGTGATTATGACGGCATGGAAAAAACTAAATTCAAAGCCGAAATGCGTGAGCGTTTAGCTGCTCACGAAAGTATGGCTATTGAAGAACGACTTAATGATCGTTTGGCGCCTGGCGCTGAAACTGACGCTGAGGTTATTATGCGCTTACTCAATTTTATCCGTTTCACCGCTCTTGCCAATGCTGATCACAAAGTTTTAGTAGTTTCTCATAGCAATGTCGTGCGTGATCTTTTGGTTCGTTTTGGCTTCTGCCAAAAAAAACAATTGCCTTCTGGCTCGATCAAAAACTTAGCCTATTTTGTTTTGGATAGCGACGGCACGGATTTTCAAGTCGTTGGTACTCACAATATTACCGTGAGCGACTTAACTTAATTTTTACCGATATTGTGCACATAAAGTTTGACTAAGTTGGCCAAAGTTTGTTTAATAAAAGCTTTGGTTTCATCGTCGATATTATGAAATTTACTCAATAGCAGACCGATTTTTTGCGGTGTTAGTTGCGTAAATTGTCTTACTCTAGTAATATCTACTTCTACTAAAATCTGATAAAGTGTATCTACAAACAACTCTCGCTTTTTATTGGGAATTTTGTCTAGCCAATCAGATAATGACCGATCTAGATATCGAACACTTCTTGCCATCTTGTCGGCATTGACAAAATCGTCATCTTTGACTATCCAAGAAAACGGATCATGTTGCATGACACTATGACGTGTACTTTTGATAATGCGATATTTTCTTTCTTTCTCCAATAAAATTCCAATTGGTGACGACTGTGGCAAAGTTTTATTAATTTTATTTTTTATCGTTTGCATTCTCAGACTTTGCCACCAATCTTGATTTAGTCCTGGTCCATCGTGACTATAAATCGTTTTGATTCTGGCTTTAATCCAATTTGGCGCCATCAGAGCCGCATAAGTCGCCAGGTTGCCACCTTTAGAATGACCACCTACTATTAATTTGCCTGTCGTTTTTTCTGCTACTTTTTTTAAATATTCAGCTGCTTCTCTTTGCGATGGCGCAGTATGCAAAAAAGTCATATTCAGGTCTTCTTTCCAGCCCAAAATCGAATCATCCGTCCCTCGAAAAGCTACGTAAGTCGTATTTTCATTCAGCAAAAAGCTCACCGCACTAAATTGCTTTTGCAACTTTTTATCTCTTTCCTCCACATAGTAATTCAATTTAATTTGCGCATAGCGAGGGTTTTTTGCCAAAGTCCAAAGCAATTCTGCTGTTTTTTCCGCTGATAGGGTATGCGTAAACATTTTCTCCCACGCGCTTGGTTTTTTTGCAAAAAAACCAAGCGCCACCTCCACCCGATCATCGCTTAAGTCTTCTATTACCGCGCCAAAATTAATATAAGCAATTTGCGAAAAAATCAGGCTGTCAACTATGGTCAGTGGTTTTTCCTGAAAACTCCGCCTTTCTTTTTTCGCATAGTCAATGATATTATCAGTGCTTTTAGTTAGTAGTTTCATTCTCACTTTTTCCCAATTATATTTCTTAGCATTGGACCAATTATAACCGATGTTAGTTTGAATGAAAAGTCTGGCACTTCCAGCAATAAAACTGAAAAGACATGCAAATAACTAGTAACATATAATTAAAAAACACCGATAAATAAAGCGAAATAGTGTGATATAATTCCCCTGCTTCATTGTTATTAACAATGAAGCAGTTCTACCAAAATTAAAGGAGGAATATACAATGGCAACCTGTAATCGCTGTAAAGGAACAGGTAAAATAAGGGGGAACAGAGATAAAATGTTTTCGGACAAACATTTTATTATGATGAAATGTGTCAAAAATGTAATGGCACCGGACATTTTGAAGGCACAATCAGCTGGAGAACACAAACTAGGAATGGACAGCCAAAAGATCGTCCTCAACAGGACATTAAAAACAACAGTAGCGGACATAGCTGGTATGATCCCTGCTCTTACAAGAGTGGAAATGCCGGACCAAATGCAGAAAGAAAAAAACGGTAGCCACATCGGTGGACAATTATTTATCTAATAATTGTCCACCAAATCATTTAATATGAAAAGCAATTATTTTTTTATCGCCCTTACATACGAGCAAGCACTGTCTCGTCATTGGCAATGGATTATGGACGACATTCATCCAGATAAACAAAGTCAAGCCCAAAAAGAGCAAACGATTAATTTTCTTAAAGACAACCATTATTGTCTTGCCTTTGCCAAAGATAATGCAGACAATGACAAGGTTGGTATTTATTTACCATTGTTACCAGATTTAAGCATTAACCAAGGGCTTACTCCAGAAACAGCAAATTCTTTTGGATATAAATATTTGGGCGACATTATCTATGACCGTGAAGCTCCTTTTGAAGCAATGACGAATGTTATTAAGCAAGTTGATGGCGTACAAACTCAGTTAGGTTTACCAGCTCAGCAGTCGATTTCTAATAATTACGGTTTATATCAAAAAACATTTTAATCTCCTTTATATAAAAAATTTCCCTGTGACGGGAAACCTTCTTTTCTTGGCGACCATAGTTAACCGCTATCTGAACTCAGCTTAGTTAGTAGATGTTGGGAGATTGAAAACTTTTCTTCATATAATAAATCATCAATGGCTGATAAAACTGTTATTTTGACAAATCTAAAAAATCAAAGGTTCATGCTAATCAGCATGCAATTATCAACGTCTCTCTATTTCAGCGCAATCTTCGCTTTTTTTAATCGGCTGCCGAATGATGGTCCTCCATTTTGCACTCTCGCTTTTTCTTGGGTCAGATAAATATATTTCGTGATGCCAACGTTTTTCGTTATTATCATTTTGATAACCACTTTCGGCAATGAATTTATTCATTATCGCGACGGTTGCCGGCTCTTCGTCAAAAGAACCTTTGTGCATCATTTGCACGCATAAACCTTCATTGATTCTCAAGAATTCTGCTGACGAACAATCTATTTTTTTCTTTTTGGAGGCTTCTGCGACCGCCCAATTAAAATCTGGCAATTTGACAAAATCAGGTAAACGGATTATAGCAATCCAGCTAAATTTGCTTTTATTTGCATAGTCAACACCTCTGATATTTTCTTGCCACCAAAATCCCTCCAACGGTGGGACCACATATTCATAAAAGCCTGCGATTTTATAAGTGCTTTTGTAGCTCATTTTTAACGTATAGGCAATCGCATACAATATCCCCACTGCTTTTTGATAAGCGCCATTTTCCTCATTCGGATCGCCTTTTCCGCGCACAGCAATATAATTTATTGGCGCCACCATCACAATTTCCGGTTTATTTTTAGGTAAATAAAGTTCTTTGTATTCTTTTTTGAAATCAAAAGTCATCTCAATCTCCTTTATATAAAAAAAATTCCCTGTGACGGGAAACTTTCGGTACCGTTCGAAAACGGTCACCTATTTTAATTAAAAACGTCATATCTATCAA
>CAYVKW010000021.1:0-18636 GCA_964452285.1 uncultured Pseudomonadales bacterium | reverse complement strand
CGGTACGTTGTGTAAAGAATTGAGTGGTCTTAAAAATGGTATTAAAATGATCTAGTTAGCGAAAATTTTTCTCAAACTTGGCCGCGTAAAATCATAGCATCGATGACTTTCTTCATGGCGATCAAATACGCGGCCTCGCGCACGGAAAGTTGGTCGTGATTTTGGAACATTTGCCAAACGTCGGCAAAAGAACTTTCCATTAAAGGCTGGAGTTTGGATAAGACCTCTTCTCTACTCCAATAGTAACCTTGGAGGTTTTGAACCCATTCAAAATAGGAAGTGGAAACGCCGCCAGCATTGGCAAGAACGTCAGGGATGACTAAAACATCTTTTTTGACGAGAAGAGCTTCGGCTTCTGGAGTGATCGGACCGTTGGCCATTTCAAAGACAATCGGAGTTTGGAGCTGATCGGCATTGTCGCTGGTAATGACATTTTCCAAAGCAGCGGGGACCAAAATATCGACTGGTAAAGTAAGAATGGCATTGGAGGAAAGCTTTTCTGCGGTGATGATTTTTTGCTCAACTAAAAGAGCGAGAGAACCGTGCTCTTTTTTACTTTGATAAATTTTTTCTACATCTAAACCGCTGGGATTGTAAAGAGTGGTTTTACTATCGCTTAAAGCGACGACTTGAAAGCCCATTTTGGCGGCGTGCCGCGCAAACCAAGCACCAACGTTGCCAAAGCCTTGAACGGCAATTTTAGTGCTTTTGGGAGTCATTTTTTTGGCTTTGGCAAAGGCACGTAAAACATAACACCCGCCTAAGCCGGTAGCTTCATCACGACCTTGCGAGCCGCCAAATGAAAGTGGTTTGCCGGTAAAAGTGGCAAGATAGTTTTGATTGAGCGCGCCTTGTTCTTTTTTAAGCTTCAGAGTTTCGTCGACCATCCAAGCCATAATTTGGCCATTAGTATTGACGTCTGGAGCGGGAATATCTTGCCAGGGACCGATGTGATCGGTGACAAAACGAGCATAAGCACGGGAAAGACGCTGAAGCTCGGCGGCGGAAAGAGTTTTGGGATCGACGGCAATACCGCCTTTGCCGCCGCCATAAGGTAAATTAGTAATAGCGCATTTCCAAGTCATCCAAATGGAAAGAGCTTGAATTTCATCAGCACAAACGGCAGGATGAAAACGCAAACCTCCTTTGTAGGGACCGCGAGCGTTATTATGTTGACTGCGATAGGCGGCGAATTTCTTGGTACTACCGTCATCCATAGTGATGCTAATTTCGCCGCTGATTAAATGATCAACTTTTTTCAGTTGCGCAATAGCGCGAGCAAATTGTTTTTGATCAGTATATTGTGGGGCTAAAATTACGGCCGCTTGTTCGATTTGAGTTAAAGCATTATCAAGAACATTCGTCATAAATCCTATCTAATGAACAAAGTCACTAATAACGATAATCTTTTTAATTATAACCCGAAAAATTTTTTAGGCAATGAAAATAAAGTCAAGAATGATGGAAACGATAAAACAGAGGCAAGCTACAGCCAGCCATTGATTGATTAAAGAATGTAATTGAGAACGGTATTTGACGATTACAATTGGGTCTGGATTGATTTGACCTAGATAAAGGGCTTCGATTTTGGTGACTAAAGGATGATGCGGACGAGGTTGAAGATTGATGTTGTTTGACATAACAAGTGTGTTATTGTAATAGAAAAGCTAAAGAAAGTCAAGTACGGCTATGAATTAAAGATCTAACTTGACGGAACCATTTACGATTATCTTCAAGTGAATTCCAATTAAGCCAGCTAATAGCGTTGTCTTGGCAAAAAGAATTGTTATTTCCGCCTTGCGTGCGCCACATTTCGTCGCCCATAGAAAGCATCGGTACTCCTGGTGTGGCAAAAAGATAAGTCAGCATCTCTAGAGCTTTTTGCTGGCGAAGAATAAGGATACCGGGATTGCCGGTTTCACCTTCGGCGCCGTAGTTATTACTCAGATTGTGTTTACTGCCGTCAGTATTATTGAAACCATTCTCCCAATTGCTGGGGTCGGTGTAGGAAACTAAATCGCGAAGAGTGAAACCATCATGAGCAGTAACAAAGTTAACCGAAAGCCGAGGATCTTTGTGCTGATTAATGTATTCAGGGGCTTTGCCGGATAAATGAGCCTGAAAATCTTTGCGGTCTTGATTAAAATTGACGAAATTGCGGAGGCGATCACGATAAGAGCCATTCCACTCCAACCAATTTTCGCCGCCGAAACGCCCTTCAAGCACAAGACCACTAGCGTCCCAAGGTTCAGCAATTAATTTTAATTGGCTTAAAATTGGATTTTTATTGATTTGATTAATTATCTCTGGATAATCAGTAAATTTTTCTTGATTGTAGTAAAAGGTACCGCCTAAATCAAAACGAAAACCGTCGACATGAAATTGAGTGGCAAGATAAGTCAAAGAATCAATGACTAAATTGATGACGGCGAAATGGTCGGTATTGAGAGTATTGCCGCAGCCGGTAAAATCTAGAGTGTAACGCCGGTCATAAGGAGAAAGGGAATAATAACTTTGGTTATCAATGCCACGCCAAGAAAGTGTGGGACCACTTTGATTACCTTCGGTAGTATGGTTGTAAACGACGTCGAGAATGATTTCCAAATCGAGTGCATGGGCAGCTTTGACCAAATTTTTGAATTGTTCGAGTTGAGTGTTGTCTTGACGAGTGAAATAACCAGGATAAAAAGCAAAATAAGAGAGAGGTGAATAACCCCAATAGTTGATTAACTCTTCGCCGCGGCTATTTTGATAAGGAATATCGTCATCAAAAGCTAAGACGGGCATAAGTTCAATAGTGGTAATGCCTAAATCTTTCAGATAAGGTAGTTTTTCTTGGAGAGCGGCGAAAGTACCAGGATGTTTGGTACGACTACTGGGGTCTTGAGTGAAGCCGCGGACGTGGAGTTCATAAATCACGGTTTTGTCGAGAGGAATTTTGGGTAAATGGTCGTCCTGCCAGTCGAATTTGTCTGGTGGCAAGACGATGCCACGAAGCGAAGTGGCAAGATTGTCTTCTGGACCGCAGGCGCGCGCGCGATCATAAAATTGATAATCAATGGCGCGCGCGTAGGGATCAAGAAGAACTTTGTGCGGATTGAAAGCATTACCAATATTGTCTGGTCCATTGACTCGATAAGCGTAACGAGTGCCAGCAGGTAAATCAGGGATGGCAATGTGCCAAGTATTACCAGTTTTATTGTGTGTAGGAGAGAGATTGATAGTTTGATAAGGATAACGGCGACCTTTTTTGAAAAGTAAGAGCTGAACAGTAGTGGCATTGGCGGAAAAAAGAGCAAAATTGGTGCGTTTGACATCAAAAGAAGCGCCAAGAGGTAAAGGGCGACCAGAAGGAAAGTCAGCGCTAGAAATTGCTGAGTTAAACATAAAAACTAGTTGTCATTATAGCGGAAAAAAAGGTAGCTGAAAAGAGGGGAAATGATGATTTTGATAAAAATCAAAGCGGGCGCGAATTTTTTTTCCGCCAAGTAGCAATTTCGGCATGATTACCATTAAGTAAAACTTCAGGCACAGCCAGATCTTGAAAAACAGCTGGCCGAGTGTATTGCGGATATTCTAAAGCATCTTGAGTGAACGATTCTTCATTGAGACTGTCTGGATTGTGAAGTACACCTGGTAAAAGTCTAGTAATAGCATCGGTAATAACCAAAGCGGCGGCTTCGCCGCCAGTAAGAACAAATTGACCTAAGCTAATTTCTCCGTCAACAAAATGAAGGACGCGCTCGTCTACGCCTTCGTAGTGCCCACAAATGAGAGTGAGCGCGTCCAAATGACTCCAAGTACGAGCGAAGCGCTGATTGAAAATCGGACCTTTGGCGCTAGTTAAATAAACTTGGCCTTTGATCTTTTGGGCGTCCAAAGTCATCAAAGCCCGATAAATCGGTTCTATTTTGAGAATCATGCCGGCTCCCCCACCGTAGGGCGCATCGTCAACGACTTTTTTAATGTTGCCATCAGCGAAATCTCGCAGACAAACGACATTAAAAGTAACTCGGTTTTCTTTAGCGGCACGACCAAGAATAGAGTTGCTCAAAACACTGGAAAAAAAATCTGGCTGAGTGGTCAAGAAATTGATTTGCATAAGATTTTTGCTTCAAACTTGGACTTATTGTACCACAAAAAAGCTTGATTTTTCGGTAAAAACTAAAAAAGAAATAACCAAACGATACCGATGATAAGTCGGTAAATGCCCCACCAAAAGAAAGGCTTTTTGCCCAAAACTTTGATAAAAAAATTGCAGGTAAAAAAGGCGACAATAAAAGCAACCAGGGCGCCAAAAAGCATAAGAGTCATGTCATTGAAAGAATTAAAAACGCTGTACAGTTGTGGACAATAACAGCCAGCGGCGAGGCAATCACAAGCGACTTCTACCCTGCTATTGAGAAATTCTTTCAAGAGATCGAAACCAGAAGCAGCGGCGATGGTGGGCAAGGCTAAGATAAAGGAGAATTGAGTGGCAACGAGTTTGGAAAAGCCAAGAGCGCGGGCGCTAAAAATGGAAGCAGCGGAGCGACTAACTCCGGGAACCATAGCGGTGGCTTGACCAGTACCGATAAGAAACATTTTCCACCAAGGGGCTTTTTTGACGGCAGTGATGTATTCTGTTTGTGTTTGGTCATCGCGATCGTCTATTTTTTGGAGTTGGGCGGCGTCTTTTTTACGCCAGTGCCAATCTAAAAAAGTAAAAAAGACGCCGCCAATAATGAGCATCCAACCGGTAAGCGGCGAAGCGTCTTGAAGATAACTTTTGACCAAAGAATAAAAAGCGACTCCAAAAAGACCAGTGGGAATAAAAGCAAGAATGATTTTCCACCAGATGTCTTTGTTTTGCCAAAGTTGGCGAAAGAAAAGAAAAAGAACGGCGAGCATGGCGCCTAATTGGATAAAAATGGAAAAGCTAGAAAAAAGATCTCGGTTACTAATTCCGCCTAAAAGTTTGTCGGCTAAAAGAATATTGGCAGTGGAAGAGACAGGTAAAAATTCGGTCAAACCTTCTACAATAGCGAGAATAAGAGCTTGAATATAAGTCATGAGAACTTTCTAATGGTTAAAAATCAGCGGCAACTTAAAAAAAGATTGATGATTCTGGGTAAAAAGATACAAATACCAGTCAAACCAGCGAAAATGCTTGACCAAAGAACGGCACCGGCAGCTAAATCGCGAGGAAGTTTGGTGGCTTGATAACCCAAATGTAAAGAATCGCGCAAAGTATTGCAAGTTTCTTCGACGGCAGAATTAATGAGTTCGGCGGTAGGAATCAAAGCAAAGAAAATAATAAGCGCTAACCACTCGCTGGTACTAATTTGAAAATAAATCGCCATTAAGCTGGCAATAATCATAGCGGCAAAATGAAACTTCATATTGCGTTCATTGAGAAGATTCCAAACGATACCGCGCCAAGCAAAAATGAAACTGGTAAAAAACCCGTGTTTTTTTGTTTTCATGAGTTTCATTATAGCATAAAAAACTAAAAGTTGACATTAAACGCTAAGGACTGCAGAGGTATTAATTTGTTTTTTGAGATTTTTGTAGCTGCGGCTAAAAATAAGGGCAACGATAACGGTGGAAATTGTATCGGCGACTGGACCAGACCACCAGACTCCGTCTAAACCAAAAAAACGGGCGCAAATGAGGAGAACAGGAGTCCAAATGATAATTTGGCGCAGGAGAGAGAGAATACCGGCCATAAGGCCGCGGCCGATAAACTGATAATAGTTGGAGCAGATGAAGTAAATCGGTAAGAAGATGATAGTGGAACAAAAAATCCGGAGGCCGCGGACAGTGAGATCAAGTAATTGCGGATCACTAGTAAAGAGCCGAGCCCAAAATTGCGGAAAAACTTGGACTAAAATAAAAGCCGCGGTGGAAAAAATGAACATCAATTTGACGGCGGCAAATAAACTTTCGCGGACGCGTTGGTAATTTTTGGCGCCATAGTTATAGCCAATAATTGGCTGCAATCCTTGACTAACACCGACCAAAGGTAAAACGAAAAGCATAGATAAAGTATTAATGATAGTCATGGCGCCAACAGCTAAATTGCCGCCGACACTCAAAAGAGTATTATTAGCGATAAGAGCGATCAAAGCGGAAGCCATTTGAGTAGAAAAACCAGCGACACCGGCGGCTGAAAGACGACGATAAACTTGCCAATTGGGACGGAAATTGGGATAAGGAAAGGTGAGCGTTTCTTGGTGACGCCAGAAGTAAAAACAACATAAAAGTGCGTTAACGGTTTGAGCAATGACGGTAGCCCAGGCGGCGCCGGCAATACCAAAATCGAAAACGAACATGAAAATGTAATCAAGAGCGACGTTAATTAAACTGCTTATAACCATGAAGATAGTGGCGGTTTTGGGGTCGCCAAGAGAACGCATGACGAAAGTGAGGCAAAAAGCTAAACCACTACAAAGAAAGCCCCAAATGACGATGGCAGAATAATCATAAGCGAAAGCGAAAGTCTGGCTGTCGGCGCCGAGAAAATTGATTAAGGGGCGCATGAAGACGGCAAAAAGAAGAGTAGTGATAACGGAAAGGAATAAATTGAGCTCAACACCGTTATTGAAAATATTTTGGGCTTCTGAGAGCTTCTTTTTGCCTAGAGCTAAAGAAATGAGAATGCCAGTACCGCTACCGGTCAACATGGCGATAGCGAAAGCAAAAATGCTAGCAGGTTGGACAATACCAACGCCAGCAATTGCCATAGCACCGACATTAGGTAAATTGCCAACAAAAGCGCGATCGACGATGCCATATAAAGCATTGACGGTCATAGCGATAATCATAGGCAAAGACATTTGCCAGAGTAATTTTTTGATCGGAGTTTGGCCGAGGAAGGCTTGTTGGGAATTGTTATCGGAACTGGACATAAAATTTTTACTTTCTAAAAAATAAAGCCCCCTTCTCTATTGCTAGAGAAAGGGGCGAATAGAACTTAATTAATTACTTTAATTTCTTCATCGCTTTATGGATGGTGTGCTGACGACATTTGCTGCAATATTTGCGCAAAGGAAAAGTTTCCTTTTCGCCGGCTTGTTTTTTAGCGATTTCATTATTACGATTATAAGAAGTCACGTAGCCAAAACTTTTGCATTGACTGCATTGTAAACCGATTAGCTGTCGTGGACCTTTTTTCTTGCTGGCCATAAATTCCTTTCACCTCAAAAAGTCAATTAAGATTTAAGATTGACTATTATACCATAAAAAACCGACGTAGAAACGTCGGTTTTAATTTTAGGCTAAAAAAGAAAGATTTACCAAACTTCTTTTTTCAAGGATTTTCCTGGACGGAAATTGACGACCTTGTGAGCTTTAATAGTCTGGCGTTTGGTTTCTTCACCAAAAGGCACAACTTGTTTGTCTTTGACTTTGCTGATGTAAAAAGTGCCAAAATTGGAAAGGACCACTTTTTCGCCTTTCACTAAAGAACGAGACATTTCTGAAAAAAGTAAATCAATTACTTCTTCTGCTGCCCGTTTGGACATGCGTGACTTTTTGGCAACTAAGCCAATGAGTTGACTTTTGGTCATGAGCTCAACCTTTCTTATTTTGCTTGACTGCAAGCAATAATTATCTTTGTGCTTGATAGTGTATAATATTTTTTGGCGGTGTCAAGGGGGAATTTTTAAGTTGATTTAATGTTATAATAAGTGTATATGTCGCTTTTGTTAAATAAAAGAGTTAGTTACGATTATGAAATTTTAAGTACGATAATAGCGGGTGTGGTTTTATCTGGAGCTGAAGTAAAAAGTTTGCGCCAGAAAAGTGGTAGTCTGACTGGGAGTTTTGTGCAAATTGTGGACGGTGAAGCCGTGCTGCTCAATGCGCAAATTAGTCCTTATAAATATGCTGATAATCGTGATTACGAACCGAAAAGGACGCGCAAATTACTGTTGAAAAAACATGAAATTTGCGCGTTGGAAGAGAAAATGGCGCAAAAAGGTCTGACTTTGGTGCCGATATCTTTTGATTTAGTTGGCCGACGAGTGAAATTAAAGATCGGCGTTGGTCGGGGGCGAAAACAGTTTGAAAAACGGGCCAAAATTAAAGAGAGGGATTTACGACGCGAGGCGCAACGAGGAGAATAAATTTGGGACGGAAAATAAATAACGATAGTTATTTTTTTTACGCAGCCTTATGATACAATACGCTTTTGTATGACAAAAAATCATTTTTTTCAGATTGCCATTGACGGACCGGTGGCGGCAGGTAAAGGGACGGTGGCAAAGATGCTGGCAGCAGATTTACATTTTCTCTATGTGGATACAGGAGCGATGTATCGGACGGCAGGTCTGTTGGCGCTGGAAAATGGTGAAGAAATTAGCTTGAATAATCAAGATAAAATTGTAGCTAAATTACAAGCAGCTGATTTTCATTTGGAAAATAGTTTGGATGAAAAAGGGAATCTGATTACTTTGGTGAGTTTGAATGGTGAAGACGTGTCGGATAAAATTCGAACACAGAAAGTGAGCGAGGCGGCGTCAAAAGTGGCAACTTTGCCGCTGGTGCGTAAGGTTCTAGTGGAGAAACAGCAAAACATTGCTGAGAAATTTAACGTAGTAATGGAAGGTAGAGATATTGGCTTGCGGGTGTTGCCAAATGCGCATTTGAAGCTATATTTGACAGCGGACTTGGAAGAAAGAGCGCGACGAAGATTGGCGCAAAATCAAAATATTGATCAAGATTTAGACATTGAAACAGTAAAAAGGCAAGTGATGGAAAGAGATGACCTAGATATGAAACGGGAAATCGATCCGTTAATCATCGTTCCAGATGCGATTGTGGTGGATACTACTAATTTGGCTGTGGAAACGGTGGTTGCTAATATCGTTGGCTTAGTGCAAGCGCACCAAAAAAGTGTGTAGAGAGTGGGATATTTATTTTGATTGATCTGGAGTTTTTTCGAAGAAATAATCTTGAGTGAGAGTGGGAGCGATTTGCATTTCCAAAATTGGGTGAAGAGATTTTTTGATAAAGGTGACTTTGGCAGTTTCGTCTTGGGTTAAAAGATCGTTTTTATTGATGTAACCGTTTTTTTTAACGCTGAGATAGTAAGTGTCGGGACGAAGAGAAAATTGGAAACGACCATGAGAATTGCTTAATTGGACGCCTAAAAGTTGACGGGTAGTGTTATTGTAAAGTTCGACAATGGCATTGGCTAAAGGCTGACCGTCTTGATCGATGACTAGACCTTGCAAAGACGGTGGACGAAGTTGCTGAAAAAGGCGATTGAGAAGTAGAAGAGCGTAAAAAAGACTGATAAAAATGAAAAGCCAACTGGGATGAAGGTAAAGTTGCCATAAGGAAAGACAGAAAAGCACGGACTCTAAGATGCTTTGATGTTGCTGGAGATTGATCCAGGTGCGCCAAAATTGCGAGCGGAAAGAAAGCCAGGAAAACTGATGACGAGCATTAACGATGGGATCAAGGGGAACTTGCGGATGTAAAGCTTGATTATTTTGGCGCACTAGTAAAGTCTCTCCTTGGTAAAAATCAGCAGTGGTAGTAAAATCGGGACGATTTTTTTGGCTGGGAAAAAGATAGCCAGGTCGAACGGCTTTGACTAAATATTTACCCACTGGCAAATGCACAGCTTGATATAGTCCGTCCACATCGCTGACCACTGTTTCTTCTATAAGTGGATTGTTGGCGGCGTCTTTTTTGAGACTGCTGAAAGTGAGTCTGACAAAGGGAACGCCATTATTGCTGGCAGTGTCAAAAACAAAACCAGCTAAAAAAACTTTAGTGTCGGGAAAGAAAATCTTTTTGAGAAAATGATCCAAAGTTTTGGAAGTGATAAAATCTAAAAATAAGAAAAGAACGAAAAGAATGATAAAAATACTGCTAGCGACGGTGGTAACAAAAAAACTTAGACGCGTGAAAGTGGTAAATAAAGCTTGCTTGAACTGTGTAGAATAGGAATTGGCGATAACTGGAAGAGAAACTTGCGTTTGGTCAACGGTGAAAATGTTGCTAGTTGAAGTGAACAAAAGTTGATCGTCGGCTTGATAACCAAAAACTTGCCAAGTATGATCACCGAGAGAAAAATTACTTTCGAAGATAAGTTGGTATTGTTGACTGGAATTGTCAATCAATAAACTGTAAGTGGAAGTTTCCACTTCTTGATTAGATATCTGATCGAAAAATGGCTTGTCATCAATAAAAAGAGTAAAGCGATCTAAAGTGTCGACATGAGCTGACTTTGGTAAAGCCCAAGTAAAAATAGCACGGTAAGCAGTGCGATTATCCTCATTAATGGGATTATTGGTGACAGTCAATGGTGTTTGAGTTTGAGCTTGAACATCGAAAAAAGAGGAGACACAAAAAAGTGCTAGAGAAAAAAACGCAAAGAAAAACAGAAAAGGAAGAAAAAGCTGGTTAGGATAGAATCTTTTTATCATTGAGCGTCAGGATCGGTTTTAATGACTAAGTCGAGATTGAGAGCGGAATCACGGTGAAAATCTAAGATGATTTGAGGAGTGTCGCCGTCAATTTCGGAGAAAATGTGGCCGCGGCTACGACAAACGTAAGTTTCTGCTGGAGACAAATAAAGTTCAAAGTAGCCGCGGTGGTTGGTGAGAGTGGTGGCAGCTGGTCGATGACCAGCGAGCAAATCTATTTGCAGCTGACAATTGTTAGCTGCATGACCGTCGCTGGTAAAAACTCGACCAGTGACATTGACACGATGTAAATTGACGAAAAGACGGCGGATGAAGCCAAGAATATAAATAACTAAAACAAAAAAGTTGAGCAGAATAGGATAAAAAAGGGTGAAAATGAGGACGCAGAAGAAACTAACTAACCATAAAAGGGTGCAAAAATTGAGAAGAGAATAAAAAGCGTGCCAGAAACGATGGCTAAATTTGATTGAAGAAGAGGCGGACGAAGCTGCTGGAGAATCATTTTTTGGTGCTAATGGGTTTTTTTGCGGATCAAAATCAAGAGGGATTTGATAGGTGATACTAGGAGAGAATTCTGAACGAACTTTAAATTTTTCGCCTAAATAGTGGTTTTTGGTGGATTCAATTTTGTTTTTTGGTGCCAAACTAGGGAAAATAAATTGACTATGACTGACTTGTAAATGATATTGGCCAGGAGCAAGCTTAAAACCAGTGTATAAACCCTGGGCATCGGTGATTTGAGCTTTGACGAAATTGCCTTCGTTTTGCACAACGACTAAAGCATGGCGAACAGGAGTTAAAGTTTTGTGGTCATAAACTCTGCCTTTGGGACGCGGAAAAAAGATAATTAATAAGCCGAGCGGCAAAAAGAGAATGACGGAAAAAACCGGGAAGACTGTGGCTGAGAGAGTTTCTAAAGTTTGAATGAAGTTTTCGCTGACGCCAAGCTTTTGTAGAATTTCTAAAGAATTAATAGGGACATCAATTAAAGTGGTTAAAGGACTTAAAGGAGTACGGTCAGAACCAGTGAAATCAGAACTAATGGTGGCAACAATAGGGGCGCAATCTTTTTTGACAATATCTGGACAGCTTTGACCTGGTTCTTCTTGACGATAACAAGGTTTGCCAGATTGAGCGCAAGTGGTAAAGTCAGTCAGATTGCAGGTCTGGGCAGTACTACACCAGAAGTATGAAGCTTGATTATCACAATCATTCAGAGCATGCTGCAGACAACCGGTGCCACTTTGATCACTTTGATTGAGATAACAATTTTTGCCAGTTTTTTGGCAATCGGCAAGGGTGCCGCTGACGCATTGACTTTGATTTTGACACCAGTAATAAGTTTTTTGTGGCGGCTCAGAGCTGCAATCGACACTGGCGGCCGCGTTGCAGGCAGCAGTGTCATTATAATAGCAATTGCGGCCGCTAGCGCTGCATTCACTCAGCGTGCCGCTGACGCAGGTGTTTTGATTGGTACACCAAGAATAAGTGGCTAATGATTGAGGAAAATAGCGAAAGCGCCAAGTTTGGCTGCTGGCTTGCAGATTAGCTGCGTTGGTGGTCTGAATAGACCAACGATTCCAATCATCTAAATCAAGTGGATCATTGACCAAAAGTAAAGAAGTATCTTTGAGAGTAAGATGAAAAACTGTACCATCACCTTGACAGAGACTGGTGGGAGCAGAGCTGACGCTAAAATCATATGATGGAGTAGAAAGGCTTTGATTGTTTAAAGTGAAAGCTAATTGATTATTTAAATAAACATTTTGACTAGCTAATTGGTCGGCGGCGGCGCAAATGTTCCAAGAAAAACTATTAATTTGTGCAGTGGAGGTGGAGTAATCAATGGTGGGAGTGAGAAGAGTTGGGACTAAGGCTTCATTGGTTAGGATAGCATCAGTGGTTAAAGACAGAGTGTGACTGTCGGTAGTATAACTGCAGCCATGTTCGTCAATCACTTTAATTCTGATTTGCCAGCTAACTGGAGTAGTACTTTTGTTGGGTAAATAATAATCTTGTGGTTGGAAAGTGATTTTTCTGTTGGCGGTATTAAGGTAGACGTCGTAAGTAGTAGTGTGATGAGTGCTCGTGAGATTGACATCATAAATAATAGTAGTATCGTCGATAATGAGATTAAGCAAAGTTGGTTTGACTGTTTCGGGATAAGTAAAAACAATGGCCGGCTTGCGAGTGTCGACAATGCCGCTGGCTGGAGAGAGAAATTGAATATCATCAATAGTGCTGTCGCGGTCACATTGAAAGGTGCACGTATTTTCGTCTAAAGTGAAACTCCAAGTGCTGCTAGTGGCGGTGTAACCAGCGGCGTCGCTAGCGGTTACAAACCAATTGTAAGTGCTCCAATTTAAATCTGAGGCAAGTTGCAAATACCAATAACCGTTTTCAGACCAGACTTTATAATCTGCATTGGTGATAGGCGCATCGAAAGTGCGATGAAAACTAAAGGTATTAGCACCTTTTTTGTCGGTAAGAGTAAAACTGTAACTAGTGACGCCGATATTATCAATTGATTCTTTCCAAGTAAAAACAGGTCGACGTTGACAAAAATCTTTAGGATTGTGGTTAGGATTGGTTAAAATCGGCTGACTAGGAGGAGTAGTGTCAGAAAGAAATTGGGCTCTCACAGTAGTGCCAGCATTTTCGGTTAAAGGTGAGAAAGCGGCGTTGATAGTGGCAGCGCAGCTTAAAGTGCAAGCGATAAAGAGACTAACGGAAAGAAGAATTTTTTTAAGCATAATTAAAAAGTAGTGGTGACTGTATAAGTCAAATTATTATGATAATAACCAGTGAGATTACGGTCGTTGGCGATTAAGCGATAACAGAGGTAATTGCTGTCTGTCTGACGGTTGGCTTGGCTAATAATTAAGACTGGTGATTCAAGATTTTCTTGGTCAGCAAAGTGTCGATAACCATTCTGATAGGAAAAAAGAGCGTCGTTACCAGTGATGTTTTCCATGGTGAAGGCGAAGCCGTGACCTTGAGTGGGATCGATCCAAGGTTGAGCGGTATAAGCGTCCATGTCGGTCACTGCAGCATCGTTAATACAATTATCGTATAAGGTACCGTCATCAAGACAAGTGGCGGCTTCGCCAGCGGCGTTTTCCAAACCCAGTTGGTCACTTTGAATAACAGTGACGACGTAGTTGTCTTGGTTGGTAAGGACGGTTAATTTTTGAGCAAGATCGACAAAGTCGGTATCATTAATAACGCCAAAATCAGCTAAAGAACCAGTGGTGGAACGAGTGGTAGTCTGACCGCAGGCAGTGGCTTCAGCTTCAACTCCACTCAAAATAATGGTAATCTGATCAACAACAGTGGCGCTAATCTGCACATTTTGACTCAAAGTGACGTTTTCGGCTTGATGATAAATAATGTCTCCACTCTGACTAATTTGGCGAATCCAAATGGGGGCAAAAAGAAATTCGCGCGGATTATGAGCGGGATCGTTTTTAGGATTGATGACATTGTTAATTTCAAAAAGATTGTTATTGGTGAAACCAAAGTCGCCCTGATTGCCATTGCCAGTATAATCGCAAGTGACCAAATGATAATAATCATTGTTATAAGTGACATTAGCGATGCTGGCTGGAGTAATAGTACCGGTGCTAAAGTTGAAAGTGTCATTAGCAGTCGGACAGCGGACGGTGGCATGGGCAAAATCAAAGGCGCCATAATCAGCTTGACCGTCGCTAGCACTGGCTTCATTGCTAGCGGCGAAAAAGAGAAATTCAAATTTACCATTGGGTGCGGAATAAGGAGAACGAAGAGCAATTTGGAAATTGGTGACTTGATTTTGCTCAGCAGTAGAATGAACAGTATTACTGCTAATTAAGCGCGATTGTAAGCCATTGGCAGCGACAAAACGACTGCTGGTGAAAAGGAACGCCAGACTAATGAGAAAAAATTTGATCATTTCTTGGTTCTATTTTAACTCAAATTTTTTCTCTTGACAAGTGGGGAAAAGTTGCTAAGATGTGGGTTATATGAAAATTTTGGTAGGTTTGGGCAATCCGGGAAAAGAATATGAAAAAACTCGTCATAATACAGGCGCGCTTTTGGTCGATTGGTGGCGGCAAAAGCAAGATTTTCCAGCTTGGAAGATGGAAAAAAAGTTTCGAGGTCTAGTGAGTCGAGGAAAAGTTCATGATAAAGAGGTAATGTTGCTTTTGCCGCAAACCTTTATGAATTTAAGCGGGGAAAGTGTAGCGGCAGGATTAAATTTTTATCGTTTGAGTGCAGAAAAAGATTTATTGGTAGTCTACGATGATTTAGATTTGGAATTTGGGCGATATAAAATGAGTCGACAAGCGCCGCATGGCCACAATGGGATTAATGACATCGTGGCGAAAGTGAAAAGCGCTGATTTTGCGCAAGCGCGAGTCGGAATTGATGGACGCGGCGGTGAAAGAAAAATCAAAGGAATGGATTATGTCTTGATGACTTACAATGAAAATGAACTACAAACTCTGAAAACGGAAATCGCGCCACTAGTGTGGGAGGAGTGGGAAAAATGGCTTTAGAAAGACTGGGCGCTTCGGCGCTAGCGGGAGAAATAAGCGCGCGATTTGCTCAAGTGGAAGTAAATAAGAGAGTGAGTACAAAAGAACAACTGCGAGCTTTGCAAATCGCGCGCGAATTGGGTGATGAAAAAAACAAAACGATTTATCTGAGTTTATGCAAAAGATTCAATGAAGGATTAATAGAAGAAGCTTTGCGTTTTGTGATAGATTCAAAAGCACAAAGTAGAGCGAAATTGTTTATGTGGAAAGTGAAACAATTAAGACAAGAATGGCTGGAGGCGGGAAAAAAACCGATGCGAGAAGTGGTGACGAAAAAACCACGACGACGGAAAGCGAAAACGCCGGTGAGTTTGTTTGATTAATGAAATGATTGCGGATTGATCGGAAAAATGTTTTTTTGATGATTTTAATAAAATTGTCAAGTATAATGAAAGATATGATGGAAGAAAATGTAAATTTGGGGGCAAAAAGTAGTTTCAAAATTGGAGGCCGAACGAAAGCGTTTTTTGCGGTGCATAATCAATGGGAATTGCAAGAAGCGCTAATGTGGGCAGAAAAGAAAAAAGTCAAACCGATTGTAGTGGGCGGTCTGACGAATGTCTTGCTGCCGGACGAAGAGCTGGAGATGGTGATACAATTGGCGCCTAATAACTCAATTGAGTTATTAGGCGCTGGAAGAATAAAAGCGTGGGCCGGAGAAAAAATGGCAGCAGCGGCTTGGGAAACAGTACGAGCTGATCTAAGTGGTTGGGAAGGTTTTACAAGTTTGCCGGGTACGATTGGGGGCGCTTTGTGGAATAATTCTCATTATGATCAAACCTTGTTGAGTGATACAGTGCTGGAAGTGACTTATTATGATTGGCAAGAACAAGGTGTACGAACAAAAACAAAAGAAGAACTAGATTTTGCTTATGAGCAATCTTGGTTTCAAAAAAATGAAGTGATAATTTTGGAAGCGCTTTTTCAGTTGCAAGAAGTGGAAGGATTGGCGGAGAGCAACCTAATAACTGAAAAAGCGCTGGCAAGTACGCGCAAAAGAAAAGAGACTCAGCCGTTGGATTTACCGAGCGCGGGTTGTTTTTGGCAAAATCCGATTAATACGGCAAAATTGAGAGCACTTTTCCCGCAATTTGCGGCGAGAGAAACGATACCAGCGGGTTTTCTAATTGAGCAAGTAGGATTGAAAGGGAAAAAGATAGGCGGCGCCCAAGTGAGTGAAAAGCATGCCGCTTTTATCGTTAATGCGGGCGCCGCCAAAAGTGCGGATGTAAAAGTGCTGACTCAAGAAATTAAAAAGGTGATTAAAGAAAAATTTGAGGTGGAATTAAAATCGGAAGTGGTGATAATTGGCAATCAAACTTAGAGACTGATAATATTTTGTTATAAGATTAAATGCTTGATAGACGGGGATAATTAGCGCCAAACATTTCTTGTGCTTGGAAAGCAATTATAATTGTGCAATTCTGACAACCAATTCATCGTAGAGCTTATCTTCGGGAACGGTGGCAACGACTTGGCCGTGAATGAAAATGATGCCCATACCGTTGCCGCCGGCAATACCGATATCGGCTTCGCTGGCTTCGCCAGGACCATTGACTGCGCAGCCCATGACGGCTACTTTAAGGGGCTTATTGATAGTTTGTAAATAAGCTTCGACTTTTCTGGCGGTGGGAATGAGATTCCACTGAGTGCGGGAACAAGTGGGGCAAGAAATTAAAATGGGCTCTGGGCGCAAACCGAGATGTTTAAGGATTTCGCGGCCGATTTTAATTTCTTGGGTATTGTCACCGGTGAGAGAGACCCGAATGGTATCGCCGATGCCGTCGAGCAAAAGACTGCCGATGCCGATGCTGGATTTGACAGTGCTACTTAAAGGACCGCCAGCTTCAGTGACGCCTAAATGCACGGGATAATCAAAACGTTGAGAAAAAAGACGATAGGCTTGAGTCATAAGTTCAACATCACTGGCTTTGAGGGAAACGACAATTTGGTCAAAATCTAAATCTTCTAGAATTTTAATGTGGGAAGCGGCGCTTTCAACCATGGCGGCGGCAGTGGGATGGCCGCCAGATTTTTTCAGTAAATCTTTTTGTAAACTGCCAGCATTGACGCCAATACGAATAGGAACATGTCTTTCTTTAGCTTTAGCAACAATTTTTTTGACGTTCTCTACTCCACCGATGTTACCAGGGTTGAGACGAAGTTTGTCAATACCCTGGTCAAGTGCCTCCAAGGCGAAATGATAATCAAAATGAATATCGGCAACCAGCGGGATGTGAATACGTTTTTTGATGGCGGCGATGTTACGCACGCTTTCCAAATCGAGGAAACCGATGCGGACGAGATCGCAGCCGACGTTTTCTAATTCAATAATTTGGGCGACGCAAGCGTCGATGTCATGGGCGTCGGCTTTGACCATAGATTGGACGGAGATAGGAGCATCGCCGCCAACAGCCAGGTCGCCGACGCGCACTTTTTTGGTAAGTTTTCTGTTCATGAAAAGTTAGTCGGGAAAAAGAGATAAAAACACGCAAGAGTTTGATGAGGAGGTAAAAGATGATAATGAAGAATGGCAAGATGAAAAGAGCGAAAAGGTGAAAGAAATTTTTTTGTGGAACAGGAGAGATAAACAGGGAGAGAGAAACAGGAAGAGAGAAACAGGAAGAGATAAACAGGAAGAGAGAAACAGATTGTTTTTTGTGGAGGAAGTATGTCAAATTTTAATTTTAAAAACGACATGAAAAATGGGGACAAAAATAGACTGGAAAATAGGGTGAAAAATCAGTTTATCAAGCGGATTATTGTTGATGCGACAAAAATAGACTGGAAAATAGGGTGAAAAATCAGGGTAAAAATGGGGTGTAATTTTTGTTATCAGACGGGGCAGATTAATTCATAGGAAAAATAGGGTAAAAATAGGGGCAAAAATCATAGAAAAAGGTAAATGGTGATTTTAGTGATAAAAATGACATACTCGCTAAGAAAAAAAATGACATTAAAAATATGAAGGAGTAAGAATAGAGAGGGGTAAAAAAGAGTGAGCGATGTAGCTAAAATGATCTAGTCAGCGAAATTTTTTCTCAAATTTGACTGTCTGTATTGATAATTAAGATGATGAATAAGTTCAAATACTGTTTTAGAACAAAGTTAAGTAAGCATAATAATAAAAACTTGCAAATTCTCAGCTACATCTTGCGAGTTTTTTTGTTTTAGATAAGTATGACAGCAAAAACCTGCAAATTTCTTGATTTTTATGCTAAAATAATGAAGTATAATTTAGGGAGTGGTATAAATTGATGTTAGTAATAAGAGAATAGGAGAAAAAATGCAATTAAATCAGCAAAATCTCTTGACAAACCAGCAAAATTGTTGTAACACACACACACACACACACACACACACACACAACGATTTTTAAGTGAAAAAGGGAATGAGATTGGCGAGAGTAAGCTGAATATCGATTTTGCTTCAACAATTTGGTTATTTAAGTTTTACTTTATAATTTCTTCAATTTTCTCAACAACTTTAACCATAGTTATTACAAAAATCATCTCGACACTTTTGTTGATAAAAACACTTTTTATTTTCAAATTACATGCCAGTTTTTCGTTTTTCCTCTCCTCTCTTCTTTCTTCTCTTCTTTTCTTCTCCTTTCTATTTTTTCCATTTACAAACCT
>CAYVKW010000020.1:0-19959 GCA_964452285.1 uncultured Pseudomonadales bacterium | reverse complement strand
ATTGATTTACCAATACTTTTTTGAAACGCAGGTGACCGTTTTCGAACGGTACCTTTTTCTCACTTGGCGGAGGCACTGGGATTTGAACCCAGGAACCGGAGAACCGGTACAGGTTAGCAACCTGTTGCAATTGGCCACTATGCGATGCCTCCACTCACTTATTCAAGTCTTTCTATTATAACAGATTTTTCTTTCCTGCACTTTTCATTTTTGTTTTTCTTCATCTCATTTTTTCTTTCTCATTCATCGTGTTAGCATTTTTCTGATGTCGACCTTCATCATTTTATTAATTTCTCTGCAGTTTTTTTATGCTACAATTTCATACATGGCGAAAAAAAATTCCAGCTTTCATTTTTCCACCCCGCACTGGCTTTTTTTCGCCCCTTTTTTATTTCTTTTTTGTAGTGAACTTATCCAACAGCCATCCATTGGTACTACTTTCAACCAAATCTTTCATAATTGGCCTTATTTTCTCTTAGCTTATTTAGTTATTTTTTTCTTTTATACCTTTCTCCTTCTTCTCTCTAATAATTTTCTTCTGACCACAATCATTTTTTCCTTAGTCACTTTTGCGATTAGTTTAAGTAATTATTTCAAAGTTCTGTACCGAGGCGAATTTTTTAATTTTAGCGATTTGACCCTTTGGCGAGAAGCGTTTTTCATCGGTAATAGTTATCAAATTTATCTTTTTCCTCAAGCGCTTCTCGCCCTCGTTCTTTTAGTTCTTTTTATTATTTTAATCATTAGATTTCCACCAAAAAAAATTCGCCCCTATTTCAGTCTTGCACGTTTTATCTTTTTAGCCATTTTATTTCTGATAGCCTTTATCAGTCAGCGCACTTTCTTTCTCAATCTTAAGCAAACTTTTGCCGCTCTTCACCTCGATTATCATTTTCGCGAACAAACTTGGGATACAGAAAACAAGCATGGTTTTTTGCCTACTCTCATCATCGAAACTTTTTCTGACACTATCAATCGCCCTCGCAATTATTCGCAAAAAACCATTAATAACTTACTTCAAGCTTATTCTCTCGATCAATATTCGTCCACTTTAGCCTCTACCTCCGCCAGCCTTAAACCCAATGTCATTGTCGTCATGAACGAATCTTTTGTCGACTTTGATCGTTTTAATTCTCTTCGCTTTGAGCAGCCATTAACACCAACCTTTGACCATCTGCAAACTCAATTTGACCACGGCTATCTGCTCGTCAAAACCTATGGTGGAGGCACCGCTGAAACCGAATTTGAAGTTTTAACTGGTATGAGCACCAGTTTTCATCCTTTGACTTCCATTGCTTACAATCGCTATCTTTCACATCCTCTTCCCGCTCTCCCCTATCTTTTTGCCCAAAACGGTTATCAAACTATTGCCATCCACCCGAATGAACCCTGGTTTTTCAATCGCAATCAAGCCTATCCTTATTTAGGTTTTCAGCAATTTCACTCTCTTAGCGATTTCGAATTACCTTTGACCATTCGTGGCAGCGACAAAACCGACGTCATTAACAATGTCGGTTTTGTCGCCGATTCCGACGTTACCAAAAAAATCATTTCACTCACTCAAGAAAATCCCACCCAACCCAAATTTATTTTCGCCATCACTATTGAAAATCACGGCTGGTATCAAGACAAAGTTTTTCCCGCTTCAGACTATCAACAAGTAGATTATTCTTTTACTGTCGCTTCTACTTCTGCCACTATTAATCCTGCTGACAAACAAGTTTTTGCCAATTACCTTATCGGTGTCAAAGATGCAGATGTCATGCTCCACGATTTAATTACTTATTATCAAAATCAAACTCAGCCTACCATTATCGTTTTTTTCGGTGATCATTTTCCGGGTTTGGACCATCAATTTATGCAAAATATCACTTCTGACCACACTGAAACTTGGCGCACTCCTTTCCTTATTTGGAAAAACTCCACTGCCAACACACTCACTAATTTTACTGAAGCTACTCAAGCTGCTGCCATTGCTGGAACCAATTTTGACACCATTAGCGCTTTTCATCTCGCTCCTCTTATTCTAAAAACTAGCCAGCAATCACTTCCGTCCACTTTTCAATTTCTCGAACACCTTCGTTCTCAATTGCCTGCCTACAATACTCAGTTCAATCTTCTCCCTTCAGGAGAAACCATTACCAACAACGCTTTATCACCCAATTTACAAGAATTAAAAAACCAACATTGGCTCTGGCAATACGATTTCCTTTTCGGCCAGCAATTCGGCTTTTAATCAAGAATTTTAACTAATTTCACTCCAAAAGCCTTTAAAACTATTTCTCCGTCCAGCATCGCATAACCTTGACGATAATAAACTGTTTTTATACCCGCTTGACCAATCAATTTCGCACAGACTGGGCAAGGAAAGTCCGTCACCATCATTTCTGCCCCTTCAGTTTGCCAACCTTTTTTTGCTGCTTCGGCGATTGCTTTCGCCTCTGCATGAATCGCCGTTGTCAATTCAAAGTGATCTCCTTTGTGAAATTGCGCTCTCACATCGCCGTTAATGTAGGGCGTTTGTGCTTCTGGTAAATGTGCATTGTGAGCCAAAATCCGCTCGCCCATAGGCAATAATAATACACAGCCTACCCTTCTCCACCAGTCACTACTTTTTTGTCCTTCTTTTTCCATTTCCTTTATCAATTCAGCAAGTTTCGTTTTTATTTCGCTTTTACTTATTGTCTCATCTGCTTTCACGTCAAAAAGATCCAATGACTTTTTATTGGTCCAACGCAAAAAACAATCACTTTTGTTCACTTTTAATTTCTTGCCCAACTTCTTTTCCAGCCATTGTTCCACCGCTTCATCGCTACTTATAATGATCTCCAAATCTTTCATTTTTTGCCATTTTTTTACCAGCGCCTCCGTCATCACTTCCACTTTCTCCCATCTCCCCAATCCTTGCAAAATCTGTCGATTTTCCTCCACCTCCAAGCCGTGCAGATCTTTATGTGTCGGCGCCCACTCCCGCAAATCTTTAGGATCTAGTAATACTACTTCTTTTACATCTGGAAAACGAGCAAAAAACTCTTGCCAACCGCGATGATAAACCGGCATATAGATCAAAAAAGCTCGTCTTATTCCTTCTTCTTTCTCTTTATCCATTTCTTTTCTCTTCACTTTTTTGACCTTTACACTTTTAATTCGTCCACCATCTCTTTCATTTGCTTAATGATTTTTTTCTTGAGTTTCTCGCTAAATTCTTCCGCTGCTCCCATTTGCACCAGTCGGATTTTTGCGCTCGTCGAAGTCGTAGCTTTTGGCGCCAAGACTCTTACTTCACCGCAAAACTTTTGCAATTCCTGTAATTCCTCTTTATCATAAGTCGCTTTTGTTGCCACTAATACATCCGGCTGTACCAACTTTATCAACGACCATTTTTCTGCTGTCAGCGGTTTAAGCACCACATGGTCCACACTTTCCAAATAAGAAAGCATTTCTAGTCTTTCTTCTTCCGGCACTATAGGCCGACGTGGACCTTTACGATGTTTCACTTTTTCATCACTGTCGGCCCCCACAATCAAAATATCACCGCATTTCTTCGCTTCTTCCAAATACCGACCATGACCGACATGAATTAAATCATAAGTACCTTGAGTCAGCACGATTCTTTTTCCCAAATCACGATAAGCTTGCACAATTTTCTGCAGCTGCTTATAAGTCAAAATTTTTGCCATTTTTGCACCTTATTTTTCTGTTTTTTTCGCTTTCACAGTTTTAGAAGTTTTTGCTGCTGTAGTCTTTGTTGCTTTTGTGGTCTTAGTCGCTCTCGCCACCCTGGTCGTTTTAGTTTTCTTTACAGTTTTTTTCGTCGTCGCTGCCGTTTTACGCGTTTTCTTTTTTACCGCGTCTGATTTTTGCTTCTTTGCCGCCCACTTTTCCGCCCGCAAGCGTTTTCTTTCTTCTCTCTCCGCCTGCATTTTTTCCCATTCTTCAGCCGTAATTGCCATTCCTGGTTCTGGTTTTGTCCAGCTCGCCCATTTACATTCTGGATAATCAGAACAACCATAGAAGTTCTTTCCCCATCGGCTCGGCTTCATCACCACGCCACCTTTTTGACACAAAGGACATTTTAATCCTTCTATCACTTCCTGCATATTTTGCGTGTATTTACAGTCTGGAAATCTAGAACAACTTTTAAACTTGCCATATTTGCCAGTTCGAATCACAATTTTACCGCCCTCCGTTGCCCCACATTCTGGACACATTTCTCCGGTTTCTTCCACTGGCACCTTTGCCCTTTCAGCCGTTTCCGTCACTTCCGCCACTTTCTGTGAAAACGGCGTATAGAATGCTCCCAATACTGCAGTCCAATTTTTTTCTCCTCTAGCAATTTCATCTAGTTCATCTTCCATTTTAGCCGTAAAATCATATTCCACAAACTGGCTCAAATTATTCCACAAAAAATCTGATACCGTGATACCAACGCTGGTTGCAAAAAAACGTTTTTGTTGTCTTTCCACATAACCACGATCCAAAATCACCGAAATAATTGAAGCATAAGTAGAAGGCCGACCAATGCCCAGTTCTTCCATTTTTTTAATAATTGAGGCATCATTGTATCTAGCCGGCGGTTGTGTAAACTTTTGTTCCGCCAATTCTTGACCAAAAAATACTTTTTGTCCTTCTTGCAACATTGGCAGCACTTTGTCTTCACTGTGTGAAAACAATTTAGTCCAGCCATCAAACTTTTTCACGCTGCCAATTGCTTTTAGTTCATAATTTTTCTGCCCTTTTTCCGCCTTTATTATCATCGTCGTTTGGTCAGATATTGCTTCACTCATCTGACTCGCTACAAACCGACGCCAAATTAGATCATAAAGTTTAGCGTGAGCCGCACCAAATCTCGCAAACTTCCCTACCTGTAATTCTTGCAAATTTACATCTGTCACTCTGATTGCTTCATGCGCTTCTTGCGCATTTTTGCTCTTTGTCGCAAAAATGCGTGCTTTCGCAGGCACATATTTAGCGCCAAAAGTCGCACCAATATAATCACGCGCCATTGTCACTGCCTTTGGCGCCAAATTAAACGAATCTGTCCGGTGATAAGTAATCAAACCTTCTTCATAAAGCTGTTGCGCCACACTCATAGTCTGTTTACTTGTCATTCCCAGTCTAGTCGCCGCCGCTTGTTGTAAAGTAGAAGTGGTAAACGGTGGATAGCTAGAAGTTTTTCTTTCTTTTCTATCTATTTTAGTCACTTCGTAATTGGCTGCCCGCAAATCTTCCACTACTCCCCGCACCTCGCTCTCCTGCTTTGGTTCATATTTTTTCCCCGATGCTTTTATGACGCTTGCCCAAAAATAGCCCTCGGTTAAATTATTTTTGCTCACCAATTCTTTCAATTTTTCTTGAGCCAATTTTAGCTCGCCATGTTTTTCATTTTCACTTAAAACCACTCCTACTTCCCAAAATTCTTCTGGTACAAAAGCAATAATTTCCTTTTCTCTTTCTACAATTAACCGCAAAGCCACTGACTGCACTCGTCCTGCGCTCAAACCTCGACGAATTTTTTTCCATAAAATCGGTGACACTTGATAGCCTACCAATCGATCCAAAACTCGTCTTGCTTGCTGTGCGTTCACTAAGCTTATTTTCACTTCTCCAGGATGAGCAATCGCATCTAACACTGCTTCTTTGGTAATTTCATGAAAAGTCGCTCGCACAAACTTATCATGCAAGTCATTTTTCTGCGTCGGTTTACCTTTTTCTTCCAAATTCCCATTTAATACATTCTGCAAATGCCAAGCAATCGCTTCTCCTTCACGATCAGGATCTGAAGCCAAGTAAATAATATCCGCTTTTTTTGCTAAAGCTTTCAGGTTTGCCACCACTTTTTTCTTATCCGGCATAATTTCGTATTTTGGCGCAAACCCATGTTCGATGTCGACATTAATTCCAGAAGAAGGCAGGTCTACAATGTGACCAACACTCGACTCTACTCTATAATCACCACCCAAAAAACCGCTCAATTTCCGTGCTTTTGTTGGCGATTCCACAATCACTAATTTCATAAGACTGCTATTATAACCAAAGTTTCTCTTTTCTCCAAACCAATTTTTTAATCAACCTCAATTTGCCACTGCCCTGCTTCATCTTGTATCACCATATTTTTTAATTCCAACAAACTTAAGTTTACCATTGTTTCCGTTGCTGATATTTTTAAATTTTCCGCTAATTCTTCAGTCGCTATCGACATTGCGATTTTTTGCAGATAATCATAAATCGCCAGCTGCGCTGGCTCCGTCAAACTCGCTCGCCGCCGCAAAAAATCGCTCTCACTCCCCCTATTTCCGCCTCTTTTCTTTCTTCTCTCGCTTCTCCACTCCCACTTATTGCCGCCGTTTTCTTCAACCATATTTAACCAAGAAGAATTTTTTATTACGGTCATAATTTCTTCAGTCGTTGTTACCGCTGTCGCCCCTTCTTTCATTAATCCTGTAGTCCCGTTGCTTAATTCCGAAAAAATAGATCCTGGCACAATCATTACCTCTCTCCCATTTTCTACTGCTATTTCAGCCGTAATTAAACTGCCGCTTTTCTTCGCTGCCTCCACTACTATGGTAGCTACACTCATGCCCGCTACAATTCGATTTCGCATTGGAAACCGAAATGTTTTTGGCGCGCTCCAAGGTGCATATTCGCTCATTATCAGACCATTTGCTTCCAAAATTCTTTGCCGTAAATTCGTCACTGCACGCGGCCACGTCAACTCCAAACCATATCCTAATACCGCCACTGTGGCCGCACCTATATTCAAAGCTTGCTCATGCGCTTGCGCATCCACACCCGTCATCATTCCAGAAGTAATAGTGACGTAATTTAAAGGTGTTTGTAATAACTTTTTGATCACTTGCTTTCCATACAAACTAATTTTTCTTGTCCCCACTACTGCCAAGATCGGTTTTTGTAAACATTTTAAATCTCCCTGATAAAAAAATCCCTGCGGCGGGTCATGAATTAATCTCAGTAAAGCAGGATAATCTTTTTCTTCTTTTACACATAAACTTATTTTTTTCTCTTGCAAATAAGTTTGTAGATTTTCCCCTTGGCCGAAACGCTCTCCTATTTTCATCACCGCTGCCATCTTTGCTTCCGACCACGCCAATTTTCTCATCCATGCTCTTTTATCGTGCCAAAAATCACTCCAATCGCCACGCTCCGCCGCTAATTCCTCGCCCAATTTATTAATGCCCATCGCTCCCACTTGCGGCTCCGCGCACATTAAAAGACCCACGATCCATTTTTCTTCCGTCCGCATTTTGCGCTTCCTCCCCTACTCTCCCTTTCACCTTATCTTGACGAATTATCACTCCCAATTATGACAAAATTATGACAAACTAGCCCTCCACTTTTCACCTCGCGAGCAAAAATAAGCGCTGATATCAAAAAAAATCTCTTACTTCTGATTTATTTTTTTGTGGTTTTTGCTTTTTCCACTTCGTACAATTTTACAATCACGTCGTAATATTTGCCTTCTTCCGCCAATCTTCTCGCTTCTTTAATTTTCTCCAAAATTACTTTATCATCAGCAAAAAATTGTTCCATTGCTAACATTCTTTCCATTAATAAATCCTCCTTTAGTTTCAAAGCCTTTTCCAGCATAATTTCTTCCAAATCTGGAATTTTTGATTCTAAATAACTGACAATTTCTTGTTGTTTTTGGATAATATCCACATTTGGTCGACCCACAATTTCTTCCAAAGGTTTCATTTCTTCATCGGTTAATAATAATTCCACATCATTATCCAAAAAATCATCCCAAACCACTTTTTGCAAATCATCTAAAAATTCTTCCCTCTCCGCCGCCGTCCCATCAGTGTCACCCACCAAATCAAAAATACTCTGATCTTCCAACTTTTGCGAAATTTCTCCCTTTGTTTTACCTGTCATATTTACCTTTCAAACTTTTCTTACCCCCATTTTAGCAAAAAAAAATTATAAATGCAAATAATATGTTCTCAGCAAAATTGACCGCTCATTTTTTTACTTATTTTCCACTCTTTCCAGTGTCTTCTGCCAACTATTCTCCGCCATCTCCAAGTACTTTTGGTCCTTTAAGTGCCAATAATTATTCATCATTACTTGGTACATAGCTTCATCATAATCTTCAGTCTGAGCAAAATAATTGAGGATCATAATATTAGAACGTTCATAGTCACCCAAAATGTTCAATAATGTCGCCCATCTTGAAATGACTCCATATTGATTCAAAAACCGCGCAAAATCCGTAATCGCCGGTCGTCGATATTCTTTTTCAATTACCGCTCTCATTTCTTCATCGCTCCAGTCTCTTTTCAGATTTTGCGCTGTTATTAATTCATCCCAATTCATTTCCTGTACACCCTGTTTTTTCATTTCTTCCGGCGACATCCAAATCACTGCCACTCTATCCACGTAAACCAACTGCCATTTTTCTTTTTTCAGATTTTGGTAAATCGTGGTATAAGGTTCATCTCTTGAGAGGCGATAAAAAATCATTGCCGGTTGATATTTTTGAATTAGCGCCTTTACTTTTCCCTCTGTCTGGATATATTCGCTCTCTCGATACAATTTTTCTCCCATCACTTCCAGATGACCAGTAATATAAATCGGATTTGCCTGCGCAAAAGCTAGCCAACCACCATACAAGTATTCATTGATAATTTTGCCCGTCCAGCCTGCAGTAGCAATTTTCTGCACTGCTTGATATGGCACCACGCTCTCTTGCAATCCCCAACCAAAATGTGAAACATTAATCCCATAAAATTGATTATTTATAATCACCAAACTCAGTCCGCTCACCAATATTAACCACAATATGTCACTCACCCAGTGACATTTTTGATAATAAAAAATCTTCATTTGTAAATAACCACGCTGCCACCGCTTGCCGCCAACTCCTATCAATTTATATATCCATCCAAGCCCTTCTTTTCCTTCTCCCAACATTTTAGTTAAGGGTAAAAAAGTCAAAAGCACCAAAAAAATTGCTATTCGATTCGTCTGATAAGTCATCACCAATAGAATCGTTGCTAAAAACCACTGTGGTTTTTCCACTCGCTTATAATTTCCAATATAAGTTACCATTAATACTAATATATAGAGCAACAAAGCCCACATAGAGCACTCAGTCGAGCCTTTCCACCAACCAGCAATCGGCAAATGATTTTCAGTAATAAATTTTGGTAAACTGTAATACTCAGAAATTGTATTTTTGAAATAATCGTCACCTCCAAACCAAGATAGAGACTGCCATGGGAAAATCGCTCCGCTTGTACCGTATGGATTGCACCAGCTAGCTGCCACCACTAGCACTCCCACTCCAGCCAATCGCCAATCTAAACGGCGATTTTCCCACCAGCTCGCCAAAAAATAACTTCCCACAATCAACCACGCTAGCGGAAAAGTTGCTTGAGTATTTATCCATAATACTTGCACTATCGGCAAAATTATTAGCCATCTTCCATTTTGAGTTTGTCTATATTTCTCATTCACTAGCAAAACTATTACCGCCCAAATTATCGCCATTTGTTCTGAACACATTCCAAATCGAAACTGCACTGCGACTAAAGCCAAAAGTCCCAGCCACATAAATGGCCGCCATTGCACTTGCCACATTTTTCTCCCTCCGATGTAAAGCAATAAAAACACCAGTAAAATTGTTACCGGTTGATACAATGACATGCCTATAAAACCACCAAAATTAAACAATGATAATGCCATATTATCAAAAAGCCAATTTAAACACACATAAGGTAAATTAGAAGTGAAAGTAAACGGTTCTGTTTGCGGCCATTGACCTTGCCGTGTTAGACGAGCAAAAGCCATTTGGTAACCCACATCCATTGCATCCATTTGGCGACAACTCATAATTATCACTTGGGCAAAAAAAATCACTCCCAAAAATACAAACCATACTCTACTCTGCCACCACGGATTTTTTTTGCCCAATTTTTTTTTCATCGCTTTTCTCTCAAATTATATCATAATCATCTCAAGTTATTAATTTCAGTCAACGCCAAAATTAATGATATAATAGTTCTTCATGTCGAAAATTACTCTTAACAAACTTGACCATTTTTTGGTTAACTTCATTCATTGGAGCTTTATTATTCTTATCAGTTTTTTACCCTTTGTTTTTTGCTGGCTTTCTGACGAACTTTTTGAATTCAATAAAATGCTTTTCGTTTACGCCGCTACCATTTTAATTGGCGGCGCTTACTTAGCTCGCATGATTACTAATCGACGGATTATTTTCCAACGCACCGTTTTAGATTGGCCGATAGTTCTTTTTTTGCTTTCGCAAATTATTAGTACGCTTTTATCTATTCATCCGCGCACTTCTTTTCTTGGCTATTACACTCGCCTTAATGGTGGTCTTTTGTCCACTCTTTGTTATCTTGTTCTCTATTATGCTTTTGTCAATAATATGGACAAAAAATCTCGGACCAATTTTATTTTCGCTTTTTTTTTCAGCGGTATTTTGGTTAGTCTTTATGCTATCGGCGAGCACTTTGGACATTCTTTTAGTTGTTTTATTATCAAAGGCAAATTTGATGTTAGTTGCTGGATTCAAGATGTACAAACCAGAGTTTTTGCTTCTTTCGGCCAGCCAAACTGGCTCGCCGCCTATAACGTCACTTTAATTGGTCTTGGCGCAGCCTTAATTATTGACCAGCTCAGTTTACTTATCCCAATCAAAAATAAACTCGCCGCTGGTTTACACCATCTCAACGCAAAAATTCACTTGAGTAAATTTCATTTACTAATTATTATTTTGAGCGTTTACTTGAATTTTTGCGCCCTCATTTTTACTCGCTCTCGTTCTGGTATTCTCGCTTTTTTTGCCGGTTTTACGCTCACCGTTTGTCTTTATCTTTTTTCGTGGTGGCGTCATCAACAATTCTCCCGTTCCAAAATCATGGCGCTGGCTCTCACTTTTGCCGGTTTCCTGATTCCTTCACTAATCTGGGGCACACAATACACACCCAGTTTATTCCAATTAGTTTCTTCCGCCAGCGCCCAAGCCGACGTCACCAAGCTCACACCCACTTCTTCCTCGCCCTCTCCTATTTCTCTTTCAAACAGCGCCAACTCCTCTTTCCCCGCCAATCTCCATCCTCTTCCAGAGCAGATTCCAGCATCATTAAAAAATTTAGATTTAAATATTACTGATTCCGCTGATATTAGAAAAATCGTCTGGCAAGGCGCTCTCGATATCTGGAAAGCTCATCCGCTTTTCGGCACTGGCACCGAAACTTTCGCTTATAGTTATTACAATTATCGCCCCACCGATCACAATTGGACCAGCGAATGGGATTTTCTTTACAACAAAGCTCATAATGAGTTTTTAAATTTTGCTGCCAACACCGGCACCTTTGGTTTATTAGCTTATCTTAGTCTTTTTGGTGTTTTTGCTTTTTTTGTTCTCCGTTACTTGTATCAAGAAAAAACTTCTCCTCTTCTCATTGGTCTCAGCAGCGGTTTACTTGCCCTCAGTCTGACCAATTTTTTCGGTTTTTCTACTGTTACTGTTCAAGTTTTGTTATTTCTTTATTTCGCTTTTTCCGCCCACCTTTTTTCTCCACTTTTTACCAAAAAATCACCATTATTCAAAGCTTTTGCTCTTCCTTCTTTGCCCGCTGACACCAATTTCATGCCCAGTCAGAAATTTTCCTTTACCATGCTTATTTTAATTGTTATTTTTCTTCTCAATAAACTCTGGGCCTATTGGCGCGCCGATTTTAATTACGCCCAATGCAAAAATTCTGCCGGCAGTGTTTCAGTTACTCAAACACTCACTTATTGCCAAACTGCCATTAGCCTCTCGCAAGCCAAAGAACCTCTTTATCTCTCTGACACAGCCAATTTTTACGCTCAATACGCTGTTGCTTTAAGCCAAAAAAAGCCCGATAGCACTGATATTAATCTCATTGCCAACGAAAGTTTACGTTTGAGTAATCTCGCTCTTAGTGAGAATCCTGTTCATCTCAATCTTTACAAAACTCGTTTTCAAACGCTTAATACTCTTTCAGCTCTTGATTCTCAAGCACTCACGCTCGCGCAAGAAACCATTGATACCGCTATCAAACTTTCTCCCACCGATCCCAAACTTTACTATTTTCACGCTCTTTTGCAAGGCAAGCTCGGTAACTTAGAAGCTTGTATTACTGCCATTAACCAAGCTCTTGATCTTCGTCCGCATTATTTAGAAGCTCGTTTATTTGCCGCTCAACTTGCCACCAAACAAGAAAATTATGCTTTAGCCCAAGCACATTACCAATTTATTCTTGATTATATTGACGGGCAAAATACTACTGCTACTCAAGAAATCGCCCATTTAGCCACTTTTTCTGCTATAATATCCCCAAATGAAAATAATTAGTGCTCCCAATCCAGTTTTAAGACAAAAAAGTGAACCTTTGACGCCCTCTACCAAACATTTAACTCGTCTGCTTGACGAAGTTGGTCGTACCTTAATGCACAACCAGATTGGTGTCGGACTCGCAGCTCCGCAAATTGGTTACAATTACCGTTTTTTAGCCACTAAGCTACCTCATCCAGACCATCCAAAACAATCACTTTTAACTTATTATCTCAATCCTATTATCACCGCTCACAGTTCAGAATTAACTTTGCGTTCTCCTGCCAACAAAAATGACGATTTGGAAGGTTGCTTATCAGTGCCCAAAATTTATGCTCCAGTTTATCGTTATACTTGGATCGAAATTACTTATCAAGAATTCTCGCCCTCCACTCATCAATTCATCGAAAGAAAAGTTCGCTTAAACGGTTTTCCTGCTCGCGTTTTACAACACGAGATTGATCATTTGGACGGCATTTTGTTTATTGACCGTGCTTTACTCAAAAATTTACCTTTATATAAAGATATTAACGGAGATCTGAAACAAATTAGCACTCAAGATTTTTATCAGCTTTTTGGTCAATTCATTTAAATTTTAGCTCTCATTGCAAGAATTATTTTTATGTCTTACACTTTTATTCTCGCCTCCACCACGCAATACGGTGTCTTATGCGCGCAGCAGCTAATCCAAGCCGGTTTTACTTGTGTTGCCATTATTACTCCGCCCGCTCGTCCTGTTGGTCGCCAACAAATTCTTCAGCCCACCGCTAGCGAAATTTTTGCTCAAGAAAATCATTTACCGCTTTTTTTTAATGACAAAAAACTAACTCCCGCTTTCATTGCTTCTTTGCCTGCTTGTGATTTTCTTTTAGTCATCGATTTTGGCTATTTTATTCCTGAAGCTCTCACTGCTTTACCTAAATATTTAGCTTTCAATATTCATCCTTCTGCTTTACCCAAGTATCGCGGCTCTTCTCCTGGTCAAGCCGTTATTCTTGCCGGTGACGCCACTTCTGCTGTTTCTTTTATTCAAATTTCTCCAGTCATGGACGCCGGCGATCTTTTAGCGCAAATTCCTTTTACCGTTTCTCCCACTTGGAACAAAACTCAATATTACGATTTCGCTTTTGCTTTAGCCGCTCAAAAGTTACCTGCACTTTTAAGCGATTTTGCCTTGGGCAAAATCGCTTTAACTCCTCAGCACGGTACTCCCACGCTCGCTCCTCGCCTCGCTCGCGCCGACGGTTTTATCGCCGATCTCCAAGTCAATCCCACTCTCACTTATCGCAAATTTTTAGCCTATTCTCCTTGGCCAGGAATTTGGACTCTCACCTCAGCCGGCAAAAGACTCAAGGTTCTTGCCTGTCATTTAGATTCTCGCTCTCAACTCGTTTTGGATCTTGTTCAACTAGAAGGCGAAAAGCCAAAAAAGCCGCTTATATAAGCGGCTTTTCCAAAATTATCAATTTTTAACCAAAATCAATTTAGTTTGATTTTTTCTCTACTCCACTTTTTAACACTCCATGTTTTTTCATCGTCCGAATCATCCGTGCCGGCACTTTCATTCTGATTTTCTTGCCATTTTCATCGGTCACTGTCGCTGTTTGTAAATTATACTTAAAAGCGCGATTCTTCCGATTTTTTGCATGAGACACAGTGTGACCAAAACTCGCCACTGTTGGAAATTTTACCGCAAAACTTGTCATATTTTTACTTTCTACACTTTCTTTTACTAAAGAAGAACCGTTATTATACCACACTTTCCTGTGCTATAATCTCCTTATGCGCAATCGTTCACCTATTTTTACTATTTTTATCATTATTGCTCTAGTGCAAATCTTTTTCAACGGTCAGCGGTGGCAGAGTATTCAAGCTGATCCACTTGGTTTTGTTTTTCTTCTCCTCGCCATTCTCATTGCTTTAGTTACTCATGAATTCGCTCACGCTTTTACCGCCGACAAACTTGGCGACCCCAATCCTCGCTTGGCTGGTAGAGTCAGTCTCAATCCCCTTCGTCATCTCGATCCTTGGGGCACCATTCTAATTTTAGCCACTGGCTATGGTTGGGGCAAGCCAGTCGCTTTTGATCCCTACAATCTCAAAGATCCAGTTAAAGACGGCGCTATAATCGCCGCCGCTGGTCCTCTAACCAATCTTATCCTTGCCGCTCTCCTTGGGCTTTTATTCCGTTTTGCGCCATTTTCTTTACCTATGCCTTTTTTGCAATTTTTAGTGACGCTTTTCAGTGTCAATTTAAGTCTGGCCATTTTTAATCTCGTGCCTCTCTATCCTCTCGATGGACATCACATTCTTCGCGTTTTTCTTCCCAGTTCTACTCGATCCGCTTATGATCAGTTCAATCATCGCTTCGGCATTATCGTCGCCTTTCTCCTTATCTTACCTATTTTTAGTCGCGTCGCTCCAATTAACTATCTAATCACTCCAGCTTTAGCTTTCTTCCAGAATCTCTTTTTGGGTTTTTAAAACTTATGTTTTTTGATCATTTTCCTCATTTTGAACTTCATCTTTATTCCGTCGGACCAATGCCCACCAACTGTTATTTCCTGACGGAAAAAAATTCTCGTCACACCTTAATTGTTGATCCTGGGGACGAGGGTGACTTTCTCAGTGAAACTGTACTCCAATTGCAGCTGGCGCCACAAGCGCTTTTCTTTACTCACGGTCACTGTGATCATGTCTGTGGCGCCCTGCCGCTTTTCCTCAATTTCGCCACTCGCCAACAATCTTTGCCTGTTTGGCTTGATTCAAAAGATATCTTTTTATATCAACGTGCTCAGAAAACCGCTCTTCATTTTGGCGCCACTACTTGTGATCCTATTCTTCCCCTCTCTCAAATCCAAGCCCCTTCTCAAGCTTCAATCACCGACCTCTTCTCGTCTTCTTCTTGTCAAATTCTTGCTACTCCTGGTCACACTCCTGGCAGTTTAGTGCTTTATTTTCCCGAAGACAGAATTGCCTTTGTTGGCGATTTGATTTTTGCCGACGGTAGCCGTGGCCGCACCGACTTCAGTTATGGCAACGCCAAAAAACTTTCTTATAGTTTATCTCTCCTCAAAAAAACTCTTCATCCAGATACACTTATCTGCCCAGGTCATGGCGAGCCCTTCACTTTGGCAAACGTGTTATAATAATCATTATCTTATGTTTGCTTCATTTAGCTTTTTTGGTTTTTTTGATGTCCATCTCATCAACATTTTTCTTTTTTTTGCTGCTTTCTTTGGCACTTTTGTTTTTTGGCGTCGCCTTCATCTTAATGCCAGTTATAAAGAATTTGAGATTTTCGATTTTTTTCTTCTTGCTCTTCTCTATGGCTTTATTGGCGGACGTTTAGCTTTTGTTATCGCTGATTGGCCTAATTTCGGCTGGCGACCGCTTGCTTGGATCAATATCTTTTCTCACCCTGGAATTTCCGTTATTATTGCCATTATTACTGCTGGCTTTAGCTTGCATCTCATGCTGCGTCATTACAAGATCAATCGCTTGGACATCATGGATTACTGGGCGCAAGCCACCTGTTTCGGTCTCATTATTTCCAATCTCGGCCGTTTTTTTGCTGGCGACGGTATCGGTTATCTCACCACTGGTCCACTCGGCATTTCATTTCCAAACTTAGCCGTCAAAGTCCATCCTATCCAACTTTACAATGTCGTTTTTTTTCTTCTCCTTTACATCTGGCTAAATTATTTAGAAAAAAATTATCGCACTTATAAGTGGTATCGTGGCAGTCGTTCTTCCGCCGACCCCGGCTTTCTTTTATTTATTTTCATTATTTTTTCCAGTGCTTTTTCTCTACTTACTTTAATTTTCTCTCCTCCACAATTTTTCTTCGCCGATTTTGCTCTCGATTGGATTATCGATTTACTTTTATTGATTTTTGGTCTGATTTTATTAATTAAACATTCTTCTTTTCACTTCCATGTTCACAAACGAAAATAAACTCCCTTCGATTTCCTTGTCCGCTTTGCCTTCACTCATTCTTTACGAAGATGATGATATTTTGGTAATTGATAAACCAGCCGGACTTATTATCAACACTGCCCAAACTCATCATCAATTGAGTTTGCAAGATTTAGTCGCTCAATACTTAGATTCCGCCCACCAGACTTTTTCCGACCAGATTCCCGCGGCGCTTTTGCCCGCCGATTACGATCCTCAATTTGGTTCTCCGCTCGACATTTGGCAAGAGCGCCGCGGCCTCGTTCATCGCCTTGACAAAGACACTTCTGGCGTCACCGTTTGGGCCAAAAACCCGACTTCTCTTTTACATCTACTTAGTCAATTTCGTCAACGCACCACTAGCAAAACTTACCTTTGTCTTGTACACGGACTTTTTCCCGCCGACAAAATGCAAGATCGTATCAATCTTCCTCTAGCTCGCAAACCTAGCAATCGTCAACTCATGGCTGTTACTGCTGTCGGCGGCCGGACTGCTCTCACTCTTTATCAAGTACAAAAATCTTGGCCTCAATTTGACTTTTCGCGTCTCCAAGAACATTTTGCCGCTTCTTTTCCCGACCAAAACCTCACTCTCAAAAAACGCGAGCTCGACAAGCTCTATCAAGGTTTTTCTCTCGTTCAAGCCATGCCTAAAACCGGTCGCACTCATCAAATTCGCGCCCATTTTACCCACCTCAAGCATCCCTTGGTCGGCGATCAAAGTTATCTTTCTCACAAAAAAGCTCGTATTGATCAGCTTTGGTGTCCTCGCCAGTTTTTACACGCTCAGAGTCTTAGTTTCACTCACCCCGTCTCGCAGCAGCCGCTCACTTTCACTAGTCCTTTACCTCAAGATCTGCAAACCGCCCTCACCTTTCTCCAAGATACATCAAGTAATTAAAGCATTCTTTATCAGCGCTCAAATTTAATTCTTATTGTGCCAAAATTGTACTAAATCATTTCACTTAGTCAACTCTTCTGCTCATTTTTCACTTTCACCTTCTTATCATCATATGAAAAATCCCGATTTTGTATCGGGATTTTTCATAGTCTTTATTTTATAAATAGAATTAAAATTATTTTTCACCTCTTAGCATTTTCGCTATCGTCTCTCTGATTTCTTCAATTGACATTTGATTTAACTCGTCAATTTTGTCTTCTACTACTATTTCTCCAATTTCGTAATCTCTATTTTTGTCTGTTGCGGCCATGGTTTCTTCATGACGATATCCCAATCCTTCCACAAATAACTTTCTAATTATACTTTTTAATTCAATGTTAAAATTTCCTCCACCAAACACAGCAACGCGCCAAATTTCTTTGGCGTCGTTGCCTCCATTTTCCAATGTTTTTAGCTATTCATCATTGCTAGTCTATTTAGACTAACCTGCACTTGGGCTGGTTTAGTACAACCAGTTTCAAGCAAAATCGCGAGTTGGCTTACCGGAAAGATTGTTTTAATTAGCCACTCTCGATTTTGCACCAAGTGTTCACCTTCCTCATTGCACACAATCTGCGGGTAACTTACCTTTTCCCCGATTCTAAAATTTTTGAGATCGCTGGACATCGACCTTCTCCTTTCTGTCTTCTCTTCTGGAAGACGCTCTGATCAGTTTTCTATTTCTGATCTACTTATAATTGTTCGCGCTTATTTTCCCTTTTAAGTGGATTTTTCACTTGGACAAATTGGCGCTGTCCGAAAATGTCTGTCCGCATTTTCTCACCAACTTGTCCACTTGTAAGCGCTATTCTCAAAGATTATCGGTCCAATAATAGTCACCGTCTGAACGTTAGTAGTTGATAACTAGATCAAACTAAAAGCTTCGTTTCAGACAGTTGTCTATTATCGGTCCCGATAATCAAAATAAACAAACTTGAATTTAAACTAAACCAAATTTACTCTCGAGTCGATACTGCTTGAACAAAGGCTCAAGCATAAGGTACGAGCTCTCAAGTAAATTTGATTTAGTCGTTTTTACTTGTTCAATTTTGTTTATTTCTGTTTTAAAGAACTGCGGTTAGTATAACAGTTATAAGACACTTTGTCAATACTTTTTTATTAATTATAGGTCACTAATTTTGGGTAAAAAGTTATTGATTGCTTCAGCCGCATTTTTTCGATTTTTTGTACAAAAAGATATCAAAACACACCAGATTAAAGCAATTTTAATCATTAAATTTATTGATGCTTAAATTGTCCACATTGACCTTTTGCCCATTTTAATTTGCATCATTTTCTTAAAAAATTTCCCCTCTCTCGTTCTCCTCGCCAAATTGACACTTTTCCGCTATAATACATTTTATTATGATGTCCGCTGCTCACGCCGTTACCGGCGCTTTTATTGCTTCTTGTTTGCCTTCGCCATGGCTTTTTATTCCTCTCGCTTTTGCCTCCCATTTTCTTCTTGATCACGTTCAACATTTTGACGCCGGCACTGGTATGCGCACAGGTAAACAACGTTTTTACACTATTGTCGTTCTGGCTTTTCTTGACTTACTTATTGCCGCCCTTTTAATTGCGATTTTCTGGCGCCAAACTCTCCCTTCTCACTTCACTTGGACCATCTGGCTTGGCGCCTTTTTCGGCATTCTCCCCGACATTCTCGAATCCACACAACTTTTTTTTCATCACTCATTCGCAGTTCTTCAGCCTCTTTATCACTTTCACGAATATGTTCACCGTTCCACGACCAATGTTTTTTGGGGCATTCTTCCTCAAGTCATACTCATTCTTTGCATTGGTCTTTCCGTCATGATCAACTGATAGCCCACTTTATAAAAAGTCTGCAATTTTTCTCCAAATCTACCCATTTTCTTCCGCAAACGATAAATTTCTGCCACAATTGCTGCTTTATTAATTTCCAGTTGATTAGCAGACCATAAGCATCTCTCAATTTCTTCCCAAGTCACCAAAAAATTCCGATGCTGAAAAAAATATTCCAATAAAGTCGAATCTGTTCTCGTTAGCCTCACTTCCTTCTGGTCATAAAGCAATTTTTTCTCTTCAGTTTTAAAAACAAACTCTTCCGTCAAAAAATATTCCGCTTTTTCATTTATTTTATGTAAATGTAGTAAATTGTTTACCCTGGCCAGAAATTCCCCCTTAGTAAACGGCTTAACCAGATAATCATTCGCCCCAGCCAATAGTCCTTTTTCTCTTTCCTCTGGTTGTCCTAAACCAGTCAAAATTAACACGCGTGTCATTTCCAGATTTATTTTCGCCAATCGCAAAACTTCCAAACCCTCTCCATCACGCAATTTACGATCCAAAATTAACAAATCAAAATCTCCTTTCTCATCTAAATACTCTTGTGCCCCGTCCACCGTCATCACCCATTCACATTTAGCCTTTAATTGTTCCCGTAAAAAACGGCGTAAATGCTCCGCCAACAACACATCATCTTCCACAATTAGAATTTTTTTTTCTGACATGTACGAACCTTCCCACTTTTATCGTCCAGTCCTTCACCAAAAGACTTGTTTTTGATATATAATATCCACAGTCCGTTACTATTATAACATAGGTTCTCTAAAAACACGAACAAATCACGAAACTCCCCGATAGTGTAATGGCAGCACAACAGATTCTGACTCTGTTAATCTTGGTTCGAATCCAGGTCGGGGAGCCAGAGTTGACTATCGGCATAATTTAA